>JAZUNW010000038.1:0-18063 GCA_045604325.1 Faecousia sp. | reverse complement strand
GGCAAGCCACGAAGTCGGCCTTGTTGATGTAGTAGGGGGACTTGATGGGCTTATCACCGAAACGCAGGTGAGAAACGGTAACACCACCGGTCTTCTTGGAGTCGTACTGGAAGTAAGCCTGTACGTACTTGTCGGTGTGGTCGCCGATGATCTTGATGGAGTTCTTGTTAGCGCCAACAGTGCCGTCGCCGCCCAGACCCCAGAACTTGCACTCGATGGTGCCTTCTGCTGCGGTGTTGGGGGAAACCTTCTCCTCAAGGGACAGGTTGGTCACATCGTCAACGATACCGATAGTGAACTCGTTCTTGGGAGCGTCCTTAGCCAGCTCTTCGTATACGGCAAAGACAGAAGCGGGGTGGGTATCCTTGGAACCCAGACCGTAACGGCCGCCGATGACGGTGATGTCACCCTTGCCGGCCTTGGCCAGAGCCATAACAACATCCTGGTACAGAGGCTCGCCCTGAGAGCCGGGCTCCTTGGTACGGTCCAGAACAGCGATCTTCTTAACGGTTGCAGGAATAGCAGCCAGCAGATGCTCGGAGCTCCAGGGACGGTACAGACGGACCTTGATCAGACCGACCTTCTCGCCATGAGCGTTCAGGTAGTCGATAACTTCCTCAGCAACATCGCTGAAAGAACCCATACATACGATCACACGGTCAGCATCGGCAGCGCCGTAGTAGTTGAACAGCTTATAGTTTGTGCCCAACTTCTCGTTGACCTTGTTCATGTACTTCTCAACAACTGCGGGCAGTGCATCGTAGTACTTGTTGCAAGCCTCACGGTGCTGGAAGAAGATGTCGTCGTTTTCGTGGCTGCCGCGCATTGCGGGACGCTCGGGGTTCAGGGAGTGCTTGCGGAATGCTTCCACAGCCTCCATGTTGGTCATTTCCTTCAGATCCTCGTAGTCCCAGATAGCGATCTTCTGGATCTCGTGGGAGGTACGGAAACCATCGAAGAAGTTAATGAAGGGAACACGGCCCTCGATGGAAGCCAGGTGAGCAACTGCACCCAGATCCATAACTTCCTGCACATTGGACTCGGCCAGCATAGCAAAGCCGGTCTGACGGCAGGCGTAGACATCGGAGTGGTCACCGAAGATATTCAGTGCCTGAGTAGCTACGGTACGGGCAGATACGTGGAACACGCTGGGCAGCAACTCGCCGGCGATCTTATACATATTAGGGATCATCAGCAGCAGACCCTGAGATGCGGTGTAGGTGGTGGTCAGAGCACCGGCGGCCAGAGAGCCGTGAACGGTACCAGCAGCACCAGCTTCGGACTGCATCTCAACGACCTTCACAGTGTCGCCAAAGATGTTCTTCCGACCGGCAGCGGCCCACTGGTCAACGTTGTCGGCCATGGGGCTGGAGGGGGTGATGGGGTAGATGCCAGCTACTTCTGTGAAGGCGTAGCTAACGTGGGCGGCAGCGGTATTGCCGTCCATAGTCTTGAATTTTCTTGCCAAGATATGATACCTCCTAAAGTATTCATTATTTTGCTTCTATATCATAGCACTTTCTTTCCCGTTTGTAAAGCCGAATTGTGCTGACTTTTGAGGAAAATTGTGTTTAAAAATCAGAAGAATCGTCAAAGCGCCGTTGAAAAATACTTGTTATTTCCCGGGAAATGGAGTATGATGGTATAAATTGTGCAAGAGGGGGCGAAAGCCATGATCTGCAGCGTAAAAACCTTAGGCATAACGGGTATCCGCGGCAATGCCGTGGTAGCGGAATGTTATATTTCAAACGGTCTTCCCGGTTTTGACATCGTAGGTCTTCCGGATGCTGCTGTCAAAGAAGCGAGGGAGCGTGTCCGGGCTGCAGCCAAGAACTCCGGTCTTACATTTCCCACCAGTCGCATTACGGTGAATCTTGCCCCTGCCAATCTGAAAAAAGCAGGCACGCACTACGATCTGCCCATTCTTTTAAGTATCATGGCTGCTGCCGGCAGTGTGCGCAGGCCCAAGTCTACCAGCGCATTTATCGGCGAGGTGAGCCTTGACGGTCAGTTAAGAGCCGTTTCCGGTGTACTCCCCATGGCCATCGCAGCCAAGAAAGAGGGAATCCAGGCGCTGTTTGTGCCCTATGAAAATGCCGCAGAGGCGACCCTTGCCCACGGCCCTGCCGTTTACGGTATCCGCAATGTGCGGGAGCTGGTGACGGCATTAAATGGAGAAACGGCGCTGCAGGAAGAGCCCATCTGGGTGCCTGCGCCTACGGATATTCCTGAGCCGGACTTTAAGGATGTTTTGGGACAGGAGCATGTGAAGCGGGCGCTGGAAGTGGCGGCTGCCGGCTCGCATAATGTGCTTTTGGTGGGTCCGCCCGGCTCCGGTAAGAGCATGCTCAGCAAGCGACTGCCCTCGATCCTGCCGAAAATGAGCTGGGAAGAATCCTTGGAGGTCAGTCAGATCTACTCTGTGATGGGCTTGCTGAATTCCAAAGAGCCCCTTGTGATGCGGCGGCCTTTCCGCAGCCCTCACCACACCATTTCCAATGCAGGCCTTGCCGGTGGCGGCACCAATCCCAGACCCGGTGAGATTTCTATGGCCCACAAGGGTGTGCAGTTCCTGGATGAGCTGCCGGAGTTTCGCAAGGATACCTTGGATATGATGCGCCAGCCTTTGGAGGATGCCCAGGTGACCATTTCCCGTGTTTCCGGTGCGGTGACGTATCCCGCGGAGTTTATGCTGGTGTGCGCCATGAATCCCTGCAAATGCGGCTGGTACGGCGATGTCTCCGGTCGCTGCACCTGCTCGGAGCAAAGTGTTTTGAACTACCGCAGCCGCATTTCCGGGCCGTTGCTGGATCGGATTGACATCATTGTGGAGGTGCCTGCGGTGGAGTTTGAGCATCTGCGTAACCGCGCTGAGGCAGAGCCCTCCGCCAATGTCAAGGTCCGTGTGGATGCTGCCCGTCAGCGCCAGCAGCAGCGGTTTTCTTCCGGCAGTATGTGCAATGCCCGTATGGGTCCGGAGGAAATGAGGCAATACTGCCAGTTGGATGATGCTTGCGCGGCGCTTATGAAGCAGGCGTTTGATGCATTGGGATTGACAGCCCGGTCTTATGACCGTATCTTGAAGGTTGCCCGCACCATTGCCGACTTGGAAGGCAGTGAAAACATACAGCCCCAGCACATTGCCGAGGCGATCCAGTACCGCACGGTGAACTTGGGAAATCAATAAACGAGGTATGATGATGAAAGAAATTTTTCTTCTGAAATTGGGCGAAATCGTCCTGAAGGGCGCAAATAAGCGCCAGTTTGAGGGCAGACTTCGGCAGAATGTCCGCCGCAGAATGAAGCACTACGGCAATTTTGATGTGTATATCATGCAGTCTACGGTCTACGTAGAGCCCATGGATGAAATGGCGGATGTAGAGGGCGCGTGGGAGGCATGCCACAGTATTTTTGGTGTGGTGAGCCTGTGCCGCTGCCGTCCTTGCGATAAGAATTTGGACGCTATTTTTGAGGCGATAGAAGCCTATCTTGGCGATGATCTGGACTGTGCTAAGTCCTTTAAGGTGGAGTCCAAGCGGTCTGACAAGGCATTCCCCATGACTTCCATTCAGATCTCTCAGGAGATCGGTGGCAGACTGGCGGAAGCTCATCCCACGGTGGAAGTGGATGTCCACCGTCCGGATTATACAGTATATGTTGAGGTCCGTGACCTTGCAGCCTATGTCCACGGCCCTGCGGAAGCAGGTGCAGGTGGTCTGCCCACCGGCGTGGGTGGCCGGGCTATGTGCCTGCTCAGCGGCGGCATCGACTCTCCCGTGGCGGCCTATATGATCGGCAAGCGGGGCGTGGAGATCGAGTGTGTCCATTTCTTCTCCTATCCCTACACTTCCCAGCTTGCAAAGGACAAGGTTATTGAGCTGGCACGGCTGGTCACCAAGTACAGCGGCCGCATGACCTTAAATGTAGTGTCCTTTACGGAAATTCAGGAGGCTATCCGGGATAACTGCCCTGAGGAGTTCTTTACCCTCATCATGCGCCGGTTTATGATGGAGATCAGTATGCGCATCGCCAAGAATGACGGCTGCGGCGCGCTGATTACCGGCGAAAATTTGGGTCAGGTGGCGTCCCAGACCATGGGGGCCATGACCGTTACCGGCGCTGTGGTGGATATTCCTATCTTCATGCCGCTCGTTGGCATGGATAAGGAAGAGATCGTCACCATTGCCCGTAAAATCGGCACCATGGAAACTTCCATTTTGCCCTATGAGGATTGCTGCACCGTCTTTACTCCCAAGCACCCCAAGACCAAGCCCACCCTCGCTCAGCTCATCAATGCCGAGCGCAAGCTGGATAGGGAGGCTCTGATCGAACGGGCACTCCAGAGTATTGAAAGAATTAAGGTGGCTTACCATGACGAAAGCATATAAGGTGATTGAAGCCCTTCACGGCAAGAGCATCGCAACAGCGGAAAGCTGCACCGGCGGCCTTGTTGGCGGTGCGCTGACAGCGGTCAGCGGTGCGTCCGCAGCCTATAAGGGCGGCATCGTCAGCTATCAGAATGAAATTAAGCACAGCCTCCTGGGAGTCGAGGAGGAAGTGCTTGACCGGTTTGGTGCTGTGTCTGCTCCCGTGGCAATGGCCATGGCCCAGGGGGCACGGAAAGTGCTGGAGGCAGACTATGCTGTTTCTGTCACTGGCCTTGCAGGCCCCGGCGGCGACGAATATGGTAATCCGGTGGGCACTGTATTCATCGGCTTTGCGGACGAGCATGGAGCGGTAGCGGAAAAATTCCATTTTTCCGGTGACCGTGACGCGGTACGAAAGCTTGCTGTGGATGCGGCGCTGGAATTGATACTCAAGCGGGTATAAAAAGAACTCCGAGCTTATCGCTCGGAGTTCTTTTTTAGGTTTTCGGAGTGTAGTTAACGATGATGCCAAGGTCTTTCAGCTTGGATACATCCTTAACAGGATTGCCGTAAACACTTACTTTTGCCAGATTGGAGCAGGTGTTCAGGCTGTCGACGGCAGAAATGTTGTTGTAGTCCATCAAAATGTTGTTGAGATTTTCGAAGCCGGCAAGGCCGGATACGGATTTGATCTTGTTGTAAGAGCCGTCGATGGTCACGAGGGCGCTGCCCTTGCTCCATGCAGGCAGCGTTTCGACGGAATTGCGGGAGAAGTTAAGGGTTTGCAAAGCATTCAGGCCGGACAGGGCGCTGATGTCGGTCACCGTGTTGTTGGAGATATCCAGCTCCGTCAGCTTGGTGCAACCGCTCAGCTTGCTGATGTCTGTCAGCTTGTTGTAGGATGCTTTGAGAGAGGTAAGCTCTGCCAAAGTGTCGAAACCGGAAAGACCGGTGATGAGATTGTTGCTAATGTCCAGTGTGGTCAGCTGCGTGCAGCTTGCAAGGGGTGCTGCGGAAGTCAAAGAGTTATGGGATACATCCAGTGTTTGCAGATTTGCAAGGGAACTCAGTGCGCTTAAGTTTTCCAGTGCATTGTGGTCGAGATCCAGTGTCTGCAGGCCGGACATAAAGGACAAGGGGGTAAGATCACGGATGGCATTGTTGCTCATATCCAGATAGGTAAGCTGCTTGGCATTGGAAAGACCATCGATGCTGCTAAGGCTACAGCCGGATAGGGTCAGTTTTTCCAGCTTGGGCAGGGATGCGATGACGGTAAGATCCTGAGCAGAAAGCACACAATTCTTAAAGGTGAGCTCCGTCAGCTGGGAAAGGGACGAAAGGCTGCTCCAACTACTGATGGTGCTGTTTTCTGCGGTTAAAGTCTGCAGGTATGGCATGTAGCTGAGGTCAGCGCTGCTCGCAGCATCCTTGGGGATGACAAAAGAGGTGATCTGCCATAGATAGTTCGTAAACAAAGGTGCGTCTTCGTCCAGCTCCAGAAGTTCCCGGGCAGAATTGTGGATGGCGCTGTCGGAAAGGACGATCTCCTCGATGACACCGGAAACGGTGTAACTGAAATAGGAAAGGGGACTGATTAGCCCGTTTTCTCCGATGGCAAGTGCATAAACCTCGTTTACACCGCCAACAAGGTCAACAGAGCCGTTGGTTACATTGCTTTTTAAAGAAGGATACGTGCCGTCGGATGTCATATAAAGGTTACCGTCAGGTGCTTCCACCGTTACGGTAACATACTGATCGAAAGTGCCGGAGGGGTGGCTGGCGATGGGGGCTTTGGGACGGAGTGTTTCCAGCTGCGCCACGATCTCCGGATTTGTCACATTATCCAGCATGGTCACGGCATCTTTCAGCTTGCCCTGCTCGATATAGGTCTTGCAAAGGGCAATGTACAGATCCACAGTACCGCCGTCTTTGATGGCATTTGTAAGCGTGCGTTCGGCTTTCGTATAGTCGCCAACGGCCTTGAACCGTTCTGCAAGCTCCATGGCCACATCCTCGTCCTCGCCGGACTGGACATAGGCCTGGTTATACAGCCATGCCGCCAGGGTGCGGTTACCTTGGGTTTCAAAATAGCGGGCTTGCCGGACAAGCATATCACGGGTAAAATCCCGGTCATATACGAATAGATACCATACCACACTGCAGATAACGACAATAGACAGCAGGATCGGTAAAATTCTCTTTAGATTATGTTTCATAATTGGGCTCCGTTTCACGGTATTCTGTCATAAATTATACCTGCCGTCCGGTTCTATGTCAAGATTGGGGTTGAATTTGGAAATGGCTTCGGCGCTTTGCGGCAAAAAATTGCACGCAGTGCTGATAAAATGGCAGCAGGAGGGATGGGGATGGATGGATTTAAAAAGCAACTTGTGGCCGCCTTGCTGCTGGGTGCGCTTCTGCCGCAGGTGATGCTGCATATTGCAAGTTGCTCTGCGTCAGTACCGAAAGAGACTGAGCCGACAACTGCGCCCACAGAGCAGGCAGACACGCAGCCTGCTGCCGAAACCATGTTTATACCCGTGGGAAACGGCGATGGCGTGGCCCAGATGATGGAACTGGAAAATTACATACTGGGCGTGGTGCTGGCGGAGATGCCTGCGTCTTTTGAAGTTGAAGCGCTGAAAGCGCAGGCAGTGGTGGCAAGAACTTACACCCTGCGGCATATGCAGCGGATGGACAGGCACAGCGACTGCGCGGTGTGTACGAGATCCTCCTGCTGTCAGGCCTATGTTTCGGAAGAAGATTATTTGAAATCTTCCGGAAAACAGGCGGATGTGGATAAGGTCCGTTTGGCGGTAGATGGGACTGCAGGACAAGTCCTGACCTATAGGGGCACACTTGCGGAGGCGACCTATTTTTCTTGCTCCGGAGGTCGGACAGAGGATGCCCAAGCGGTCTGGGGTGAGAATGTTGCCTACCTGCAGGCGGTGGATAGCCCCGGAGAGGAAAATGCCAAAGGGTTTTCTGACTTGGTTTACTTTCAGAAAACGGAGTTTTGTGAGGCTCTGGGGCGAGAACTGAGCGGCAACCCCAAAAGCTGGTTCGGACAGGTAACGCATACCGATGGCGGTGGTGTTGCCACCATGTTCATTGGCGGCATCAGTTATTCCGGCACCCAGTTGCGGAAAATACTGGGGCTGAATTCTACGGCCTTTACGGTATCAGCGGACAGCGGCGGTGTTACGATCACCACCCGAGGCAAAGGGCACCGGGTGGGGATGAGCCAGTACGGAGCCGATGCCATGGCAGTAAAGGGCAGTACATACAAGGAAATACTTGCCCACTATTATCCCGGAACGGTGATTGACAATTACGGGGATTTGCAGTAGAATGGTGTCAAATTTCCGCATAAGGAGGGATATGTGTGCCGATCCGGATACCCAATGACCTGCCGGCAGTAGAGACGCTGCAGCAGGAGAATATATTCGTCATGCCCCAAGACCGGGCTATCCGGCAGGACATCCGTCCTCTGGAGATCGTACTGCTGAATCTGATGCCCACGAAGATCACGACAGAGACCCAGCTGACCCGCCTTTTGGGCAACACGCCTCTGCAGGTAAACTTAGAGCTGATGCACACCACATCCCACCGCTCCAAGAATACACCCCAGGAGCATTTGCTGTCCTTTTACAAGAGCTTTAACGAGCTGAAGCACCGCAAGTTTGACGGTATGGTCATCACCGGTGCGCCGGTAGAGCACATGGATTTTGAGGATGTGGACTACTGGCAGGAACTGACCGAGATCATGGAGTGGAGCAAGACCAATGTCCACTCGACCTTCCACATCTGCTGGGGTGCTCAGGCAGGACTTTACTACCACTATGGAATTAATAAACATCAGCTGCCGGAAAAGCTGTTTGGTGTATTTAAGCACAAGGCAGACTACAAGCGGGCTATTTTGCTGCGGGGCTTTGATGATACCTTTTGGGTGCCCCATTCCCGTCATACCACGGTGCTGCGGGAAGACATTGAGAAAGTTCCCGAGCTCAAAATTCTGGCATCTTCTAATGATGCCGGTGTTTATGCTGTGATGAACAAGGGCGGCCGGCAGATCTTTGTTACCGGTCATTCTGAGTATGATGCGGATACGCTGGAAAAAGAGTACCTGCGTGATAAGAACCAAGGTCTTTCCATCCGTGTACCGGAAAACTACTACCCTAATGACGATGATACGAAAGAGCCCATTATCCGCTGGCGGGGTCACGGTAATCTGCTGTTTTCCAACTGGCTCAACTATTTTGTTTATCAGACCACGCCTTACGACATTATGTCCATCGGACAGGAAGAATAAAAAAGTGCTGCTTCTGTGTGAAGCAGCGCTTATCTTTTAGGGAAATGCAAGTATCAAAGAAACAACAGTGCAGACAAGCAAAGAGAAAAAACCGGTAGTCAGCCATAGGCTTCGCTGCCGCAGCAGTTCCCGGGAGATGAAGAGCAGGGCAAGACCTGCCAAGGGGATCAAGAGGGAGAAGATAGCAAAAATCACTTTCAGCCAAACAATACCTGCAAAGATCAGATACAGCACAAAAACTGCGGTATTGGCCAGCAACGCAGTTTTTAGCATTTTTTCCAGTTCCTGATAGTGGTTGCGTCTGGATGTCATATAGTTCCTCCCGGATAAGTGTAATACCCTTATAACATATTTTGTCGAAGAAAGCAATCCCTTTTACACACAGTTGCAAACTTTGGGGTTGTACTGTATAATATCAATTGTAAGATACGCATATATTGGACTTGTTGAGGAAGGAGGCAGCTTATGGAACTGATTATCGACGGAAGAAAAGTTGTGGCAAAGCCCGGGCAGTCGCTGCTGGAGATCATCAAGGAACTGGACCTTGTGACCGGCAGGCTTTCTACAGACCCCTTGGCGGCAAAGATCGCCGGTGAGGTGTTCACCCTTAATTATATACCCCTGCGCCAAAAGGATGCGAAAGCCGAGCGAACCTCTATCCGTAGAGCCATGGCTGCATCCGGGGGTGTGGTGAATCTGCTGCGCTACAGCGATCCTACCGGCAAAGATGCCTATGTCCGCACGGCTCAATTTGTGCTGTTTCTTGCTCTGTGGCAGCTTTGGCCCAAAGCCCGTGCGAAGATGAACTGCACAGTGGGCGCGGGGCTTTATGTGCAGGTGGACGGTGCGGAGGACTTTTCGGCAGACCTGCTGAAAGAGCATGTAAAAAGCATCGTAAATGCTGATATTCCGCTGCTGCGCAGCCGCATGAAAACGAAAGATGCCATCGAGCACTTCTTGCGTCAAGGGCAGGAGGATAAGGCCCGGCTGCTGAAGTGGCGGGAAAAGGAATACTTCGATGTTTATTCCCACGGGGAATTTGCCGACTATTACTACGGGGAAATGGCACCCTCTACCGGTTATCTGCGCACATGGGATATCCAAAGTGCCGAGGGTGGTTTCCTGTTTATCTTCCCGGATGACCGGAATCCCGATGCGGTTGCCCGGTACAGCCATATGCCTAACTTCTTCAATGTGTACACAGAAGGAGAACGCTGGGGCGAGCTGATGGAGTGTCAAACCGTTGCTGACCTCAATGATCTTGTAGATAACGGGCGCATACGGGAACTGATCCGGGTCAATGAGGCACTCCATGAAAAGCGGTATTCTCAAGTGGCAGATATGGTCTGTGAGCGCCGTGCACGGGCAGTGATGCTGGCAGGGCCCAGCTCTTCCGGCAAGACGACTTCCGCAAATCGGCTGGCTACGCAGCTTCGTGTCCACGGCAAAAAGCCCATGCTGATGAGTTTAGACGATTACTATATCGACCGGGATCAGATCCCGCCCGGACCCGACGGAAAGCTGGACTTAGAGCATATCAATACCATCGATACCGCTCTCTTTGGTGAGCATTTGGCTGCGTTGCTGGATGGGAAGACCGTGGAGATCCCCACCTTCAACTTTAAAACCGGCAAGCGGGAATGGAACGGACATAAGCTGCACCTTAATGCGGATTCTGTTGTGATCGTGGAGGGACTTCACGCCTTGAATCCGGCATTGCTGCCCAACGGACTGGATACAAACAAGGTATTCCGGCTTTATATCAGCCCGCTGCTGCCCTTGAATTTGGATGACCACAACCGCATTCCCACGTCCTATCTGCGGCTACTGCGGCGGATCGTTCGGGATTATGAAAGCCGGGGCACATCTGTGGAAAAAACCATTGCCATGTGGGACAGTGTACGCAGAGGCGAGGAGCGGTGGATCTTTCCCTATCAGGAAAATGCGGATGTGATCTTCAACAGCTCTACGCTTTATGAACTGGCTGTGCTGAAAAAGCACATTTTTCCCTTGCTGACAGCCGTTCCTCCGGAGGACGAAAGCTATGATGATGTTCGCTCTATCGTGAAAATTCTCAACTATGTTCGCTTTGCGGATGTGGACGACGAGATCCCACCTACCAGTTTGGTGCGGGAATTCATCGGTGGCAACAGTTTTTACAAATAATGCTTTGTGCGCCGCACCTTATGGTGCGGCGTATTTTTGCTGTAGATGATCGTTTAGCGCACGAACATAAAAGAATGTAGGGACTGCCCCCCGGACAGCCCGCCCGAAATTGCCCAGCAATTTCGGGGTTTTCCGCAGGAAAACATTAATTTATCGCCTGCGGCGATGTGATTTTGCTTTGCAAAATCACCGGACCGTCGAGGACGCCGGTCCCTACATGCACATATAAACGATCATTTATCGTGGCATAAAGCAACTAAAAATGTGGCAATAATGGCCTTGTGGCAAAAAACCTTGCATAAAGAAAAAAATAGTGTTATAATACTCAAAATTAGCATGGGTAAGTACTGTGTAAGGAGTTTTTATGGGAGAGCCGCAATATCGCCTGGAGGGTATCGTTCGTACCCGCTCAGAGCAGATGGAGGATTTTGAAGGTCCGCTGGATGTTATCTTTCTGCTGCTGAGTAAAAATAAAATAGAGATCCAGGATGTTTCCATTACGGCCATTCTGGAGCAGTATCTTGCGTATCTGGACGAGATGAAGCGGCTGGATATGGAGATCGCCAGCGAGTTTATCACCATGGCGTCCCACCTGATGCTTATTAAGACGAAGATGCTCCTTTCCGCTGCCGAGCAGGCAGAGGCGGAAAGCGAACTGGACTTGCTGCGGCAAAATCTTTTGGAGCGCCAACGCAAGGAGGCCATCGAGCAGATCCGCACCGCCATTACATGGCTGGAACCCAGAAATGAGATCGGCAGAAATCTTTTTACCAAAGAGCCAGAGCCTCTGCGGAAGGATCAAACCTACCGCTATCAGCATGAAACGGCTGATCTTTTGCGGGCGCTGGATGAGATTTCTGAGCGGAATCAGCGCCGTCTGCCGCCGCCGACAGTGAACTTTAAGGGCATTGTTGGCAAGGAGCGGTATCCCGTCAGCCGCAAGACCGGTGAGATATTGAGAAGACTCATATTGCGGGGCGTTGAGAAGCTGATGAATCTCTTTAAGGGCAATAAGACCCGCTCTGAGGTGGTTGCAACATTTATTTCCGTTTTGGAAATGTGCAAGACCGGTTCTGTTGTGTTGGAGGGCGATGTCAATGGCGACGATCCGGATGTCAGGCTGGTAGATGAAACGAAGGTAAACATGGAGGTGGGCCAAGATGGAACAAACTGAATTACAGCGCTGCATCGAGGCGATCCTCTTTGCATCCGGCGAAATGGTGGAGACATCCCGCCTTGCCATGGCACTGGAAGTCGATGAAAAGGATGTTGCTGCTGCAGCTGACGCGCTGGCAGATGCTTTGGCTTTTGAGCGCCGGGGCATCCGTGTTTTGAAGCTGGAAAAGGGCTACCAGATGGTATCTTCCGGCGAGATGGCAGACTATGTGACCAAGGCATTGGAGACCAGAAAGCCGCCGAAGCTTTCCTCTTCTCAGCTGGAGACACTGACCATTGTTGCCTACTACCAGCCGGCAACCAAGGCGCTGGTGGAGCAGATCCGCGGTGTAGACAGTTCTTATTCCGTGGGCGCGTTGCTGAACAAGAAACTGATCGAGGAAGCGGGGCGCTTGAATGTGCCGGGCCGTCCCATTCAGTATAAGACCACTCCGGATTTTTTGCGTACCTTTGGTATCAGCAGCCTTGAGGAGCTGCCGCCCATCGAAAAGATCAACTTCGGTGAGCCGGAGCAGCTTGCCATCGAAGAGCCTGCTGAAGAAGCTGCCCAGCCGGCAGCAGGGGAATAATGGGCTGGCTGATCGCACTGGCAATTCTTGCGGGGCTTATGTTTGTGCCGCTGGGTGTCAGTGCAGAATACGGAATAGAAGGGCCTCTTGTGCGCTTGATCCTTGGGCCTTTCCGGGTCACGCTGTATCCCGGAAAGAAAAAGGCTCAAGAGAAAAAGAATAAGCAGCAAAGCAAAGAAAAGCCCCAAGGGAAAGGACAAGCCCAAGATAAAAAAGGCGGTTCCGTTTCGGATTTTCTGCCGTTAGTCCGCTCTGTGCTGGACTTTTTGGTGGATTTTCGCCGGAAGATCCGCGTGGACCTTTTGGAGTTTCAGCTGACCCTTGCCGGCGGTGACCCCAGCGATCTTGCTGTAAATTACGGCAGGGCATGGGCCGCACTGGAGAATGTAATGCCCCAGCTGGAACGGTTTTTCATCATCAAAAACAGAGACCTTGATATTACCTGCGACTTTATAGCACAAAAAACAGAAGTCTATGCCCGGTTGGATCTGACCATTACAGTGGGAAGACTCTTGCTGGTGGCGGCGATCCACGGCAGACGAATCATCCGTGAATTTTTAAGAATCGTGAAATTAAGAAAAGGCGGTGCACTACAATGAGCCAAACTCTTCCCAATATGCTGGAAAATACCATTGCCAAGATCCGTGAGATGGTGGATGTGAATTCTGTTATCGGTGAGCCCATCACTACCGCGGACGGCATTACCATCATCCCCGTTTCCAAGGTCAGCGTTGGCTTTGCAGGCGGCGGCAGTGACTATGTGTCCAGGAATGTGAACAAGCAGGAAAATCCCTTTGGTGGTGGCGCAGGCGGTGGCGTTAAAGTTACGCCCATTGCGTTCTTGGTCATCAAGGAGGGCAATGTCCGCATGCTGCCCGTTACTGCGCCTGCCAACACCACAGTAGACCGTCTTGTGGAGCAGGTGCCGGATGTTCTGGACCGGATTTCTGCCTTTATCGACGCAAGAACAGAGAAAAAGGGCGAATAATTTTCCTTTTTGGGGCTATAATAGCTCCGGGTGAGGAAAATGAAGAAAACCATCATCAGGACGGCTGCTGCGCTGATAGCTGCCGTCCTGCTTTTACCTTGTAATGTACGGGCAATGTCTGCCCAAAAAGCGATCTTGCTGGATGCGGATACCGGCAGAGTGCTTTATGAAAAGGATGCCGACAGCCGCAGCCTGATCGCCAGCACTACCAAGATCATGACGGCGCTGATCGTATGCGAGCAGTGCAATGTACTGGATCGAATGCGCATTCCCAAAGAGGCAGTTGGCATCGAGGGCTCTTCCATGTATCTGAAAGAGGGCGAAGTGCTGACTTTGCAGGATCTTTTGTACGGGCTGATGCTGCACAGCGGAAACGATGCAGCTGTGGCATTGGCGATCTATTGCGGTGGCACGGTAGAGGGTTTTGCCCAGCTGATGAACGATAAAGCACATCGCCTTGGCCTTACGGGCACCCATTTTGAAAACCCCAACGGTCTTGACAGCCCCAATCACTATTCAACTGCCCGGGATCTGGCGGTTTTGACGGCCTATGCCATGCAAAATCCCATTTTTGCCCAGACGGTTTCCACGAAAAATGTGCGGGCTGGTCAACGCAGTCTTACCAATCACAATAAGCTTTTGTGGCGGGTAGAAGGTGCCGACGGTGTAAAGACCGGCTATACCAAGGCGGCAGGTCGAATCCTTGTGTCCAGCGCAAAGCGTGATGGCAGACGCCTTGTGGCAGTGACGATCAATGACGGCAACGACTGGGCGGATCATGCGTCCCTTTTGAATGACGGTTTCTCCCGATACACGGTGCGCACCATCATTACTCCCGGCATGTGCATAGGTGCAAAAACGGTGGTTGGCGGCGAGGTGGAAAGTGTTAAGCTGGTGGCAGAAGAAGGCTTTTCTTTTCCACTGGCGACAGATGAAATTCCGGAGATCGTGATCTCCGGACCGGAGTTCATCTATGCACCGGTGGTAGCCGGTGCGGATGCAGGGTATGCTTATGTTTGCATTGAAGATAAATGTGTGGGCAAAGTACCGCTTCAGTATGCCCAAACTGTAGAGATCAAACAGATGCAGACCAAAAAGCATTTTTGGGATGGCTGGTTTGGAGGAAACAAATGACAGAGCGTTTGCAGAAAATTTTATCTTCCCGGGGCGTGGCATCCCGCCGCGCCTCGGAGGAGATCCTATTGGCCGGACGGGTCAGTGTCAATGGGCGCGTTGCGAAGCTTGGCGAAAGCGCAGACCCCCAGGCAGATGAGATATTGCTGGACGGCAAGCCTTTGCCGGAAGTGCCGCAAAATGTGTACATCATGCTCCATAAGCCCCGCGGTTATGTGACCACTCTTTCTGATGAAAAGGGTCGGCAAAACGCAGCGGAGCTTGTGAAAGAATGCGGTCTCAGGGTCTATCCTGTAGGACGGTTGGATATGGATTCCGAGGGGCTGTTGCTCTTTACAAATGACGGAGATTTTGCCAACGCCCTTATGCACCCCAAAAAAGAGGTGGAAAAGACTTACGAGGTGTGGGTACAGGGCTACCACGATGCCTTGCCTGCCTTGCTTCGTCGGCCCATCGTGCTGGACGGTTATCAGATCCAGCCCCCTAAGGTAAGCCTTCTTCGTGCCAATGGCCAGCAGGGGAGACTCCTTGTTACCATCCACGAAGGACGCAACCGGCAGATCCGGCGGATGTGCGAGGCTGCAGGCGCAAAGGTCACGAGACTTCGCAGAATTGCCGAAGGCAGTGTGAAATTGGGAGATCTGCCCTTGGGTAAATGGCGGTACTTAACAGAAGATGAGATTGCGGAGCTGAAATAAGCTCCGCAATTTTGCAATTTTTGCGTCTGCTACTTGCAAAAATGCAGGAAAGCTGTTACTATTAAAATGCTAACGATAAATGAGCGATATGAGAAAAGGAGCAACTGCGATGCATAATGATATCCTTGCGATATTACAAAGCCAAGAGCCGACTTTTTCCAAGGGACAGCGCCGAATCTCCCGGTTTATTACGGAATCTTATGACAAGGCGGCCTTTATGACTGCCAGCAAACTGGGCAAGGCAGTGGGTGTTTCGGAATCCACAGTGGTACGCTTTGCCATGGAGCTGGGCTACGATGGCTATCCCGGCATGCAGAAAGCTATGCAGGAAATGGTTGCAAATCGTTTGACCTCGGTGCAGCGTATTGAGGTGACCAACGACCGTATCGGCAATCAGGATATCGTGTCCATGGTTCTGCAATCGGATATTGACCGGCTGCGCCAGACAGCGGAAACAGTAGATCGCAAGGAGTTTCAGGCTGCTGTGGACGCTATTTTGCGGGCCAGGCGGATCTATATTCTTGGCGTGCGATCTGCCGCGCCTTTGGCAAGCTTTTTGGGCTATTACCTTAATTACATGTTCCAGAATGTCCACATCATCACAGCGTCCGGCGCCAGCGAAATGTTTGAACGGATCGTTCGGCTGACAGCGGATGATGTTGTAATCGCGTTCAGCTTTCCCCGGTACTCAGCGGCTACGACCAAGGGTGCGCAGTATTGCCGCACGACCGGTGCGACTGTCATCGGTATGACGGACAGCCGCCTGTCTCCTCTGGGGCAGAACTGCGACCATGTATTGCTTGCTAAGAGCGACATGCTGTCGCTGGTGGATTCTCTTGCAGCACCGTTAAGCGTGACCAATGCGCTGCTTGTTGCGCTGGCGGCTAAACGGGAGAAGGAGCTTGCCAGCACGTTTAATGAGCTGGAGTATCTCTGGGAAGAGTACAATGTTTATGAAAAACGGGCGGACGGACAATGAGGTTTGATGGTATTGTCGTAGGCGGCGGTCCTGCGGGCATGTTTGCGGCTATCATTGCTGCTCGCCAAGGGAAAAAAGTGCTGCTTCTGGAGCGCAATGACCGCCTTGGTAAAAAGCTGCTGATTACCGGAAAAGGCCGCTGTAATGTAACCAATGATTGCTCCGATGGGGAGGTGCTGCAGAATGTGCCGAGAAACGGCAGATTCTTATACAGTGCTATGGCAGCCTGCCCGCCGAAGCAGGTGATGGAGTTTTTTGAAGCAAACGGCTGCGCCTTGAAAACGGAGCGGGGCAACCGGGTGTTTCCCGTAACGGATAAGTCTCAATCAGTGTTGGAGTGTTTGCAGAAAGAACTTCGCAATGCAGGCGTTACGGTGAAAACCGGCAGAGTGCGCAAGATCCTTACGGAAAACGGTGCCGCTACCGGTGTAAGGACGGACGATGGGCAGTTTGATGCCCCGTGGGTCATTTTGGCAACCGGCGGTCTTAGCTATCCTACCACTGGCTCTACCGGCGATGGCTATGCAATGGCCGAGGCCTTGGGGCATACAGTAACGGCCTGCGAGGGCTCGTTGGTGCCCTTGGAAACGGCAGGGGAGGACTGCCCCGCAATGCAGGGTCTCAGCCTGCGAAATGTAGGCGTTAAGCTCATTAACGAAAAGGGTAAAGTGCTGTATAGGGACTTTGGCGAATTGCTTTTCACCCATTTCGGCGTGTCCGGCCCTACGGTGCTCAGCGCCAGCGCCCATATGAAGGGAAGATGCCGTCTTGTGATCGACTTAAAGCCTGCGCTGGACGAGAGCAAGCTGGACGCAAGAGTGCTGCGGGATATGGAAACCTATAAAAACCGCACTATGGAAAATGCGCTGACGGATCTGCTGCCCCGCAGTATGATTCCAGTGGTGCTGAAACGGCTTGCTATTGATCCTTGCATGCAGGCCAATTCCCTCACAAAACAGCAGCGCAGGGGCCTTGTGGAGCTCCTGAAAGGATTTTCTCTGGAGATCACCGGCAAGCGGCCGGTGGCAGAGGCGATCATCACCTGCGGTGGCATCAAGGTTTCGGAGATCGACCCCAAAACCATGGGGTCCAAGATCGTTCCTGGGCTGTATTTTGCCGGCGAGATCATTGACTGTGATGCCTATACAGGCGGTTTCAATCTGCAGATCGCATGGGCTACGGCCTATGCCGCTGCAATGGCAGCAAGCGTATAAATTTTCAAAATTTCGGGGCGGTAAAACGCCCCCAAATTTCCTCGAAAAACTCTTAAAAAAGTGCTTGACAAAGTGGGGCTCGCTGTGTATAATAAAACCCGTCGCTGAGGTTACCGTCCTTGCGATACGGTTTGGGAGCATAGCTCAGCTGGGAGAGCACATGCCTTACAAGCATGGGGTCACAGGTTCGAGCCCTGTTGTTCCCACCAAACAATTTGGCCCGGTGGTGCAGTCGGTTAGCACGCCAGCCTGTCACGCTGGAGGTCGACGGTTCGAGTCCGTTCCGGGTCGCCATATAATGCATCTGTGGAGAGCAGCCGCTCTCCACAATATGCCTCTGTAGCTCAGTAGGTAGAGCAGCGGACTGAAAATCCGCGTGTCGTTGGTTCGATTCCGACCGGAGGCACCAGATGCGGGTGTAGCTCATCCGGTAGAGCGCCACCTTGCCAAGGTGGAGGTA
>JAZUNW010000037.1:0-20731 GCA_045604325.1 Faecousia sp. | reverse complement strand
GACAACGCCATCACCCTGAGCCTTCAGACAGACTTCGGAGTCAACAGCTGCTGCATGCTCGATACCGGTAGCAACGATAGGAGGCTCGGTGGTCAGCAGAGGCACAGCCTGACGCTGCATGTTTGCGCCCATCAGAGCACGGTTAGCGTCGTCGTTCTGCAGGAAGGGAATGAAAGAAGTAGCGATGGAGATCATCATTCTGGGAGAAACATCGATATAATCGATGGGGTTCCGATCCACAGCAATGATCTCACTACGGTGACGGCATGTGATACGCTCATTTGCCAGACAGCCGTTCTCATCCAGAGGCTCGTTGGCCTGACCGATGTAGAAATCGTCTTCCACATCAGCAGTCATGTAGTCCACCTGGTCGGTGACCTTACCGGTAGCCTTGTCAACCTTGCGGTAGGGAGCTTCCACGAAGCCGTACTCGTTGATCTTGGCGAAGGTAGCCAGATAGTTGATCAGGCCGATGTTGGGACCTTCGGGGGTCTCGATGGGGCACATACGGCCATAGTGGGTGTAGTGAATGTCTCGGACATCGAAGGATGCTCTGTCACGGCTCAGACCGCCGGGGCCCAGTGCGGACAGACGGCGCTTGTGGGTCAGCTCGGCCAGAGGGTTATTCTGGTCCATGAACTGGCTCAAGGGAGAAGATCCGAAGAACTCCTTGATAACAGCCGTCACGGGACGGATGTTAATGAGGCTCTGGGGAGTAACCGCATCCAGGTCCTGCACGGTCATGCGCTCACGGATCACGCGATCCAGGCGGCTGAAGCCAATGCGGAACTGGTTCTGCAGCAGCTCACCTACGCAGCGCAGGCGACGGTTGCCCAGATGGTCGATATCGTCAGCGGTGCCGACACCCATAGCTACACAGTTGAGGTAGTTGATGGATGCCATAATGTCGTCAACGATGATGTGATTGGGGATCAGCTCGTCATAGCGCTCAGCAATGGCCTCTTCCCAGTTGATACCCTCGGTCTCCAGCATTTCCTTCAGCACGGAGAAGCGGACCTTCTCACGGATGCCGTACTCAGCGGGATCAAAGTCAACGAAGGATGCCATGTCCACCATGCCGTTGGACAAAATCTTAACATTCTGACCGCCGACCTTGATGGTGGCTTCATTTACACCCTTCTTGCTGAAAGCCTTAGCCATGTCACGGGTGATGAAATCACCGGGCATAGCCAGGATCTCGCCAGTCATGGGGTCAGCAACAGGCTCCGCCACTTCCTGACCGGAAAGGCGGTTCCAGATCTCCATCTTCTTATTGAACTTGTAGCGGCCGACCTTGCTCACATCGTAGCGGTGGGCATCAAACAGCA
Source organism: Faecousia sp. (assembly GCA_045604325.1). Classification (GTDB taxonomy): domain Bacteria; phylum Bacillota; class Clostridia; order Oscillospirales; family Oscillospiraceae; genus Faecousia. Next base: position 19,403 of record JAZUNW010000037.1, on the reverse strand, counting down.
GACCCTCCAGATGGGCAATGGCAGTCTCCACCGTGGGAGGCTCGCCGGGACGCAGGCGACGGTAGATCTCCAGCAGGCTTTCCTCGCGGGTCTTGCAGGGGTCCTTCTCCAGAGTAGCCATGATTCGCGCATCCTCGCCGAACATCGCCTTGATCTCAGCATCAGTGGAAACACCCATAGCGCGGATAAGGCTGGTGATAGGCAGCTTGCGGTTCTTGTCGATACGGACCCAGAACACATTGGAGTTGTCGGTTTCATATTCCAGCCATGCGCCACGGTAAGGAATAACAGTGGCAGTATAGGTATGCTGGTCAGCCTTGTCCACCTCGTGGCCGTAGTACATGCCGGGAGAGCGAACGATCTGGGAAACAATGACACGCTCAGCACCGTTGATAACAAAGGTGCCGCCATTTGTCATGATGGGGAAATCTCCCATGAAGATCTCCTGCTCCTTGATCTCCTCGGTCTCGGTGTTGCGCAGGCGCACACGGACCTTGATGGGCTTTGCATAGGTAGCATCCCGCTCCTTGCACTCCTCAATGGTGTACTTGGGCTTTTCGTCCATGGAGTAATCCAGGAAACTAAGCTCCAGCTTACCGGAGAAATCGGTAATGGTGCCCACATCCTTGAACACCTCACGAAGGCCCTCTTTCAGGAACCACTCGTAGGAATCCTTCTGGATCTTGAGCATGTTGGGGATTTCTAGGATCTCATCGTACTTTGCGTAGGACTTACGCATGGTCTTGCCGAACTTTACGTCCTTGACCATTGCCATATGGATCATCACAGCCTTTCTTTCGGCTTTCGCCTGAATGTTGTGTTGCTTACAGATTTGTAATACGCCCGGCCAAGTTGTCGCTTTTTTGTAACTTTGCTCTTGACACGCACCGGAAACCGTGGTAATATGTCCATGTTGGGAAGGATGCCTATTGGGGCATATTATCGCAGTATGGAAGACCATTGTACACCATCTGGGACCGTTTGTCAATCCATATTTTTCACTTTTGCGGGGCTTTTTGCCTCGTTTTTTATTATATAATGTAAAAGCCCGCTCCCCTTTTAAGGAGCGGGCAATTTCTGTTTTTCTTACAGAATGGAGTATCCAAAGCTATTGACCAGAGCATCGATCTTTCTTCCCTGCTTACAGAAGGGGCACTCTCTGCTGTCGTAGCTGGCGTAGTCCGGCAGGTCATTTACACTGTACACAGAACGGACAGGATAACCACCCACTTCGTCCACCGCGCGGTAAATGCCGGCAATGCCCGCCACCTCGCCGCCATAGTAGCCGATTGCCTCAATGGCCCGCTTGGCGGTAAAGCCGGTGGATACAGATGCCATCAGGATCAGAACATGCTTATCCCGGATCATGGGCTGAATGTTCTGACGGAAGATCATCTGGGAGTTGGTATTAAACTCCGGCTCTACAATATAAATGGTCTTGTGCTGGTTGACAGTGCGGAAACCACTCTTGGTCAGCTCATCGGCAATGCAGGTGCCCAGCACCGCTGTGCCGTCCAGACACAGCACAGTATCAACAGGCGTATTGTTGACAAAGTGGGACACCAGCTCATGAGCCGTATCCTTTGCCTCACTCAGACGGGTCTTCTGATATGTAATATCAATGTAGTAATTGATATGGCTGTGGTTGGTGGCAAAATGGCCTCTTGCATACCGCAGGGGCACTTTTCCGTGGCGTACAGGCAGGTGGGAAATCTCAAGCATAGCAAGTTCCTCCATGTGAAAAGAATAAAAAAGAAAAAGCGTTCTCTGTTCCGGCAGAAGCGTTTTCGCCGGAACTCAAAAAACGCTTTTTTTCATTATAACCGAAAAAGGGGAAACTTTGCAAGAGCAAAGTTTGCCGCGTATTTTACAAAAAAATCCATTCAGTCTTGTGTATTTTGCTTAAGAAGCAGGAATTTCTCCTGCCGCAGGAACTGCCCCGCAATGATGCGGCAAATTTCTTTCCTGCGAATCATCTCATGAACCTCGGCCATACTGACCCACTTGACGGCATCCGTCTCTCCCGGCAGAAGTACGACATCTTCGATGGGCGTTTGCCGCTTGAGGCAGTAAAAATCATAGAAGGTGCGGTTATCCCGATCCGAACCGATGAGTTCAAACTCCGATTCCTCCGCACGGATACCCGTCTCTTCAAAGAGCTCCCGGGCAACGGCCTGGCGGCTGGTCTCCCCCGTCTGAGCAGCACCGCCGGAATTTTCCCATGTGCCGGCAAAGCTCTTGCCCTTGGCGCGGCGGGTCAAAAGCAGGTTTCCCTTCCCGTCATAGACCCACACGCACACCACAAGGCCGTATTCTCCCGGTTTCCAGGAAGTACCTCGTCGGTGGATCCGTCCGGTAGGCCGCCGGTTGGCATCGTATATATCATTAAATTCCATTTCGGCAGCCTCCTTCCTTACAACAAAAAACATTTTACCACGTTTTCCACAAAAAGGCAATACAGGAAATGATCTGCAGCCCCCGCTCAGAACGAGCAGGGGCTGTACGGTTAATCCAAAGTTTCACCCTTATCCCGGTAGGCACTTTCCAGCGGACTTTCCGTGTCCGCTTCTTTCTGATAGCGCCCCACCACGCTGGCAGCCAACTCTACCGGCAGCAATGTGCCCGCACCGGCAACACAACCACCGGGGCAAGCCATGCCCTCCAGCAGATAACCGTTATACTTACCCGCCTTGGCCAGGGTCATCAGCTTACGGCAATCCCGCAGGCCCTCGGCCCGGGCAGTCTTGACATCCATATCCGGATTGGTCTGCTTGATTAGGTTTGTCACCGCACCGGCAACACCGCCGGACACCGCAAAGCCACGGCCCGCAGCAGTACCCTCATTCAGGTCATACATAGGCTCGATGGTTTCAAAATCAATCTCCTTCGCTTCGAACATACCGGCAAGTTCCTCAAAGGTCAGCACAAAGTCTACATCGGAACGAATATCCGCACGAATGGCCTCCAGTTTCTTTGCGGCGCAAGGTCCAACAAACACCACCTTGCAGCCGGGATACTTTTTCTTCATAAGTCTTGCAGTAAAGACCATGGGCGTCAAGGTCATGGAGATATTCTTAGCCTCACCGGGGAACAGCTTGTAGATCATGGAGTGCCAGGCCGGGCAGCAGGATGTTGCCATGTAATTCTGCTCCGCCGGAACTTTCTCCAAAAAGTCCTTTGCTTCCTCGATGGTGCACATATCAGCGCCGATCGCCACTTCCATAATACGGTAGAAGCCAAGCTTCTTCATGGCAGCAATAAACTTGCCGGGGGTAGAATGCTTGCCGAATTGACCGATAAAGGCAGGTGCTACAATGGCTACCACCTTATGGCCCTGCAAAATGGACTGGATGGTCTGGAATATCTGGCCCTTATCCACAATTGCGCCAAAGGGGCAGCTGACCAGACACTGGCCGCAGGCCACGCACTTATCCTGATTGATAACAGCTCTGCCGTTTTCATCGGACTCGATGGCATCCATGCCGCAGGCCGCGGCACAAGGGCGCCGCAAATGGACGATAGCATTGTAGGGACAGGCCTTGGCGCATTTTCCGCAGCGGATACACTTGTCAAGGTCGATGTAAGAACGGTTGTTGCGGAAAGAAATGGCATCCTTAGGGCAAACCTTCTGGCAGGATGCCGCAAGGCAGTTCTGGCAGTAGTGGCCTACCTTATATTGATTGGTGGGGCAGGCATGGCAGGCATAGGGAATGATATTGACCAGTGGCGGCTCGTAATACTGCTCGGCAACCGCCGCGGCATCCATGCCCTCGGTCATCAAATGCCTTGTCTGAATGGGCCGGATATTAAGGCCCATGGCAAGGCGCACCCGCTCGCTGGCGATGGCTCTTTCCAGGAAAATAGAATCCCGGTGCAGCGGCTGGTCGCCGGGCACGATGATATAAGGCAGCTCATCCACGCCCTCATATCCACGACCGGAGTATGCCATACGGGCAACCTCGGTGAATACTTTTTTGCGAATATCTGTAATTAAAGACGGAATTCCACGCACGGTAAGTTCCTCCTTCGTAATTCTTCTTTCTATTATAGCAGAATCGCCCCCACCGTCAATACCCCACAATGTGGCAGTTCTTCAAATGATCGTTTAACTTAGTAAGCACCACCATGCTTGTCACTCCGCTCGGGATGACAATTAGGGAGGGTCACGACCCTCCCCTACAAAGGCGCTCTGATAAACGATCATTTTCCATAACAAAAGGGCGCCTTTCGGCGCCCTTTTGCTTACTTGCCGTAGTAGGCATTCAAGAACATCTGCTTGATCTCGCTCATCAGGGGGTAGCGGGGATTCGCGCCGGTGCACTGGTCGTCAAAAGCCTGCTCCACCATGTCATCCAAATGGGCAAGGAATTCGGCTTCATCGATTCCGTAATCCCGAATCGTCTTCTTAATACCGACCTTGGCCTTCAGCTCGTCAATAGCAGAAATGAGATTTTCCAGCTTTTCCTCATCGGTGTTGCCGCCCAGACCCAAGTAGTCTGCCACCTCTGCGTACCGCTCCAAAGTGTGGGGGTGGTCATACTGGGAGAACGTACCCATCTTCACCGGCACTTCCGCTGCGTTGAATCGCAGAACCTCGTTAATCATCAGCGCATTGGCCACACCGTGGGGCAGATGATGGAATGCACCCAGCTTGTGGGCCATGGAATGGCACACGCCAAGAAACGCGTTGGCAAAAGCCATGCCCGCCATAGTCGCGGCGTTGGCCATATTCTCTCTTGCTCTGGGGGCGGATACACCGTTGTTGTAAGCCTCCGGCAGATTCTTGAAGATCAGCTTTAAGCTCCGCAGAGCAAGGCCGTCGGTGTAATCTGTTGCCAGCATAGATGCGTAGGCCTCCAGCGCATGGGTCACCGCGTCGATACCGGATGCCGCAGTCAAGCCCTTGGGGGCATCCATCATCATATCCGCATCCACAATGGCCATCTTGGGCATGAGCTCATAGTCCGCAAGGGGATACTTTACGCCGGTTTTTTCGTCGGTGATGACCGCAAAAGGAGTCACTTCACTGCCTGTGCCGGCAGAGGTGGGGATCGCCACAAAGTAGGCCTTTTCGCCCATTTTGGGGAAACCGTAGACGCGCTTGCGGATGTCAACAAACCGCATGGCCATATCCTGGAAATCCGCATCAGGATGCTCGTAAAGCACCCACATGATCTTGCCGGCGTCCATAGCACTGCCGCCGCCCACCGCAATGATAAGGTCCGGCTGGAAGGAGCGCATAGCCTCAGCACCCTCTCTGGCGCAGGCCAGAGTGGGATCGGGGGCTACATTATAGAACGCGGTGTGGGTGATGCCCATGGTATCCAGTTTTTCTTCGATTGGCTTGGTGTAACCATTCTGATACAGGAAGGTATCGGTAACGATAAAGGCTTTCTTCTTCCCTGCCAATTCTTCCATTGCCACCGGCAGGCAGCCTTTTTTGAAATAAACCTTTTCAGGTGCACGGAACCAAAGCATATTCTCCCTCCGTCTTGCCACAGTTTTGATATTCAGCAGGTGACGAACGCCCACATTTTCAGAAACAGAGTTGCCGCCCCAGCTGCCGCAGCCAAGGGTCAAAGACGGAGTCAGCCGGAAGTTATACAGGTCGCCGATGCCGCCCTGGGCAGAGGGTGTGTTGACTAAGATACGGCAGGCTTTCATCCGCCCCGCAAAAGCATCCAGCTTTTCGGTAGCTGTGCGGGTGCTGAGGTAAACGGCTGCGGTATGGCCATAGCCACCGTCCTCCAAAAGCCGCTGGGCCTTGTCAATGGCTTCCGCGAAGGTCTTAGCCCGATACATGGCCAGCACGGGGGACAGCTTTTCGTGGGCAAAGGGCTCGCTAAGTTCCACGGACTCCACTTCGCCAATGAGGATCTTGGTGTTCTCGGGAACGGAAATGCCCGCAAGCTCTGCGATCCTGGCAGCGCTTTGGCCTACGATCTTGGCATTCAGCGTGCCGCCCACCAGCAGCACAGCGCGCAGTTTTTCCCTTTCTTCCTCATTGAGGAAATAGCAGCCACGCATCGCAAATTCAGCACGCACCGCATCGTAAACCTTATCCAGCACCACCACAGACTGCTCAGAGGCGCAGATCATGCCATTGTCAAAGGTCTTGGAGTGGATGATAGAAGACACCGCCATGAGGATGTCGGCAGTATCGTCAATGATGGCAGGTACATTGCCTGCACCGACACCCAGAGCAGGCTTGCCAGAAGAATAAGCGGAGTGGACCATGCCGGGGCCACCGGTGGCCAGGGTCAGATCCGCATCGTGCATCACCTGTGCTGTCAGCTCCAAAGAGGGCTGGTCGATCCATCCGATGATGCCATCAGGAGCGCCGGCTTCCACGGCAGCCTCCAAAACCACCTTCGCGGCAGCGATGGTGCTTTCCTTAGCTCTGGGATGGGGGCTGATGATAATGCCGTTGCGTGTTTTAAGGCAGATGAGGGTCTTAAAGATCGCCGTAGAAGTGGGGTTGGTGGTGGGGATCACCGCCGCCACGATACCGATGGGCTCTGCAATCTTCTGAATGCCGAAAGAGGGGTCTTCTTCCAACACGCCGCAGGTCTTTTCGTGCTTGTAGGCATTGTAGATGTATTCTGACGCAAAGTGATTCTTAATGACCTTATCCTCTACGATGCCCATACCGGTCTCGTTTACCGCAAGGCGAGCCAGCGGGATACGGGCTTTATTGGCAGCGGATGCAGCTGCCAAGAAAATCTTATCGACCTGCTCCTGAGTAAAGGTTGCAAACTCTGCCTGGGCCTTGCGGCAGCGCGCCATAGTGGCTTTCAATTCTTCCGGGTTTGTGGTGAGGGTGTAATTCGCATTCATAAAGATCACCTGACATTTCAATTGATATTTTCGATAAAACCTTATCGGTTTGCCTGTATCGATATAATAGCACCGAAATATCATATTGTCAACGGTAATCAGTATTTTTGTACCGATATATAAAGATGCGCCGGTTTTCCCTCCGGCGGACATGCAAAATATACAAAACGCACCACCCGGGTAGGATGGTGTGCTATATCAGTAGGTATGAATAATACATATACTCGTCCATAATGTACGTCCCATCTTTGAACGCATAAGGGAAAAAATAAGGGAAACACGAAAAATCCACAGTCTATATTCGAACTCATCAGTGCCTGTTTCAACTGTTTGGTCGCCGGCGGCGCTCATCCGCGCCGCATTCAGATTGGTTCGAATCCCTCTATCCGGGGTAAAATAAAAACATAATGACCTCACGCCTACATCCATCCGGATGCATTCGTAAGGTCATGGATTCTCCCACGGGCTAAAAACATGCTCTCCCCAACATGTTTTTACACCAGTGTGCGCACTGGTGCCGCCCTTTCGAATCCTATCTCATCCTCTGCCAATAAAAATGACCACCCGGTGGGTGGTCATTTTTATTGGCAGAGGATGAGGGATTCGAATTCCGGGAAGTATCAACTTTCTTTAACCAAAGTTAGCCTTTTACCGCCATATTCTGTAGATTTCCGAACTTAATTTACCACTCTTAATCACCTAAATCCACCTATTACCACCCCGATAAGGGAAAAAATAAGGGAAAATTCAATACATCCGCATAGCAGGTACATTTCTAAAATTTATTTTGGTCATTACAAATCAATAAAGTTATATTAATGATTGATTTCTGCCCCAATTGGTGTATAATAGAGGCAGATAGTACGCAAGATAGTACGCAAGTTATTGGAGGTGTTTTTTTGAAGGATTATAAGCCGCCCTTTACGATCACAAACGAGATTTTGACCTATGTATCTTCCATTTCTGAAAAAGTAGGACGCATTAGCGCAACCAGCAATATGGAGGTGAAGCCCCATCTGCGGAAGAACAACCGGATCAAATCCATTCATTCCTCTCTGCGGATCGAAGCGAACTCCCTTTCTTTGGGACAGGTACGGGATGTCATCAACGGCAAGACTGTTCTTGGTGAGCAAAAAGAGATCCAGGAAGTCAAAAACGCCTATGCCGCCTATGAGAAGCTGGCCCAGATCGATCCGTTCAACATCCAGGATCTAAAAACTTTCCACGGCATCATGACCAAATACATTGTAGATGAGTCCGGTGATTTCCGTCGTGGTGAAGAAGGTGTCTTTAACGGCGATCAGTGCATTTTTATGGCACCGCCTGCAAAGTTCGTCCCCCAGCTAATGGATGACCTGTTTGGTTGGATGAAAACAGCGAAGGAAACTGTTCATCCGCTGATCCTCAGCAGTGTGTTCCATTATGAGTTTGTATTCATCCACCCCTTCTCCGACGGCAACGGCAGAATGGCTCGACTGTGGCACACTGCAATTCTTTCAAAGTGGAAGCCGGTCTTTGAGTATATCCCCATTGAAAGCCAGATCGAGAAGTTCCAGGAGGACTACTATAACGCAATCGCAAAGTGCCATATCGATGGCGAATCTACTGCTTTCATTGCGTTTATGCTCTCCCAGATCGATAAGATCCTGGACGATATTTCTGTTCAAATCTCCGAAGACAGTGAACAGCTTTCTGAATATGTTAAGCGGATGCTGGAGGCTATGGAGTATGACACGCCCTACACGAGCACAGCATTGATGGAAAAGCTGGGACTTAAATCCAAGGAGGGTTTCCGCAGAAATTATCTGCACCCTGCCATCGAGCTAAATCTGATTCGTATGACCATTCCGGACAAACCGAACAGCAGAAATCAGAGATATATAAAACTCTAATCAAGCGGAACCAATCTATGATAAATGTTGGGGTCAGGCGACACGCGCCTGACCCCAACATTTTTAATAATTCAAATCCCGACTAGTTTATCACTATCGCGCCTTGTGTTACCGCAGGATCCACCATATCAGAGTTGCTGTCATAGATTGCATTGTCTTTCCATGAGATGGAAACCGGATATGTACAGGTTCTGTACCTTCTGCAATTTCGAAGGTAAGGATCAACATTTCACCGTCCATCACTTCGCCGGTTTCGCTGCCATATCAGACGAAATTGTAATGCTTATACAAAACAGGATTTTTTGATTCAAGTTATATCCTGCTTGATTTTTATACACAGAAACCTATGCGGCGAGCCGCATAGGTTTCTAAGAATACTATTGCTTTTTCCTGCAAATTACTTTGCCCGGTACTGTACCCATTTTACTACATTAGAAACATTGCTTTGATCTGCAGGATCAGAAGTTGCTTCCTGAGAAAGATCGCGATAGTAATAATAGGTATATATAGGCTCTTGGTAGCGATAAGTGGTTCGGGTCCATGTCTTACTGACTGAACCATTACCTGAATAGTCTGCTCTTACCCACCAATTAGTCCAGTAATCCGAATCTACATAACCAATGCTTGAAAATTGACTTGTTGCAGGCAAAACATAGGTAAACCACTGTTCCTCTAACCTATAGGAACTGTCAGGTCGATAGGTATACACACCATTTCCACCAATCCAGCGATAGTAGTGGTACTCCGTACGCGACTCCACATTTCGCTCACCATTGGAAGGATTCGTAGTACTCCAACCGCTCCAGGCACCCCAACTTGTTCGTTTGGTATCGTACTTTGTCCAACCAGAGAGCGAAGAAGCAGAATTCGTTGTGTATTCACGCAATGTGTAAGACCACTTGGTGTCTATAACCTGTGCATCAGCAGGCATATCAGATGCCTGCACCCAATCTGATATTTCATTGAGTGTCCAATGCGCATACACGGTGATGTCGTTCACTTCATTCATGACCATTTCTTCCGTGATTTGCTCACCACCCTCAGCCTCAGTAAACCAGCCTACAAAGGTATAGTAGTTGCGAGTTGGTATTGGTAATTCACCAACTTGACTACCCCACATGATTAGCTTACTTTCAACATCTACCGTTCCACCATTGGCATCAAAATGCACATAATGAGAATTGAGCATGTTTGTGTATTCTTCTTCAGTCAAATACACGAAGTTATAAGCAGCACTGTCAAAAGATACACGTTGGATGCCGTTAGCAGTACCATATACCAGAACGTTGCCAGTTACACGGAGTTTACTAGTAGCAGAGGAACCTTCCTTCTCTAAGAATCGAATGTTTTTACTTAATGCTGCATTTTCACCTAAAGATACCAGATAGTTATTACCATCCAGAGTAATATGAGTATTTTCCGCATCCAGACGCATAATCAGGCCACCGGCATTGATGGTAACGAAGCTCAACTCTACATTGGTACCGGTAAGCTTCAGAGGCACATCTACATAGTTGTTGATAGTCATATTGTTGAGTATCACTGTATTTGCACCAGAATCCAAGGATACTTTGTTATAAACCTTTCCGCCGCCGCTAATGCTGAAATATTCCATTGTTTCAGGTGTAACAATCTTCTTGCCATCAATGGTACCAGTCATCGTCGTCAGATCAACAGAGAGTGCCTTAACGCCAGAGTTTAATGCAGCATCCAGAACAGCTGGGTTAGCGGCATTAACCGTCAGGGCATCAACATTCATAAATGCATTCTCACCAAGACTGGTCACAATATCAGGCAGCACAAATTCAAACAGGGATGTACAGTTCTTAAAGGCGTTAGCACCGATGGTGTCAATGGTTCCGCCACGGACATATTTAAGAGACGTACAATTTTCAAATGCGCCTGCAGGGATCTCTGTGATCTTATCGCTCAAATAAACAGAGGTCACAGTACTTCCGCTAAAGGCGGATGCGGAAATGCCGGTAACAGGAACAATCTTTTTCTGATTGTTGCTGACAGTTACTACTACATAGCGAGGAATAATAACGTCGGTATCACAAGGCTCGGAATAGGTATCAGTGTACTCATCGTACTTCTTGTAACAAATACCGGTAGTGGGGTCTTTGAAACCGTAGCTTTCTACGATACCGGTCTCGTCATCCACCTTCACGCCCTCAGAAGCACCAACTAAGCCATAGACATAATCACTGACAAAGTAAGGAACTTCAAAAGGCAGAACACCATTCTCATAATCATTAAATGAGGAAACGGTAGAGTAGTCAGTGAACAAATGCTCAGAGTCTTTAATTTTCAGACTGTACGTCATAGTGCTGAAAGTATTTGATTTCATATCATAAATAACAACAGCAAAAACTTTGAAGTTTGCAGCCAGAACTTTTCTATAATAGCCGGTTTCTGCATCGGCAGTCAGTGTTTCCACTACAGTGTAGGATTTGCCTTCCTCGGTAGAATAAGTTACAGAGGATGCATACTCTCTGGATTGAGAGCTGGTGTTAGAACTGGAAACCGTATTGCTACTGGAGCCTCCAAAGTCCAGGGTTTCGCTGTAACCATAAGTATCTTTGATGCTTTGGCTCAGAGAACTAGCGAATTCTGCTGATTGACTAAGAGATTGGCTGGTTTCAAAGCCTTCGTCCACATTCCAGTAAGACGAGGTCTTATCCGTATGTGTCTCATGTGTTTCCTCTTCGGTTTCCTTGCTGTATTTATAGTCCAATCCAACACTTGCTTCAACGGAGGCGTTTTTAAACGGCGTTGCCGCAGTTACACCGGCTTTAATGCCCGCTTTAACGCCCGCATTAACACTAACGCCAAATTCGTGTTTCGATGTAGTCTTTGTGGATGTGCCGCTTTCGTCAATATGCTCTTCACTACCGCCAATGCCGGAACTCAAACTATATTTTCCGGTTTCCGTGAAAGACATAGATGCTTTTTGTGATTGCTCCTGGCTCACCTCATTTGAGTGTTCTTCGCTGAAAGTACTGCTCTTGTTCCACTCCTCAGATAAAGTCCAAGAATCAGACTTGGTGGTTGCGTTTGCAATGGTATCGGCAACACTGGTTGCCTCACCTTGCTCAACCTTTTGGGTAAAGGTCTGGTTTATTTCATGCGTCTGACCTTTCAGCAAATTAAAGCCTTTGCCGTCTACACCACTTTCAATCTGTTGAATAGGCACATTTTGAATGTCGCCGATTTCATAAGTGAAAGCATAAATTCCGTTTTCTTCATCGATTGCAACAGCCGGTTTGGAAGATGCATATTTTGTGTTAGGAACCGTCTGGCTACGTCTGCTCATCCAGTTAGCAGTGAGAGTAATATTGCCCGTAGTTCCCTTAGGAATGGATTTAACGATTTTGCCGTTTTCATCCGACCAACCAATCCATACCAAATTAGGCCACTGTGGTGGCTCAGAGAGGGATGTTTCCTTATCAATAGAATAAGTATCATCCTCCACTCTCGGCAAAATAGACGAAGCGGAATCGGGAAGGTATGTAATAGTGTATACATCCTTGCTCCATACACCATAAAGCACTTTATCGCCTGTTTCCTCTGTGGAAATCGAATATACACGATTGGCGGTTGCTTCGGGCTTTTCGTACCACCCCAAGAAGGAATAACCGTTAGCAGACACCTTCTTATCATTGATGGGCACGCCTTCAATCAACTCTGCAACACCTGTTCCTTCCACATAAGTAACAGGATTGGGGTTGTTAATTCCGTGGGCATCCAGATACTCGTCATACACGATTTCAACCGTACCGTTAGAATTTTCTTTGCGAACGTAATGGCGGTAGGAAATATTGCTTTCATCAGGAGCAATTGGAGGAATTACTTCGTGACCATAGAGCCAAGTTTCACATTTATCACACCATACGCCGGCAGTATATCCTTCGGTTGTGGGGGTAGCAGGAACCGCATCATAACTTATGTTATTATGTCCGGTAGTCTTTAAGACAGTGTAGTCATAAGAGATAATATCTTTACCTTCTGCATCTCCAAAATAGTCTTTACATAGGTCGCAATACCAATATTCGTTATTACCATCCTCTTCACAAGTAACCGCTTTTGCAGCGAAATATTGCATATTGTGCTGACAGGTACGTTTACCCGGCAACAGCTTAACTCCATAGCCGTTAGGATCAAATTTACAGCCATCCACATAGTATTGACAAATTGTCAGAATGTCCAGCATGTTAATTTTTCCGTTCGCATCTACGTCACCGGATTCAGAATTAAGGTCAATCGCATATCCATCAGGATCGTACTTACAGCCGTCTACATAATACTGGCACAGGGTCAGCACGTCCAGCATATTGATAGCACCGCTGTCGTCCACGTCACCGGGTATGTAATCAATAATAGTAACCTTTCCAGGATTGGAGATTAACTCAATTGGATTTCTGGAGTTATCCAAGATATCCCCTTCATCACAAGAAACAGTGATTTGACAGTTCTTGTACATTTCAGCATCTGCAGACACTTTAAATGTAAGAACCAGTATAGTACCGGTTTCGGTGCAATCATCACTACCCAACCACGCAAATCGGCAGGAACCCGTTACACTTCCTTGCTTTTTCAGCTGTGCAGGGGGTGTCATATTCAGTTCTGCGAAGGCTTCACCATTGGTTGCGTCAACCAATGTCAAATCCTCATCAAAAGTAAGGGTCAAACCCATACTGACAATACCGGGATTTTCGGTAATGTTGATGGCTACATCAACATAGGAATCTACCGCAGCACTAATATTTTCCACACTGAGAGTTGCTGTTAAATCCTCTGTTGCTGCACTTACTACGGCACTGAACGGAATTATTGACAATATCATAACAACTGCGATAAGAAATGATATAACTCGTTTCATATTCCATCCTCCTTAATTAATGTTAATATATCCCACGGCATTATTGAAGATAATTTCATTTTTGAACTGGTCAACAATACCGCCGTTTTGAGGTCGCGTGATTGAAATTGCATATGAACCGCTTTCTGCGTTATCATTAATTGCAAAATGTAGTTCAAGAATGTTTCCGTCTACTACTTTTTCAGGTAATTCGGAAAGAAACCAACTCGCAGTACAACCACTTTGTAATTTCTTTGGCCCGACAAAATAATAATCACCGTAGTCCGAACCGCTAACTACTTTTGTCAAAGCCATATTTTCGTAATCATATGTAATGTCCATTGCCATTGTTAAAAAGCCGGGGTTATCCTTCAATGAAACATGAACAACAATATCTTGGTTTCCTTTAGACGCAGATACAGTTTCTACGGCGAATGAAGGATAGCGATCATTGTTTATTGGTTGCTCCACTTCAGAATTAGGAATAACCGTATCGGTTGTATTGTCATTTTTCTTTCCGCACCCTGTCAACAAGACAGCAAAAACTAAAAGACCAATTAATAATCTGTATATTTTCATAGCTGAAAAGCCCTTATTCTACGATAATATAACCGATTGCATCGGACATATTAAACGCATTTTTATTGCCATCAACCGTACTGCCGTCATCCGGGCAGGAAATGGTGATGGGATATCTGCCGGGAGCTGCATCAGCAGCCACCGTGAACTGCAATGTCATAATATCTCCATCAAGAATCTCTTCCGGAAGATCGGATGCAAACCAAGCAGCAGTACAGCCACTAATTTTATTCTTAGGAGCAGTAAAGTTATAGTCAATAAAATCAACGCCGTTACTTACCTTTGTAAGTGTAAGAACATCGGAATCAAAGGTTATCTTTAATGCCATAGTCAGGAAACCCGGGTTGTTTTCTAAAGACACAAGTACCTTGACCTTTTCCGTTCCTGCTGCGGTAGTAGTGTTGTTAACACTTAATGCAGGCACAGTGTTTTGGGAGTATGTAGCGATAACTTCCATATTGGTAACAACATTGGTGTAGTCACAATTCCAACCTGTAAATACATAACCGTTTCTCGTGGGATCTGCAGGCGCAGTGGCGGATTTGCCAGATTCTACAGTTTCGGTTTTTAAAACAGTACCGTTCCAATCTTTAAATGTTACAGTATAGGTAGTAGGAACAACGGGATCGTTGCCACCAGTGGTAACGCCAACATAACCAGCATCGATTTCAGTGCCGTCCGTCAGAACGATAATCAAATGCAGTTCACTGTTCACATACGCATTGGCAACGCCAACACCCTGCGCACCTGTTGCACCGGTCGCACCTTGGGGACCTTGTGCGCCGGTTGCGCCTTGAGGACCCTGAGGGCCGGTTGCACCGGTAGCACCTGTGTCACCCTTTTCGCCCTTTTCGCCCTGAGGACCACGAATGTTGCCCAGGTTCAGGAAAGTATTGTCGGTCAAGGTCATAGTCAACTGACCGTCTGCGCTGACATTAACAGTCGCAATGCCCACGCCGGCATCGCCCTTTTCACCTTGTGCGCCGGTAGCACCGGTATCACCCTTGTCGCCCTTGGCACCGTCACGGCCAACGACCTTGCCCAAATCAACCACAGCATTGTCTGTATAAGTAATGATCAGATGTCCTTCGTCGTTGATTTCCGTCTTTTGGACACCCAAACCGTCTGCGCCCTTGACATTGCCCAAATTCAGAACAGTGCCGCTTGTCAGTTTCACAGACAGCTCACCGGAGGCGGAGATAGTGACATTTTCAATGCCTACGCCGTCTGCACCCTTTTCACCCTGGATGCCTTGTTCGCCCTGAGCACCTTGAGCACCAGTAGCACCGATTTCACCCTTGTCGCCCTTTTCGCCTACGATCTTCCCCAGGTTAATACTTGTATTATTGGAGAAGTACAGCACCAACCGGTCTTCTTCGTCGATTTGTGCCATAGTGATGCCGACACCATCAGCACCGGTGTCACCCTTTTCACCCTGGATGCCTTGCTCACCTTGGTCGCCCTTGTCACCCTTCTCGCCTTGGATGCCCTGCTCACCTTGCTCACCTTTGTCTCCCTTAGCACCGGTTGCGCCAATGACCTTGCCCAGGTTATCGGAGGTATTGTCAGTATATGTAATAATCAGATTGCCGTTTTCGTCGATCTCGGTATTGGCAACACCTCGGCCATCCTGACCGGGTGCGCCATCTTGGCCGGGTGTGCCGGGAATGCCGACGGCTTCACCGGTGATCTTGCCCAGATTATCGGAAGTGTTGTCAGTATAGGTAATGATCAGCTCACCATTATTGTTGATCGAGGTGTTCGCAATACCGCGGCCGTCCTCACCGGGCGCACCGTCCTCACCGGCTTCACCGGGTGCACCGTCAGCACCCTTGATGTTGCCCAAATCCATAGAAGTGCCGTTGGTCAGCACGATCTGCAGATTGCCCTCTGCGCTGATGGCGATGTTCTGAATGCCGACGCCGGCTGCACCGGTAGCGCCGGTATCGCCCTTGTCACCTTTATCGCCCTTTTCGCCTTGAATACCTTGCTCGCCCTGAGCGCCGGTTGCGCCAGTTGCACCGGTGTCACCCTTGTCGCCCTTGGCACCGTCAGCACCTATGACCTTGCCCAGGTTCTCGACGCGGTTGTCGGAGTAAGTGATCACCAATTCACCCTTGCTGTTGATCTCGGACTTGGTGACGCTGATGCCGTCATCACCGTCCTTGCCGGGTGCACCGTCCTCACCGTTCTTACCGGCAGCGCCGACCACTGTGCCCACACTGGCACGCTGGCCGTTGGAGAAGACCAGAACCAGTTCACCCTCGGAGTTGATCTGTGCGTCGGTCACGCTGATACCGTCAGTGCCGTTGACTCCGTCCTTACCAGCAGCACCGTTGACACCATTTGTGCCATCCTTACCATCTGCGCCCACGACCTTGCCTAAATTAGCAGTTGTGCCGTCAGAATATGTAATAACCAACTCACCGAATGTGTTGATCATAGAATTTGTAATACTGATACCATCTTTACCATCAGCACCATTTTGACCGGGCATACCAGTTGCACCAGCGGCACCATCTTTACCGTCTGCGCCGATCACACAGCCCAAATTGGCCTGTTGACCGTTGGTATAGGTAATGACCAACTCACCGGCAGTATTGATTTCAGACTTGGAGATGCCGATGCCGTCTGCACCATTCATACCCACAACCTTATCCAGGTTGACAGATTTTCCGTCGGAGTAGGTAATTACAAGCTGGCCATTTGCGTTAACAGATGCACCAGAGATGCTAATTCCATCCTTGCCGTCAGCGCCATCCTTACCATTTGTACCGTCTTTCCCATCGGTTCCGTTTTTGCCGTCAGCACCAACTGCCTTTCCAACATTCAATTCGGTTCCGTCGGACAAAACGATAATCAGTTCGCCTTTGGACGAGAATTTTGCTGTGGTAATACCAACAGCAGGTTGAGTTGCAGCAGCATTGATTGCAGCAGTCCATTCCTCCTGAGTACCATTGTAACCGTTCTCTTTAGCAATCTCGTAAGCAGATTTGCCATTTAGAGATGTCAGCCACTCTTCAACTGTTCCCTCATAGCCGTACTTGACAGCCAATTCATATGCAGACAAGCCATTTTCTACTGTCTGCATTTGGTTGTTGGTTTTGGCATCGTGGACAGTCAGTGCAACAATCGTTGCAATGCCTGCCATCAAAATGAGTGCCAAGACCACACAGGCAACCTTAAGAAAGGCTGTCTTTCCACTTGTTGCTTCCTTTGATGTCATTTTTTCTACCTCCATAATAGTCCTCAACAATAAAATGAAACATAATCTGCATTATGTAGTGGTGACTAGCTATTAACATTTAAGGAATACTGATATCTGTCGCAATTTGGGCGCAGAAAAGTACACCCTCCCCCAAATTTTCTTGAAAGAAATGGAGAGGGTGTGTTTGTGTTGCCTATTTTTCTACAGAATAAGTTTTCTTTCCGTTTTCTACTTGATTTTTCTTTGTAACGCCTGTATAATTTGGGATGGATAACTATGTAAATAATGTTCTCTTCGATAAGGTATACCACATAATGCAGATTATGTGGTTTTTTCTTTTCTAAACTATAAGCCCTAATCGTTCAATTTTACGGCGATGCTCGACACCAGTGGTCATAATATAGATGCGGGTAGTGTTGATACTGCTGTGACCCAGAATATCGGCAAGCTTGGCAATATCCTTTTCAATGCCGTAGAAAGTACGAGCAAATAGTTTGCGCAGATTATGAGGGAACACTTTGCTTGGCTTAATCCCAGCGGTCTCGCACAGTTTCTTCATGGCGGACCAGATGTTACTGCGGTTCAGAGGATTGCCATTACGGGTAACGAAGATTGCACCTGTGGTAATGTTATGCCGTTTAGCATAGTTCAACAGAATATTTTTTAGTTTACCCGGAACGAGGATCGTCCGGGTTTTTCCTTTGCAATCTACAGATACCTCTCCGTAACGAATCGCTTCTACAGTAAAATACTGCAACTCAGAAACACGGATACCTGTTCCACAAATTGTTTGAATTAGTAAATTCAGCTGCTCATTTTTCTTGGATGCAGCCAATAATCGCAGATATTCCGCCTTGGTCAGTTCTTTATCCTCAGTGCAGTAGGTCTGCCGCTGCGTGCGAATGTTTTTCACCTTACAGTGGGCTAGTCCCAGGAAATCCAACAAACTGTTCACACTGGCAAGCATAGAGTTGATTGAGCGAACTGCATATCCACTATCCACCAGCTGTTTTTTCCACGCAACCACTAATTCCTTTGTAATCTCGTTATCGAGTGCATAAAAGCGGAACGCCCGCACATCCCTTAGATACTTTTCCTGTGTTGCCGCACTCTTCTCCTCCCGGCAAAGATAATTTGCAAATTCCTGAATTTCTTCATTTAATAGTTTCATATTGCGCCCTCCTTGATTTTGATAGTTATATTGTACCCAAAATCAAGCAGTAACGGAAAAAACGTAATAATTCGTATCTTTGTTTCATATAAGCATACGGATCGTCTTTATATGTCCCTCCTCGCCATAGTTGTGCAAGTCGTAGTAATTATACGATTTAAGTTATTAAAATGCAACGATTTGTCAAAGTATAATTAACGAAAGACACAAGCAAAGAGGTGTATGTTATGAAAGACATTCTTGCAACGATCGCGAAATATCGCGAAGACAGGGGGTGGACTGAGTATCAATTGGCGGAACGTTCCGGTCTGCCTCAGTCTACCATCTCCTCTTGGTATCGTAAAAAATTAATTCCAACTATTCCCTCATTGGAAAAGATCTGCAACGCTTTTGGGATTACTTTGTCTCAGCTCTTCGCAGAGGGGGATTCCGTTGTTTCTCTTACCGCTTCCCAGAAGAAACTTCTGGAATGTTGGACTAGACTTAGCGAGGAGCAGCAAACCGCTGTATTCTTGCTAATCGAAAAAATGTGATTCTATAGAAACTAACCGAGAACTTAATATCAATTGACGAAAAGGTGTTACAACATGTGTGACACCTTTTTTGTACGAAAACGTAATTCCCGTGAAGTTTTCTTGAAACTCAAATATAACCTCTCACATATTATTAACAAATCAGTCGAAAAAAGGCTTACGTCCGGATTTTAGCTGAAATTTTAATGTATGAGAGGTTTTTATATGGAAAACAAGAATGGTTTCGAACAAACAATGGAGATTTTGGAGTGCAATATTAACCGCATTTTGAACGAGAGAAATAAGTCAATGGCATGGTTAAGCCGCGAAATTGGTACCAACG
>JAZUNW010000036.1:0-68600 GCA_045604325.1 Faecousia sp. | reverse complement strand
CGATTGGTGTACATCCAGTTTTCAAGGGAATTGATCTGTCTTTCCACACCGCCTTTACCTCTGGGGCTGATGATGTAGTCGTGTGGCAGCAGGTTGTTCTTTTTTGCGTAGTCGTAGAAATAATGCAACACCTTTTTCTGGACCTCAAACTCCACGGGGTACGTTCTGACCTGACCGCCCTTGCCTTTGATCGTCAATCCGTCATACGTGATCGCCTTTTCAATATCTTCTCTTCTGACTCTGCAGACCTCTTCGATTCTCAACGCAAAAGCAAAGCTAAGATAAATAGCATGACAGGCATCCATACGACCCATATCGGTTGCCACCCGAATACCACCTTTAACTTCGTCCAGAGTCCACGCTCTGTCATATTTGCCGACCTTTCGCTTTTCCAGATCCAATTCCTTGTTGTCCGGCAATTTCTTCTTACCGCCGGCTTTTTCGTGATAGAACCGTATGCCCGACAGCCTTGACTTGATCGTAGCGGGAGACAACCCTTGCTCTTTCATATGCGCCACATATGCCCGAATGTGCTTACCTTCAATATTGCTGATTTTCTGACCGTGATATTCCCGCCAGTAGAACCGCAGAAAATTTCGCATATGACTCTTGTACGCAGCTCTTGTTTTGATTCCCTTTTCGTTGATTTCTCTAACCAGCCGATTCAGCTCCTGCAACAGCTTATCCTCACCTGTGAACTTCTTGCCCATAGGCAACTCCTCCTTTCTGTGGAATTGAACGCACGAAGACTCCGGATATCCTCGATTGTTCTATGTATAACATTGGTGAGGTCAAAATCGAGTTTCAAGAAAACATGATCAAAATCGGGACTCTTTTGAAAATTTCTTGTTTTTTGCAGTTTGGGAACGAGAATTACGGCTTGGTTACATATATAATTTAGGGAAATTCCACTAGCGTTTCAAGAAAACATGCTTTTTCGCGGTTGCTGACGAAAATAAAAAGACCGCAGGGACGGAAATATAAGTTTCCATCTCTGCGGTCCGGTGACCAAAATCTATTTTATTGACGAAAATAATTCTGGTGACCAAAATTTTTCGCGGTCATTTCGAAATGACAGTACATATATCATTTCGAAGCGATTGAGGTCGCTGTCGCTTCTTTCGAAAAGATAGTCATTTATCATTTCGAAGGGACAGGTTACTTTCGAACTTTTAAGGGATCTTTTATATTACTCTATGATTGATCTATAGGCCTCATTTCGAAGAGAAAGTCATCTTTTATCATCTCGAAATTATAGATTATCATATGTCATTTCAAAGAGAGCTTACGTCAGGGCATAGTATCCCCATTGGCATCTATGGTGTGTTTATTCTTGTTTTGCACATGGGGACTTTTAAAAGGTCTCAAAAAGCCCTGACGTAAGCCACTTTCTTGGCTTCGCCCGGCAACAGTTTCTTTATGACCTGCGGTCCTAAAGAAACTGTTGCCCTATCGAAAGGATAGTCATCATCATTTCGAAGAGACAGTCATTTGATATCGAAAAGAAAGTCCTATTTCATACCAAAATGAAAGGTCATCTGTCATTTTGAAATGAGCCGTTCCGCTTATCCTGCAGCGATTGTAGGTCAGGCAACTACCACGCGGAACTCGTCATTTATCATTTCGAAAGGTACAACATAGATCATATCAAAACGAAAGTCATATTTAGTTTCCCATAAGGGTGAGTACTATGGAGTCGCCTTACGGCGCTCCTCAGTGCATGCTCCCCAAAAGGGAGTGGAGGTACATCCATACCTCGCGCACTTCACCAATTCACGGCCATAGGCCGCTACGAAGCCCCCAACTACGGCTCCGTTTGGTGGGAATTTTCATAACGATTAAAACTCCGTAAACTTCGGTACTTCTGCACGAAAACAAGATTTGGGTCAGCAGGCTGCCGAAGCCTGCAAGCATAATGCTGTCCGATTTTCGTACACACCCGTACCGGTGGTTCCGCACATTGCTGCTTTGTGACCATATGGGACTTGGTGCAATTTTCGTCTGCAAAATCTGTTTCCCGGCAATTTCCCCGTGCTTCTTATTATAGTTGGGTTCCTTAATTCATATGCCGTTTCTTATGCAGATGCTGTTGCTGTCACCGTGCAGCGGGCTTCCCTTGGTGCGTCAAGGTTGCAGAACTACTTCCTGTGTTCTGCCTGTTCAGAGATCCTGGCACGCACCCGAAACCGTATCGAGACTATTGCGCCATATCGACTGTCTGTCCTTAAAGCCATTGGACAGAGTGCTTTCCGTGCGAGAGTTTTGATTTTGAATTCCTCCTTCGTAACTATAAATTTATTTTGACTCCGTACAGGCTCTATGCCTGCCGAAGACCAAAACCGAAGGAAGGAGAATTTACTCCCTACACTTAAGTAATATGAGTTTTTGCCAAAAAAGTCAAGGGGTACCCACAAAAAAATTTAAGACGGCAGAAAAATCCACCGTCTTAAAAGTTAAACTCTCGGTTCTCCGTATTCTCTGCGCATGGCCTTCATTGATACGACCCACTGCTTGCCAAACTTGCACACATCTACGCCATCCACCAGCTTGCCATAGGTGATAGCTTTTCTGAGTGTGCTTTCGTTCAGAGCCCAAAGAGCGGTGGCATCACTGAAGGCCATAAGTCCGTCAAAGGGCGTTTCCACTTCAACACCGTTCTCCCAAAGTTCGTCGCAGGAAAGATCCAGATCGTCGTTCCACACGATGCCGTGACCGCCTATATCGACAGCGACATCAGAGAACAAGCAAGGATCATCTTTCAGCTCCGCAAAAAGCGGAACACGCTCAAACAGGGGCTTCATATCGTAGATCTTCGTGCAGCCTTCGGCAAACTGTACGCTCAGTCGATATTCCGGAAGAGCAGAGACATTCTTGATCTTATGAAACATAAATACCTCCTTACTCCAACGGAGGAAGGTGCTTGAAGTCCTGGGTTTCCCAAATAGCAAGGAGTTCCTCCTTGTGCAGAGAAATCCATTCTCTTACTAATTCAAGAGCCTTATAGGGCAGTGCACCCTCCAACACCTTTCCGTCAGCAATCGTGATTGCCGCCATATCATCACCGTAGATGGCATGAATATGGGGCGGATTGTGTTCCTTTTGCAAAAAGTACATACGAATAACGATTCCGTAAAATCTTGATAATACAGGCATTTCATCCACTCCTTTCGCCAATAGTATATCACGGTATCGTGATAATGTCAATATAAAATCAGTATGTGTACTACCAGCAAAGAAATCATATTCAAAAAAGTGAGGGCAACCGGACAATACCTCAGGTTTTTCTGGGTCACTCCAAATTCAGATGTGCTGAGAATACGAAGAACCCATTCTCGTTCGTTGTCTCAACGTCTCCGTTATACTTTTGAACGCAAAGCCTAACATTGGCCAGGCCATAGCCACGGGATGGATCAAGAACAGCTTTTTTTGCTTGGTTAACGCAAGGATTAATAAGCTTATAGTACAACACGCCGTTATGGGTGCGCAGAGTCAAATCAATAATCCGCTGCTCTTGAGGGAGATGGTTGCATGCTTCCAGTGCATTATCCATAGTGTTTCCGATCAGAATGTAAAGATCAGCAGGTGTAATAGAAAGCTCCGGTGAAACCTGCACCTTTATCCGAAGGTCAGTACCAGCAGCGCGTGCAGCCTGGTCATACTCATTCAGAATGACATTGAGCACGTTATTCCCCGCATCCACAATCTGCGTTGCGGATTGCAGCATACTTTCGAGCTGATCAAGGGCGGACGCTTCCGGATTCTCTGCCTTAGCAGCTCTTAGATACTTGTTTAGGTCGTGCCAGAGGGCACGGGTTTCGTTCTGTTTGTTCTGCAGCTTTTGATAGTATTCTTCCTGCAGAATATAGTGGTGCGCTTTTTGCTGAGCTTCCAATGCAACGAGGAGCCTTGCTTCGATTTTTTTGCAGACAAACATTAAATGCACTCCGGCATAAAGTATCCATAGGTCTGCGAAAAAGATCAAAATCGATATCCCCATATCATTCCGTCTGCGCAGGATCTCTTCGCACAGCAGAAGCAACACTAACCATATGGGAATCAATGAGAGAAGTCCCTTCTGCGCAAGATGCCATTTTTCGCTAAATATGCAGGCAAATGTGGTTAGTGCGTATAGCGTAACAATCTCCGGTATAAGAATGTGGGGTATTCCCAAATCCGGAAACACCCTTTGCAGGAGAAGAGGTACACTACCGGAAATCAATTGCAACACACCGAAAAGCGCACCAAAAGTAAGCGCTTTTATAGGCTTAGCCTGTCCTATGTACCAACTTAAGAATCCCGCTATTACCATTGTAACCGGCGCAATAATCCATATGGAGTTGGTCAACAACCGAATCGCGACCAAAAGGACCAAACACCCGCAGAAGCAGACAATGGTGCTTCGCTTAGCTACTTCCGCAATGGAGAACTGGCTCCGAAGCAGGAAGATACACAAAAACAAAGTGATAACAGCACTGGCAACTATTCCAAATATCTCCATATCTGTTACACCCCCAAGAAGCGATGAAAGCTATGAAGAAAATCCCGATATCTGCGGCGGCTGATGGGGATAGATGTTCCATCCAACATTCGCACTTCCTGGGCAGAAACCGTTTTAACATGGAGCATATTGACCACATAACTTTGGTGGGGAGCGCAGAAAAACCGGCTTGGCAGTTGCGCAGTCAGATCCTTTAAAGAAGCTCTAAAAGAATAGTCACCATCTGTTGTATGCAGGGTGATATTGTGACCAAGCACTTCGACATAATGAACAGACGGTACATTCAGTATGTGGGTAGCACCTTCCAATGTAACAGATAAACGACTGCCCCGAATCTCTTGCTTGACGGCATCCATAGCCTCTGCAAGTGCATCGGGTTTCAGAGGCTTCAGTATATAACGCAGGGCAAGTCCATATCCACGGACGGCATACTCAGCGGAATTGGAAACAAACAGAATGATGGGATGGGAGTCCTGCCTTGCCAGCCGCAAAGCGATTTCGTATCCGTTGGGTGCTTCCATTTCGATGTCCAGCAGTACAGCATCGTATATTTCCGACTGTGCGCTGTTATACAGATCCAAAGCGGTGGAGAAACAAGCAATCTCTATACTGAAATCATAAACTTTTAAAGCATCAGACAAGCACGCAAGATCCTGTGCGTTATCATCGCAGATAGCTACTTTCATATCTGTTGCCTCCTTTCCCATAACAGTTCTATTTTATTATACCTTTCTTTGACAATTCTTGCAACAACCACCTGTGCCACAAATTCTGCCAGTTATGCCAACGCCCTTGCGTATAGTCACTCGCTTTGGTAAACTGATATGCAAGGAGGGATGAAAATGAAAAAGAAGATTTTTGCACTATTCCTTGTGCTTTGTCTGGTACTTTCGGCTTGCGCTACCGAGCCGGGTGATTCCGAAACCACGGGGACGACAGCACCATCTGAAACTGTTGGCGAGGATCTGACAAAATATGACCCTACCACATGGCCCAAGGTGGAAGCCTATGCCGGCACACCTCTGTTGGCGGCAGACCAGGAAAGGGCATTCTATTTTTCTGCATCCAATCAAGACTGTGATTTTTATCCTGGGCTGCCCTATACTGGATCTGCGTTTACACTGATTACTAAAGAGGCCTATGCGGCAGAAGATATTGCCGTAACGCTCCCCGCAAAATCAAAATATAAATTCACTGTTTGGAATCTGGACGAACAATTTCAGCACATCTCTACTAATCCAATAGATATCAGCAATTTACAAGCACAATTGCTTTATCATTATATGTGCATTCAAAAGATCGACCTATATGAGCTTGGGCAAATGTGCAGCGATGCGAGACTTGCAGATGAGGCATACAACAAACTTGTTATAGAGAATCTGTCAACATCAAACGATTACAGCACCTTGATTGAGGGATATTCAGCACCTTATTCAAAACGAATTCAGCAGTATGAGGATGCTTACATTGCGCAAGGGACATCCGTCTTGGCAGATTATCACCTCTACAGTATTAACATTACTTTTGACCAATTTCAAGATGAAGCTATTGAGTACCTTGACCTTCACTTAGGTGGCGATACATTTCGCGTAGAGCTTGGTCAGTGGCGTATTCATTCTCAGGAGCCAGAACAATTGCAGTACAAGCACAAAGGAATCACTACGGATGCCACTCCAATTATGTATTCCCTCTACGATAGCCCCTATGCTAGTGGATATATGGGTCTTCATGAGGCATTGCGCTTTTCTGCCAGCGAAGATCTGGCCTTAACCGGATTACGCTGGCAAGGTGGCGGCGATTTGGAAGTACTGGGAGCACAAGTTCTATCTCAATCCAATGGCAGTTCTATGGATTATCTTTGGGATTGCAAGCAGCCCTTAATGCTGGATAAGGGCACCGGAATCACACTTTCAGTTTATTTCTACAGCGAATTCCTGAAGGAATACGAAGCAGGTCTAACAGGCTTTTTGTACCTGGATTATACGCTGGTGAACACTGGAGCAGAATACACCGTAGCAGTACCGTGTCGAATGAATCGTAATAATTCTGCATGGGATACCTTTTGTTTAGCCTTTTTGGATGTTGATGTAGGAGAATACTATCACTACTTCCAGAAAGAGTTTTTACAGCTTCAGTGGCTGGATCAACTCCCTGACGCTTGGAGAAAAGAAAAATGAAAAAGAAACCATTTCGAATCCTATTCCACGCAGGAACTATGGCATTCAAGGAAATTCGCAGCTATGCATTGCTTTCCGTTACCATTGTGCTGAGTTTTTCTCTATTGCTTGGTTACCTGCTGTGGACAGATTCCTCGCTCTATAATACCTATAAGGAACTATTCAGCCAGGACCGCAACATTGTTTCTGTAGCTGATGAAAAGCTGAAAAGCAATGCATTTACACAAGCGCTTATTGAAGAATCGGCCAATTACGCCCAAGCGCATTTGCAATTTGAATCGGCTCACTTTGGTTCTATTCGAGAAGCAGGTAATAGCCTGGTAGCAGGAGATGGCCGCAGGCTTGACAACATTGGCGTGCATGCCATCTCTGTCCCCAGAGAGGCGTGGAGCATTTACGGTACTGCCTGGACAAAGGCGGATGTAATCTGGCTGGACGGAAAAGAACACGAAAGCTTTCAATTGAACCCCGGAGAGGTATTACTAGACGACCGACTCTATTCTCTGTTTCACATTGCACAGAAGGATAATCAGTTTTCGCTTCAGCTAAGTAATTACCATGACTCCGACGGTAGCCTTGTTCTGGAGCCCTTCGCAGGGAACTTCCGGGTAGTCGGTATTATCAAAAGCGGGGAATCTCTTCGCTTTTCTGAAAAAGAAGATACAACGAACACGTTGGTTCAACTGCTTTATGACCGCGCTCCTATGATTGCGCTTTCTTCTGAGGATTTTAACAAAACGATGTGCCCCAAGTTTGAGTGGGATCGTCCTACGCTGGTCTTTTACAGCAACACACCGGAAAATATGGAAGCGTTGATTCGCTCCACGGGCATTACAGCTAACATTAATGCAGTGTATTCCAGTCAGAACATCGCATTGGAACGCATTCGCACAGAAGTGGATATGAAAGCCATTATCACTGCGGCTCTGCTTCTGATTTTGGGCATCAACCTTTACTCCAGTTTTTGTAATGCATTAAATGACCGTCGGTTTGAGATTGGTGTAAAACGGGCTTTGGGTGCATCCAAGTGGAGTATCATCCGGCAATTCTTGTATGAGAGTCTGCTGGTTATGCTGCTGAATATCCTAATCTCGGTTTGGTTTGTCTGCCTTGTTGCACTGGTCTACAAAGTGATCTACGAGCATATCCCAGATAAATTCGGTAATTTCTATACCTTTACATTGTCAATCAGTCCTCATTCATTAGGAATGTTTGCTGCCTGCAGCCTGACTCTGACAGTTGTATTTAGTTTGGTATTTGCTTACCGGGCAACACAAGTTCAAATTGTGGACTATCTGAAGGCAGAATGAGGAGGAATGTAACGATGAAAGTAATATCAAAACTTGCTAAGGTTCTGTTTTGGCTGTTGATTTTAGCTCTGTTGGCAGCACCTTTAGGACTTATCTACGAGATTTCCAATCGGGAGAAGCAGCAGTATGCCACACCAACAGCACCTGACTTTGTGGAAATGGCTTACGGCACGATAGCAGAAGCAGAACGCAGAGATTTGAGGGAAAGTGTTTCTCTTACCGGTGTATTCCGTTCTGAAACATATGAGTACATCGAACTGAAGCAAAATGAACCGTCGAAGATCCGGTGGGATATCTCTGTAGGTGACGAGATTCAGGTGGGTGAGCAGATAGGAACCTATAAGGGAGAAGTGATAACTGCTTCTGTTTCGGGCCTTGTAGCAGAAATCAGCTCCTATGACGGGTACATTAAGGTCCAGTTGGCTACGCCCGTATTCCTGGAGTGTGATGTATCTGCAAAAACTTTGGTACTCCTAAAGAACGGGCAGGCATTGACTACAGAGGATGGAGAAGCCGTCACGCTGGTGTACACTGCCATGATTCGAAACGGTGATGGAACGACCCGTGTTCGACTAAAAATTGATTCGGAAGAGTTTTTTCTGGATCAGATTGTAGAAGAACTACTGGTCTATACCGGCAATGTTTATATGCAAACACTGGTGCTGCCGGAGAAATGCTTATATCAGCGTACTGCGGGAGAAGATGAGCCGTGGTATGTCCGTCAGGTAACAGAGGGCGGCAAACTTGTTGGAGAAGTCGAAGTCAATCGCGGTTACAGTGATGGAGCGTGGGTCAGCGTAACAGGAATTGAAGAGGGGCAATTCTTTGATGCCGGTTACAGGCAAATCGCAGAGGGACGGTGAGACAACTTGAAAGAGTTGAATATCCAACTTTCACATCTGCAAAAGTCCTACCTGCGTCCGGTTTTAACTGACATCAATCTAACTGTGACAAACGATAGTTACATCACTATTGTGGGAAAGTCCGGTTCTGGAAAATCCACACTACTGAACATTTTGGGATTAGTGGAAGGCTACGACGCAGGAGAATATGTGTTTAACGGCACATTGATCCGCAACTATGTAGACTATTCCAGACTTCGTCTTGAAAACATTGGTTTCATATTCCAGTCCTACAATCTGATTCCTACACTCAGTTGCAAAGAAAACATCCTGCTGCCCACGCTGTACAACAGTAAAAGCAATTCACCGTCCCTGGATGAGTTGGTGGAGCTGTTGGACATCGGGCCTTTACTGGACCAAAAGGTAACAACCCTTTCAGGTGGAGAAAAACAGCGGGTCGCCATTGCTCGAGCACTGATTTTGGATCCGTGTCTCATCTTGGCTGATGAACCCACCGGCAATCTGGACCCCAAAAACAGAGATATCATCTTCCGCTTGTTGCGGCGCGAACATGAAAAGGGCCGGGGCATTATCTTGATCACCCACGATTCGGATGCTGCCATGCAAGGGAAAATGGCATATACATTGCTTGATGGTCGTCTGCAGAGCTCGGATATGTAAAGCTAATCCCTTCCCCAAAACAAATCAAAGCGGCGGCCTGGTTTCCCAGACTGCCGCTTGGTTTTTACGTGCTACATTGATTGGTTTAGAGCCGAGATCACCTACAGAATAATATACGCAAATCCGATTGCCGAAAGTGTTGTTTTATTACCGAATTTGTGGTATTGTATATGTGCGAGCTCGTAATAACATTTAACTGGAGGTAATCCTATGTTTATGCAAGAGCGCCATAAAGCGATTGCTGATACTATCGCAGCCAATGGCAAAATTACAATCGCGGAGATCACCACCCGATACGGTATCTCTGATGAATCAGCCCGTCGGGATCTTCGGCTTCTGGAACAGCAGGGCATCTGCAAGCGGACACACGGTGGTGCGATCCTGCCGCAGCAGGTTGGCGTCCGACCGCCAGTTGACCGCAAATTTGAATCCATGCCTATTTTCCCAAACTATAGAGAGATTGCAAAATGGGCAACCCGACAGATCAGCAAGAACGATATTGTGTATTTAACCGGAGGTTCCTTTGGTCATATCATGGTTCAGTTCCTGCCGAAAGACTTCCAGTACACAGTAGTAGTCAATTCTGTGGATGTAGCAAAGGAACTGCGAGACTTTGAAAATATTGATGTATACATCGCCGGTGGTAAGATGCGACGCAGTGGTTCCGTGACGGATAGTTTGGCTACTGAGTTTGTAAGCCGGATGCACTTTGATATGTGCTTTATTACCGGAGCTGGATTGACCGCTGATTTTGGACTTTCCAACGGCACTGACGAAACGGCGTCTTTCCAGAGGACTGTCATTCGCAACAGCCGAAAAAAGTTCCTGCTGATTCCCAGCACCAAGGTTGGTGCAAATTCCTTTATCAAGGTTTGCCCTGCAGAAGCTTTCGATGCAGTCATTACTGACTGGGACTGCGTGGAGGATCAGATTGCCGCACTGGAGGATAAAGGAATACAGGTTATTGTAGTTGATGAACCCAATGAATAGAGAACAGTATTTAAGGAATCTAATTCTGGACAATTACCCCAGCTTACGGCAATTTGCATTGGAGGCCGATATTCCGTACAGCTCTCTCATGACGATCCTCTCACGGGGTGTGGGTGGTGCATCTTTTGATATAGTGATGCAGATATGTAAGAAACTTCAGATTGATCCGTCGAGCATATATAAAGATTAATTCTATAAATTTCAAAAATGACGAACTATTAAAGGATGTGTTGATAATGTCGATTGCCAGTACTGTGCAAGTAGAAAGTTTTAAACAGAGATATTGTCTTAACGATATTGCACGGAAAAGCATCGCTGATCACTTTGATGTTGCAATTGAGTCGTATGAAGAATATCTACCAGATAAATATATACGAAGTTATGCAACGGGTAACAGACCAATTCACGGAGCTTTTGTTATATTTCGTGTGACAGACACAACAAACAAAACTGTGTATTATCCTGTATTTTCTAAAAGTGTAAGCGACGACTTGATCCATGCGTGGAATTTGACATTGCCACGAAAGATGTCTCTACTTACAGAGATAAGCGAGAGTAGTGGTAGCGGCAGCGGTAATAATCATCAGAAGAGAAGGTCTGATAATCTGCAAATGCTCCTGTTAATTCAGTTTGTACGATCTATGATGATTTTACACGTTGATGAGCCGAGACCTATGACAGATCCATTTAAAAGAATATACGATAATCTTTACATCCATCCTGACTACGGCGTAGCATCATCAGAGATTAAATGTATTAATGATGCTACCAAGAAATTTTTAGATGGAACAACGAACACCCTGCATGAGAATTTTCGCAATCTTGCAGATTACCTTTCTTATGTGCGCCAAAAATATCCTGACAAAAACATTCGGGTACATAATTTTGATGAATTACGAGCTAAAATGCGAAATCGCTATCCCGGTGATATAATAGTCTTCTAAATAAAATGGAGGCACATTAATGAGATAAGTGTCTATGAGGATTGTTATCAGGCTTTCCTGGAAAGGGTAGCACACTTGCAGAAAATGTTAAAGTCATAATAGAAGCAACCCGAAATTTGCGATTAATAATCAATATATTGTGGTAGATTGCTATAAACGCCACCCGTTCCTTCAGTACGGGTGGTGTTTTATTTGTTAAATCCCGCTCTAAGTACCACCGAAAGTGAGACATATTTCGGGTATTGCATTGACTCGATTATACGAAACAGTCAAGCATTGAATTTTGGTGTATTATGCAATATAATAATTAATAAGATACTATTATGTGCAGTAAGAAAATAAAAGGATTACGCGCAATTAGGTATTTCCCAAAACTGTTACCCATCTGACCGAAAAATATACAGAGGTAATTCATATGAAGATTAACTATCCGGCACCTATAGATATTCAGAACAGATATTTCTGCGGTTATTGGAAAGCTGAAAAAGACCACTCTGAAGAAGGAGAATCTAAAATACCAATTTACCATTTGACAAGTGCGGATGCATTAAACCAACTTGTTGGATATGTTAAATTTATAAATAATACCAATGGTACAGTGCTGTATCGTGGACAAGGCACAGAACATGGTACGCTTCCCCCAAGTGGGTGTAGAAAAACATATACCGCGATTTCTGACGAAGTTATTTCTTCAATCTATAAGGATAAAGATCTAATGAATCTATTCAAACTAAACGATCCGGATATTGAAGGATGGGAACGATATAGAAGTGTTATCGTTGAGGCTGCCTTGCAGCATTATGGTGGCCGGACATATTGTATGGACTTTGTAGACAATCATTGGTGTGCATTGTGGTTTGGATTGTATTCATTTCATAACAGTCTGTACACAAAACGTACGGACGCTGATGGTTTCCTTTACATGTATATGTATCTTGCCGATACAAATGGTCCTTGTATTCGTGGCATGTACATTGGTGAGAGTACTTACACAGTCGACTTAAGGAAAGCGTTACCTTCCTACTTTTTGCGACCTGCTGCACAACATGGATGGGTAGTTCGTAACCACAAAAGAGAGGCATGCGATTACGATAATAATGTTGTTTGCGTTGCGAAAATACATATATCTGATGCTGCTAAATGGCTTGGGGAAGGAGACCTTCTCTCGCAGAAAAACTTTTTTCCCGACTATGATATTGATGCTGGATACAGGCTCCTGTTACAACGGCAGAAGCGTTCTGGCGTTCAGCCCAGACCCGAATATCCCCCAATAATGCCTGCTTTGACAATAGCAAATTACCACTACACTAAAGCTATTTATTTATCTAACAAAGACTCCATTTATTCGACCAAAGTTCGTAGTAATATAGACAACATCAATACATCTGGAATATCCAATATACCTGATTTGTATGCATTGCTTTTGTTGCAAGGATGGACTATAGATACTTGCTCGGATGATCGGCGTTCTTCATGGACAGAAGATAAACCGTGTCTGGGCCAGAGCGCTGTAACAGCTCGGTTGTTTCAAAAGTGCTTTGGTGGTGATATTTATCATTTTCGTTGTGCGAATTGGGAGCATTATTTCAATAAAATTGGTAATGATGTTTTTGATTTAACAGTTCAAGAAGTGGATGCTAACTGTATGGATTATTATCAGTCGGCAACTAAAATTGTGATATACAATGGTTCTAATCGAAATCATTCGCCTTTAAACAAGGGAAACAATTGTACATCTCAAGGGAAAAGATTCCTCACAAAAACACATAAGTCTTTCTCTTTACTACTCAATAATTGCAATCTAATAAAATAAGAAGAGTGTGCTTTACTTTACAGTATTGCGCTTTATGATTACGTGGATCCGCTGCTTTAAGGGCCTTAAGGGCGACAATCAGGAGGTGATATTATGCCGATGCCAGGAGCTGGCGATGCATATTTTTATGAATGGTATGTGGGCTTAGAGAATGTAATTAGAATGCTGAATCCTGATTCTGGTATACGTTGTGTTGTATTTCAACACGATGAATATGATACCGTTGATGATGTCGTTGTTGAGTACACCGACGGTAACACACAAATGTGTTATCAGGTAAAACATAATATTGAAACGGCAGCTACAAAAAGTTTGACCTTTGGGAAAATGCTAGAGACTTCTGACAAAAAGTGCTTGTTTGAAGCAATGTTCCAGGGATGGAAAGAAGCCTGTGCTTCTTCTGGTTCTTTGATTAAGCCGGTTCTTTTTACAAATCGTATCATACATAACCACCGTTCAGGACGGAGAATAAACGGTCAGCCTTATAGTGCTTATGCTGTTGATCAATTTATTGCCAAGATGCAGGAATTGGCGGCAGATATAGAAGAAGTTTCAAAACTTACCTTTAATGACAACGCATTGAAGTGCCAATGGGAAGAATTGTGCAGTGTTCTTCAGAAAATTGACCCTAATGAGCTGTTAGCTTTTTTGAAAGTGTTCCAAATTAAAGGTAACCAATGTAGTTTGGAAGAGATGAAGCGTTCTTTATTAGTGTCATTATCTGAGGCGTTTTCATGTGAAGAAAGTGTTGCGTTGGAATTATTTGGCAGACTACTTGTTGGTGTGAGCGAATGGACAACCACCGGACGGAAAAGTAGAGAAGTTACGGTGGAGGACGTCTATTCCGTACTGGCAATAGGTGAAGATATAGATGAGAGCCAGCATAGACTGGCTTACCCGTATCCTTTTTTCGAAAGCAGACGATCTTTCTGTGAATCACTAGTTAAACAGATTGAGGATACGCAGCATAAGGTTGTCTTTCTATCAGGAGATCCTGGATCGGGAAAGACAAGTACCATTAGTTTTTTGCAGTCGGAGTACAACCTATTTTTGCTGCGCTATCATACATTTAGGCCGATTTCTCCAGAACAGCATTTTTACAATGCAGATCCCGGTGTATGTACGGCAGAAAACCTGTGGGGTGCACTGCTGATACAGCTTCGCAAACGTTTAAAGGGTCATTTGGCTGAATACCACATTTCTGTAAGTAACAAATTGCTATCTGTTGAGGAAATGCGTAGTCATGTTATGCGGCTCCTTGGTATTTTGGGACAAGCTGCTATTGGTGAGGGAAAAAAGGTATATATCTGTATTGACGGAATTGACCATGCTGCTCGAGCAAATATTCCTGTAACATTCCTAACATCATTGCCGTTACCGAGCGAAATTCCTGACGGCGTTTGTTTTGTTCTCGCAGGACAACCTGCAACAATGTACCAAGATCAGTATCCTAGATGGTTGTCAACCGGTACGGAAATTGAATACATTGGAATGCCTAAACTGGGGATTTCCGATGTCAAACAGTTAATTTTGGCGCGCGCAAATCAATTTGCAGGTACAGTGGATGAAATTGCGAATCTGATTTTCCAAAAGACAGAAGGCAACAATCTTTCCACTGTTTTTGCAATTGAAGAAATCAGACCATTAGACGCATTGGAAAATGTTGTTGCAAAATTGCAGCAAGGCCATATTGGCGGTGACATCCAGCAATACTACAACCATATTTGGAGTCATATGAAAGATGAACTTACCAAAATTATGGGAGGAATGTTATTTCCGGAAAGCATTGTTGCGTGCCCAATTCTCTTGATGAATGGTCGAGTCAATACCAGAATCCTTGCGGCAGCACTTAATACGGGAATGAGCCAAACTGAGTGGAATATGTTACTGGATAGATTATACCCGCTTGTTGGTTGCCTCAATGACGAGGGCGAGTATGCACTATTCCATAACGACTTTCGAGTATTTCTAATGGGAGTTATTCATTCCTATCAGCAGCGTTATGAGGATATTGCACTGTCCCTGGCAGAATACTTGCTCCAAAACAACGAGGGGCTTCTTTCGTGCGTTATGGGAATACCATTGCTTCAGTGCGCTAGGAAAGAGGCGCTGATACCGCAATACTTTACCGCAGAATTTGTAATCAATGCATTGGCAGAAGGTGTGTCTAAAGAACGCTTGGATGAATTTGCACATCTTTCATACGATGCTGCCTGCAGAAATCGGGACTACGTTGGCTATCGCAATACATATTTAGCGGTAAAGACGTTGTACCAGCACAAACGGTATTTTGAGGATTTCGATAAAGAGTATATCCCCAAGGACTATCCAGAAATCAGCGCTATTGACATATGCGAGATACGGGCTTTGCCGATTGCGAAGGATAACCTTGATGAATTTAACAGAGTGCTCAATCGTTGCTGCAAATTGTATGCCTCTGACACAGAAGAATACAAGGAACGTGCATTAGGGTTGTACCATAAGTGGTTTCGAGAGTATTCTCCAATATCATTTTTACCACTTTGTGCCGATACTGTATCTGAAGAAAGTGCTTGGGAAATCAGATCGACAGAGACCGGTTTTTTCTTGCAACACTGGGGAACTGCTGCTGCAAAATTGAATATTCCTGTTCCCAGCATTAAGAAAGATTTGTCGGATTGCGAATGGTATGCTGTTTTTTCTTTTGGTGAGCAATACTTTAATTGCTGTATAGAACAGCAAAAATGCGAGCTAGCGCGCCAAGCAATGAGAAATGGCTATGTTAATCAGCCAACTTTTGCTGAGAAACTTGAGGAAATTTATTACTCTGGGGCGACACACCAATTTTCGGGTGCATTGACTCGCGTGGAACAAAGTCCAGAGAACCCTTCATGGAATTTGTTGGCCCTTTGTATGAAGGTGACTTGTGATCCAACATTTACACCTGACCAAGATGTTATAGATGGAGCACCAATCATAAAACGGGTTTATGATCAAACGAGTTTTACACTTGTCCTAAAAGGATTTTTGCTGGGCTGTATCAATCGAGATACAGATGACGAAACACTAATCAGCTTGGCGGATGGGTACTGCGCAGAAATTGAGGGAGGGGATACCGAAAAGGGACAGTCAGCATTTTTGGTAAGAGTAGCAGTCTTGTTAGGTAAGTATTATTGGGTCGATAATCCTAAATCGGCAAAATTTGAGGGGTGCGCAGAATGGTTACTATCGGCGTCTCTGCGCAGATCGATGGATTATTCGAAGGCCCGCAGATTCTTGCTGTATACACTGCTACATTCAAAAGCTGCCCAGATGCTTGGTGGAACCGAAAGCTTTATTGATGCTCTTCGCATAAGTTTATTTGATATTGACATGTTGGGGATGTTTTATAAAACCAGCATCTTGGAGTTCTTAGTAAAGCAAAACCGTCACGAAATCATTAAAGAATACATCAACGCTTTGTATGGTAAGAATTGTAGCAAAATAAGTCTGGAGGAGAATAAAGCAGATATGCATGAACGATTTCGCCCATATGGCGAAATCGTTGAACCGGAATTGATGCAGCAGTTCACAGAACAGCTCAAATGGGCTGTAGTTGGTTATTTAGGCTATAAGGAATATGCGATGCACGCACCGCTGGAGTGTTTTGAAATAATCGCGAAAGAAGATCCGTCGAGATGGAAAGATCTTGGAGCACAGTTACTTGAACAATCCGAAATTGCCGAAATGTCTAGCAACCATGCCGGATATGAGATAAAGAACTGTATAACTGAAACTGCGGCGTTGTGTGGTATTGCAGACTATTGGGAACTAAGAAAATGGAGCGATGAATTTAGACTCAATCCAGACCAGATTTATCATTCGCTCTTTGAGTTTATCAAAATAGCAAGCAACCAAGAAGACCTGCAAGCCATTTGGATACTTAGTTGTGGAATACATTCGTGGTATACGCAATCTGAGAGACTTGGTGCAAAAAGCATTTATGATGCCTGCGTGAATAGATCAGGTGAACTAAATATCGATTTCGCCTCGTTTGTATTTCAGAGAACACCGCAGTGGGCAGCTATTGTACTGCATCTCTCAGAAGAAACAAGGGGCTTTGATGAGAATGCTGCACGCCAAA
The DNA here is from genome assembly GCA_045604325.1 of Faecousia sp. Lineage (GTDB taxonomy): Bacteria > Bacillota > Clostridia > Oscillospirales > Oscillospiraceae > Faecousia. Next base: position 51,243 of record JAZUNW010000036.1, on the reverse strand, counting down.
CCAGACGCTTGGAAGAACATGAAGCTATTTCTGCCTTGCATAAAGATTTGTCAGTAGAGGAATCTCTTGACTATTTGAAAACTGTGGAACATACACGGTGGGCGGCAGATCACTATTTGGCTGTGTTAGAAAAAGTATTGGCAAGCGAAGAGTATAACCAAGAGCACCTTGAACGGCTACTTTACAGTTTTAGTACGTATCTGCAAGGAAAAGAATGGATCTACGAAAAGTGCGATATGATTATGCCGACGCTTTTGGACAAACTTGGTCCTGACGCGTTTTGGACCTTTGCAGAAGCGAATGGTGCACAATTATCCAATTACGATTACCAGACATCTACACGGAATATGCAGTTGCTATTTAAACTGATGTGCCAGAAAAATCCCACAGAAATGGAAACACTGCTCACAGAAGAACTGCACACGCAACGAACATGGGTCTCCGGGGATAATCATTTTGATATTAATTATGACTGCGAAAAAGTGGTAACACCTTTTGCTAACACACCTCAATCGTTTGCAGAAATGGCACTTTATATTTTGTTGGAGCAGGCAGATGTTCAAAATGCAAGAAAACTGGAAATCGCAATATATGCTGTCTATATATTGGGGGTGCAATTTCCGGAGATCATGCAAACGATTACTGAGCAATGGCCGGTCTTATCCCAAAACCAGGTGGAGTGCCTGTTGACTGTTATCGCAAGATGGGTTGTGGATGGGTCTTGTTCAAATGCGTTACAAAATCTTTTGCTGGATGTGTATAACGACTGTTCTGAGTTGGCCAGAAAGCTCTACTTACACAGTATTTTGCTGAAGCTCAAGGAACCCAGTGTTGAAGCTGGTACTGTGTCTTGTACAGCTCCAGCCATTAACTATGAGATTCCTGAAGATGGTATTGCCGATGAAGATAACTGTTATAGAGGCTTCCTCTCGTTGGTAGAACGCTATAAAGGAAAAGCAGAGGCTGACGCTGTTAGAAGATGCTTGTTTGAAGCTCCTTCTTTGGAGGAATATGTAGAGGATAGATATGTGAGCGACGGTGATAGCCGGCTTCCGGCAAGCAATACGTTCCCTGGAAGTATCTTCTATAGCAAGGAAAAGTGCGGAGACTGGGCAGCCATTCCTCTGGCAAAAAAGAAAGTTCGTTTGATTGCTCCGGAGGATCCGTTTTTGCTGACAGAAATGCCTCGCATGGTATTTGATGACGAATGGTTTCCAAATGATAATACTACTCGCGATGGGAAGAGTAGTCCAGAACTTTCTACAACTGATTTGCACAATATTGCACATTCCTGTATCGGCGATGACGAGATTGTCCTTGCTGCGAGTCTGTGGTATCCTTGGGGATATAGGGAGGGGACAATCTATACTGAGGTTTCTAAAATTGATATTCCTATAAAGATGGAAAGGCCGGTCGAGTTTGATGCGTGTCTTGGAAACTACGGTCTACTCATAAATGAACAAGCGATGGATGAAACCCAGGATACCACAATCGGAATGGGTGGCATTAGTCTGTTTAATCGAGTTTGCGGCAACCTAAAATTGTACTTTGGGAATTGTCAAGTAGCACCCGCATCTATTTGGCGAGATTCGTTCAAATGCAATCCAAAGGACAACAATCCATATGTATGGGTAGATAGTTCTGGGCAAGAAATTCTTCGCTTTGAGCGTATTGCTTCGCCTGTTAGGGAGGTAATGCGGGAGGCGTATATTCGCCAACCCATACTCTTCAGATGGGTCGGCAATAAAACATGGTTAAAGGCTATGCTTCAAAGAGAGCACCTTGGCATAATTCCGTTCGGCACCCAAGAACCATATCCTTGCCTTGGTTACTGATGGGGTTGAGAAACACATTCATATATATTGTAAGACTTGAGATACCATCTAACAAAACAACAAAAATTATCCCAGCTAAGCCAATTTAGTTTAGCTGGGATAATTGCTTTCTATCACTAAAACAATCGTATGCGATCAATAATCTCGTTAATATATTTGTGTTATTCTGTATTCTACGTCTGAGGAATGAGGGCTTTCAAGTTTGCGAAAACCATAAATATTGCCGTCGTCCTTACTTGCACACATATCGTTTGTAACATCTACATCCCACCAGAAGTTGTTATAATAGACGCGATTCCAGGTGTGGTCGGCTGTCGAGCGATCATAGGGTGTGCCATCTACAACGTAGCAAGGGATATTTTGACTGCGGCAGATGGCAGCGAAGAGATTGGAAAAATCATAGCAGACACCTTTACGGATGCCCAATGTTTTACAAATATTGAAGTACTGGATGATGGCATGGTAATCATAATCATACTCAAAGTTTTGAATGATCCAACTGTAGATCGCCTGCACTTTTTCACCATCAGTATCACAGTGAGCACAAATTTCGTCAGCAAGTTCTTCCGTCTGTGTGTCCCACAGGGTTGCTCCGCCGTTGGTGAGATATGGGGTTTCCGGTTTGCAGACGAAATTGTATGCGGTGATCCCTGCGACCAAAATGAGTCCCGATATTGCTAATATGCAAATTTTCGTCAGGAACTTATCTTTACGAAAGCGATTTGCAGCGGTAATGAGATACATCAGCTCGGTGACGAGAAAAAGCATTGTCATAACCGGGAGCAATCTACGGCAGCATATGAAATAGAGCAAGTTTACGAGAATATCGAGCACCAAGACGATGTGAACGATTATCCTCATAGCCTTTGAGCGTAGCTCTGTAAGCAGAAAGAGTGTAGGCAACACTGACAGTAAGTAGAATGCGGTCAAGGTTTGTGAGAGGACGAGAAAGTCCTTGAGGCACAAACCCAGTAGCAGGTTGTATGTAATTGCGATAGCAAAGAAAATGGTTCTTGTTTTTTTAATCTTCATTTCAAATCTCCTTTATGTAAGAAATCCTTTGAAACGAAGAAGTGGTCGTACAGAGCGTCTACTCTGTACGACCACAAACAAAGACTTAATTCAAATCACTTAAGAAAACAACAAACCCGAACGTTTCACCAATTGGTAAAAGGTTCGGGTTTGAATGTTTTGGTACGCCGAAAGGGACTCGAACCCCCGACCTACTGATTCGTAGTCAGTAAAAAGTCCAGTATTTACAACGGTTTTTCGGATTGTGACATCATTTCTGACATCATATAGCGGTTTGCGAGTAGGCTTTTAGCTTTTCAATGGACTCTTGTTTTTTCTTTGCACGGAGATGTGTATAGATCGCCATAGTGGTTTCAATGTCTGCGTGTCCAAGCAGTTTCTGGGCAGTGTAAACATCGACCTCTGCTTCGAACAGCATGGTTGCATAACCGTGGCGAAAATCGTGGGCGGTCAGGGTAGGCTTATAATTATGCACCACATAGGTTTTTCCTTGCTTGCTGGTTCTGGTTTCCGGCTCATCTGTGACGAAACCCATGTCCTTGCAATAGTGCAGCCATCTCCGATTGTATGTGCTTTGTGGCATAGGCTTGGCAGGGTCAGAACCAAAGAACACATAATCGCTATCCTTTGCGCCATCGGGGCGCTCCAGTTTGTCGATGAGGGCCGGGAGCAGAGGAACAGCACGATAACTGTTATCTGTCTTTAGTGGTGCTGTTTTTGCGGTGCCGGTTCTATGTGTTATTGCCTTATCGCAGGCTATGGAGCCTTTGGAAAAGTCAATATCCTTCCACTGTATGGCAAGAGCTTCACCTCTTCGGAAACCTGTGCATATCAGGAAGAATGCAAACATACCGAAATAGGCGGTATCGGCATTCTGTCGGATTCTTTTAACGATCTCGTCCTCCGGGGCTTCTCTTTGCTTTGGCTTCGGAAGTCCGTCCGGTAGCTTCACATTCAACACTGGGTTGTGCCGGATCTCCCTGCCGAAGACTTTATCCATGATCGCATGCTGGAAGATCTGCTTGTACACGACCTTCTGCTTCTTAATTGTGCTGGCAGATAATCCCTGCGCCTTTAGTATCTGTAAGTGAGTGGATATTTCATGCGGCTCAATATCTGCGGTTTCACGATCTCCGAATCGGTCAATCGCTCGTTGACATGGAGCGTCGTAGCAAGATTTTGTACCGTCCCGTATCTTCTCCCATGCGTCCTTTTGCCATGCTTCGGCAATATCACGGAACAGGATCGGCTCTTCTTCTTTTGGGTCGTTCAGCTTATGCCAAAGCCTTTCCGGGTCTCGATCATAGACATAATGCCGCCCGGTTTCGTCCGTGTAGCTGCCCTGATAGCGCCCATCCTTGCGGAGGGTGAACATGGCAGCATAGTTAATCTTTTTTGCCATTTGACAATCCTTCCCGGGTGTGTTACCCTAAAATGGCAGACTTCCCCTATAGTGATGTATGGTGGTTTTCTGCAAGCCCTCGATCTGTTGGCGCAGGTCGGGGGCGTTTTTATTCTTCTCGACAAGTACTTTTTGACGGGAAAAGGCAGGCGAGCAATAAAAACAAAATTGGTGCTGTTTCGGCAAACAATCGCAAAAAATCAGTTGCTTCAGCGTTGCTTGTTTCAATCACAAAAGGAGAATATGCGTGCTCGTTAAGCAATTTTATAGACCACTCTTCTTCATCCTCATAAAACCAAGCTGATTTGCCGATGTCAACGGGTTCTTGATTCACAAAGTCCAACCAACCGCCGTTTGAAAAGAATACTTTTTCAACATAGTATTTTTTACGCACTTCGGTCTTGTCAGGGCTGACATCATAATAGTCTGTGTCCACCCTAATTTGGGCCGGCAATGTATATGTTTTTCCTTTCGATCTGCTCGCCTCAACATAGAAACAATATGTGCCGTTTGGTGTAATCTCTAGATTGTGTATGCCAACAAGTTGGTGTATAGCGGAATCGGTCAGCAGATATGCAACAAAAGAAAAAGCAAGGACTAAGGCCCATTTGCGTTGATTGCCGTTGCGTTGCATGTCCAGTTTTATGTTTTCAAACCATTCAGAAGGGCTGGTCTTTTTTCTCTTGAATGCATCCCGGATTGCAGTCCAAATATACCCTACGACCATAAAAAGAGCGACAACAGCTACCAATCGGGAAGTGATTTTAGCGAAATCATAAATGAGCATACCCACTCTCCATTTCTTTTCCTACCCCGCCTCCAGCTCATTGAGCCAGACCGGGTCATCGTTGTAAAAGTGATCTCTGCGGATGTGCTCCAGCTCGTGATCTAAGGCTCGTTGCTGCAGCTCTTCCGGCAAAGTTGAATTGATATAAATATCGAAAGTGCCGTCGTCATTCGGCAGCACAACAGCCCTGACCGCTTCCGGCAAGGGAACGCTGCGCACAAAGATGTTGTTGCCCACAGTTTAATCGCCTCACTTCGTAAATTACTTCCGAAGCGCCTCGATGATCCGCACAGCGGCCTCAACATCCTCCTTGGTGGCATTCTTGGACAGCTGGAACAGCATCCGACACTCCGGTCTATTCTTCAACATTTCCACATACTCAGTTAGCTCCTCATCTTCGTTGATGAGGGGCTTATCTTTTTCTTCTTCGCCTAACAGATAACCGACAGTAACGCCGAAGTAGTTTGCAAATTTTTGAGCAGTCTCTGCCGATACCCCTTTCTTCCTGCCGGCCTTTATGTCAGATAGGGTGCTTTTGCTTAATCCAAGTTCCAAGCATACACGGCTTCCCGAAACCCCTTTCTGCGCACTGAGTTCGATAACACGTTCGTAAAAAGTACACATATGCGTCCCTCCGTTTTTGTGCAACTCGACAAAAGTACGCAAAATCCGCATTAGCGCTTGACAAGAACGCAAATGCGTACTATACTTAACGCAGAAAGAACGCGGAGGCGTACTATGATGGTTGCTGGCACATTCATTATAGTACTAATATGCGTACTTGTCAAGGGGTACAGGGCATGTTCTGTACTCCGCCGACCCCTGAAATAGAAAACCGCCCGTGGTTGGACACGGACGGCTCCCCGCAGATTTCAGCCTCTCTATGCGGCCCGGATTATTCCCGTTGGTATACCGGGGCCGGGCAGGCTCCAACCCCTGTTTTACCGCATAGCTGACGCACTTCGGCATTCTGCACCCGCCGCTGCATCATGTCGGCGTTGTTCATCCCGTTTGGTTACGGACGGATGTCAGCCGGAGACACGGCGAATCGGCATGAGTGCCGGAAGGATCTTCTCAACGATCCAATCGGTGAGTTTCTTCATGTGGCATCACTCCTTTCGCCTTAGACTTGCTGCTTGACGCGCATCATACAGCATTTTGAGGATACCACAATTGCGGGGCTATTTCAAGGGTCGGTTATCCATGGGAGCCATAGTTATTCAATTATAAGAAAGGAGGGTCGCAGAGGTGAAATGCGTTGCACTTACTGCATTTGGTAAAACGGTAAAAAAGAAACTTGTGGATTTGGAACAGAGCCAAGACTGGTTGATCCAAGAGATTACTGCAAAGACCGGACTGTTTATGGACAGTGGCTATATGCACAAAATTCTTACCGGGGAGCGTAATGCACCCAAGGTAGTTAGAGCAATCCGTGAGATTCTGGATATCCCCGACGCTACTACAGAATGAAGGAGGAACAGTAATGTCACTTGGAGAACTGATTGCTTCCCATGGCAGCACAGTTTCGGAGATTGCCGAGAAAATGGAGACCGATAAAATGCAGGTTATGGCCTGGGTTTGTGGTGAGACACCGGATGCTTTTTCAACTATTCGTTTGGCTGATCTTTTAGAGGTATCGCTTGATAGACTGTATGCGGCGATTCTGCGTACACCGAAGGTTATGTAGCAGAATTATTGCGGCCTTGTTTCAATCTGCGCTTTTCATCAATGGCTTTGGTCAGAAGCACATCTGTTTCTTGGTATTGGCGATTTTCGATAGAGATATAAAGTGAGTCCAATATGTCTCCAAGGGTGCCGCTTTCCCGAGATCGGACTTCAGCTACTTTACTGAGGGCATCGATATTCCATGCGCCGGTTGCGTAACAGACGAACTTGCTGATGAGAGCAGCCATTTCTGCAAATTCATCATCTGAGGAAACAATATCATCGTGATCCCATGTGCGCTCAAGTTTTTCCAATTCATGGTTCGCGGTTTCTTTAGCTGTTTCAACGGCAGTCTTGCGGGAAATATGGGCTACGATAACGCTTCCTATAACGGTGATTATAGTGCTGATAACTGCAGATGAAATGATAGTTTTCCAATCCATGATTTCACCTCCCTTCGGTTTGATTTTATCAGACCAAGGAAGAAAGAGCAAGAGTGATGGCGAGATACCATCGATGCACCCACAGAATAACAGTGAAATAGTCCAACAAAGTGGACGGAAAGGAGCTTACATATGGCAAGAGAACACCCGGACTACCGGGCTAATCTGGAAATACTTAATTCGCGTTACCCGGATCATGACATGCTGAGCATAGATGAGGTCATGCAGGTGACCGGCTATAAGAAGCGAGATACCGTTATTCGGCACTTGGGCGTAATGTTCGTCAATTGCCGGCTTAGCAAAGCAGCTTTGGCGCGGTACATGTGCGGATAACGAATTTGAAGGAGGAATTATGCAATGAGTTCTGCAGATAAGCAGGTAATCGATATGGTTAACGCGCCCCATGAGCGACAGGAGCAGCTGCTGGCGAAGTCCAGGGCGGCGAAGCAAGCAAGGCAGCTACGGGTTCAGAAGAGAGCTTACATATCCAGAGCAGCAACCGCGTTGCTGCGCCTTGCGGTGGCACTGGGGCTGGTGGTCATCGTTCTGATACTGGGATTTGTCAATGCGACGGGTTAGGAGGTGAAGGATATGGCGATGCACCACACCTGCCCGTATTGCGGCAGCAACCTTGATCCTGGCGAACGGTGCAACTGCACAGAAAAAGAAGATGCCGCCTCCCGTGGTGCGAACACGGAAAGCGGCGCAGATGAATAAACATCACTACCAAAATACCAAACCAAATTACTTTTGTCAATAGAAAGGAGAAAAAACGTGGATAGATACGATTTGTTTCAAAAACTCTTGGTACTTCTGGCTGATGAAGCCGAGATTACCGATGCCAAGATGAAGAACTACTCTGACGACATTGAGATCACAGCGGCATGCGGCGATCAAGTAATCAAGATCAAGGCGTCCATTCTGGAGGCTGAAGATGGCACCGGTTAAAATTCCCGATTGCTATGAGGCTGATCGGCAGGCAGATGCCCGGGATCTGGCATACACGGCAAGGATGATGCGCCGTCCTGTTTGTCCAAGCTGCGGAGAGCGGATCATGACAGAGGAGTGTATTGACCTGGAGCCCTTCGGCATCGCCGGCTACGGCTGTGAGCGCTGCATAAAGCGGCATACCGTATGGGCTGATGACCTGGACATAGAGGGTTAGTACATATGGCTGACCTTGTTTTTCGGGAGAAGGACCATGTCTACTTGCTGGCTGGGGTTAGGCTGCCGTGTGTTTCAGATCTATGCCGTTTCCTGCATAGGGAAATATACAAGGATGTCCCCGTATGGCAGATGGAAAACGCAGCATTGCGTGGAACGGCGGTACATGCCGCCACGCAGGCCATGGACGAAACTGGGCGCTGCGATATCGCGGAAGAATACCTTCCCTATATGCAGGCCTATAAGGCATTCCTGCAGGAACACAGTGTTTGCTGGCAACTGTCAGAAAAACCGCTGCATCACCCAACATACCGCTATGCCGGCACCATAGACCGCTACGGAGCGGTGGACGGGCTGTTGACCCTGGTAGATATCAAGACCACATACACCGTTTACAAGCCTTTGTGCCGGGCGCAGCTGAACCTCTACAGGTTGATGCTGGCCGCAAGAGGCTACCGTGTAGACAGGCTGTGCATTCTGCATTTGCAGCGCACCGGCAAGTACCGGCTTATTACGATCGAATTCGATGAGGCGCTTCCAAGGGCACTCATCACATTGCACGGCGCTCTTATGAAGCGCAGAAGAAAAGGAGGAAATTATGTCTGAACAAAAGACGATCATCAGCGAATCTGCACCGCCTATCCCTACGGTGGTACCGGAGGGAGAAAAGGAGCAGCTAAACCTTGCACCGGTGCAGCAGACACCGGGCATGACTACCATGTGGAACGACCGCAACATGATGAATTTGACATACAAGTTTGCAGCCATGGTGGCAAAATCCGGGCTTGTGCCGGATACATATCGTAATTCCCCAGAGAATTGCATCGTTGCCATTGACCTTGGCAACCGCTTGGGAATTTCACCGTTGGCGGTTATGCAAAACCTTTACATCGTGAAAGGAAAGCCTGCGTGGAGTGGCTCTTTCTGTGCCGCAGCTGTCAACGGCAGCGGCAAGTTTACGCCGCTGGAATACACCTTTGTGGGAGAAGCGGGGACACCTTCCTACGGCTGCTATGCATCCGCTATGCGGCTCAGCACTGGCAGTCGGTGTGTGTCCGACACCATCACAATGAAGATGGCTGCGGACGAAGGATGGCTTGGTAAGCCCGGCTCCAAATGGAAGACAATGCCCACGCAGATGTTAATGTACCGTGCAGCGGCTTTCTTTGCCCGTGCCCATTGTTCTGAATATCTGCTTGGCATCCACACCATTGAAGAGATCCAGGATGTGCGTGGCTATGACGCGGAAACTGCACCGCAGACTGTCGTCACCTTGGATGCGCAATGACAGGGGTGACGGGAATTGAAGAGAAAGCAATTTACCTTCTACAGTTCCTATTATGATGCCGTCCGGGAACTTCCCAAGAAAGACCGGGCGGCTGTGATCCTTGCCATCTGTGGCTATGCTCTCGATGAAGAAGAGCCAAACTTAACAGGAACAGCCAAGGCGGTATTTACATTGATACGGCCAACGTTGGATACAGCACGGCGTAAAGCTGCCGGTGGGATGGCAGGAACACCGGGCAAAGATAACGCAAAGACAGAGCAAAGACAAGCGAAAGACAGCGAAAAGGAGAAAGAGAAGGAGAAAGAGAAGGAGAAAGAGATAGAGATAGAGGGGGAGAAAGAAAAGGAAGATGACGGAAAGAGCGCCCCCGTGCCCAACTCCGGAAAAGCCTTTACTGCCTTTTGGGAGGTCTACCCCTCCAAAATTGGAAGAAGTGCGGCGTGGGATGCGTGGAAAGCACTGAACCCCACCGAGCAGGTCATCTACCGCATTATGGCATCACTTGAACTGTGGAAAAAAGCAGAGCAATGGACGGAGAATGGCGGGCGCTTTATACCCCGTGCGGCGAAATTCCTTTCTGAGGAACACTGGAAGAGCCCCCCACAGCAGGCATGCAAAAAAGATGCTTCCGGCAAGCGCCAGCTGGACGAAGACGAGCGCAGGGCTATTGCGCAGTTGATGGAAGAGAATTTAGACAAGGAGGCTGGTGCATTTGGCAACGAATAGATACCCAAGCCCTTGTGATAAGTGTCAGAACATAAACTGCTCCGCCGGATTATCTTCGGCATTTTATACCTGCAACGCCTATCGTACCAGGTTATGCTGGCTGCTGAGACGGGCAAAAGCCGAACTATATGCCGAGGAAAAGAAACCCAAGGAAATGTTCCGCTACGAGCACCCGGACATCATTCGCAAGTACTTGCAAGATGGCCCTTGCGCAAGGTGTACGGTGAAAAATTGCGAGACACCCTGCAGGGCATACCTGCGCTGGTGGGATGCCCGTATGGAGCTTGCAAGAAAGAAGGTGGGGCTGTGAATGCCCTGCTGAATTATCCCGGGGCAAAGTGGGGTATGGCAGAAGAAATTGTTGCTTTGATGCCACCTCACCGGTCATACCTGGAGCCGTTCTTCGGCAGTGGTGCGGTGCTGTTTAACAAACCGCCTTCGGCCATCGAAACGGTGAATGATATTGACGGTGATATTGTCAATTTCTTCACCATCCTCCGGGAGCAGCCAGAAGAACTGGCACGGCTCATAGATCTAACGCCTTACGCACGAGATGTGTTCGACGATGCACACCATAATCGTGGCAACGATCCGCTCGATAGGGCATATCGCTTTGCTGTCAGATCCAAGATGGGATACGGTTTCAAGACCTATACCCAGACGGGTTTTAAGATAGACATTGCAGGCCGCCAAGGCAGTTATGCCTCTAGGTACTGGGCGAAGATGCCGGAACTGGTACAACAACTGGGTGGACGGCTGAAAGAGGTACAGATTGAAAACCGGCCGGCGCTGGATCTCATTCGTCGGTTTAACTTCGATAATGTTCTGATCTATGCTGATCCACCGTACCTGCTTGATACCCGCGGCGGCAAACAGTACCGGCACGAAATGACCGAGCAGGATCATGTGGATTTACTGGCCGCACTTCTGCAACATAAGGGACCGGTGATCCTAAGCGGCTACCCGTCGGAAATGTATGATCGAGAGTTGAAGGGTTGGCACCGGATCACCCGGAAATCCTACAACCAGAATTCAGATCCCCGCACAGAGGTGCTGTGGTGCAATTTTGAGATCGGGCAGACCTCTCTGTTTGACTCGAGGGGGGTAGACGGTGTGGTATAACCTGATATCCGATGAGGATCGTGAGAATACCGAGTTTATTTACAGCATCTCCTATGGCAAGGACAGTTTTGCAGGGCTTCATGTTACCATCGACATACTGGGAATTCCGGTGCATCGGGTTGTTCATGCGGAGGTGTGGGCTACGGACACCATCCCTGCCGATTTGCCACCAATGGTAGAGTTCAAGGCAAAGGCAGATGCGTATATCAAGGCTCGGTGGGGTCTAACGGTGGAGCATATCTGTGCTACTCGGGACGGAGAACGACTGACCTACGAAAAGCTGTTCTACCATGTGCCGGAGCGGAAGAATCCGGATCGGGGGGGTGCACCGGATGGCCCTATCAGCAGGGACCATGGTGCAACAGCAAACTCAAAGTGCGGGTCAATTTGGGGATTTCCGACCAAGTGGTCCCTGTGGTGCAACAGCGACCTCAAGAGGGCGGCCTTACGGCTTTCCCATCAGCAGTCCGAGCGGAGGGAACTGGTGCACCCGACTCAAATCAAAGCCTTTTCCCAAAGCCCCCGGCGGCGAGGGGCGAAAAGAAATATCGTCCATATCCTTGGCATTGCAGCTGACGAACCAGAGCGCGTTGCCCGCTACATAGATAAGCCTGGGTTCCTTTTGCCGTTGGTGGAAGCGGACTGGTACGAGGATCTTTGTGGTCTATGGTGCCAATACGAAGGAACACTCTCACCAGCGTATGAGAATGCCTGCAGGTCCGGATGCTGGTTCTGCCATAATCAGGGGTTGGATCAGCTGCGTAACCTATGGCGCAATTACCCAGACCACTGGGCGCTGCTCCTCAAGTGGGACAAGGACAGCCCGGTAACATTCAAGGCGGACGGACACACCGTCCACGATTTTGATAAGCGCTTCCGGATGGAAGAGGAGGGTTACATTGATACCCACCGCCCCTTCCGCTGGGCAATGCTTGATAACCCGCCAAAGTTCCCTGCGATGAACTTTGAAGAAATATCACTATTTGACAGGAGGAAATAAACAAATGCAAAACTACATTTCGATCAACGGACAGAAGGTGGGCTTGACCCAAGAACAAGTGGAGCAGATCCGGGAGAGTTTCGGCGTGCCGATGATGAAGCTGGCTGAAGCCGCACCCGGCGAGGTAGTGAAGGTGGGCAGTCACGAGTTTGTCGTGCTGGAGCACCGGGAAGAGGGCACGGCGCTGATCCGCAAGGAGTTGCTGCGGGAAAGCGAGGAGTTCGGCGACAGCGATAATAACTACGCCGGCTCCAATGTGGAGGAGATCTGCAACGAGTTTGCTGACGAGCTGGCCGACATCGTAGGTACTGAGAATGTGCTGCTGCACGATGTGGACCTGACCTCTGACGATGGCCTGAAGGACTACGGCATCATTAAGCGCCGCGTATCCCTCCTGACGGCGGATATGTACCGCAAGTTCGTGGAGATCCTGGACGAGCACAAACTGGGCGCTTGGTGGTGGCTGGCAACGCCCCACAGCACAGCGAAGCATGAAAATGCGAGCTGGGTCAAGTGCGTCTCGCCGTCTGGCCGCATCAACTATGGCGACTTCAGCGGCGGCATCGGCGTTCGCCCGTTTTGTATCTTAAATTCTAATATCTTTGTATCGAAGTGAAAGGAGAACGAATCATGAGCAAGACTATCAATTTCCCCAATGTAAAAGCCGGTGAGACCTTCGAGGTCGCAGGTATGGAATTCATCAAATTCCCCGAGGTGGACGGTATGGTGCCTGTGGTGATGAAGGACATCGCCTTCCGTTCCAGTTTCGGTGACAACAATGATCTGCGCTCCAGCGATGTGCTGAAGAAGATGGAGAAGGAGATCCTTCCCAAGATCATCGCTGCTATCGGTGAAGAGAATCTTTGTACCATACATACAGACCTTACCACCCTGTGCGGTCTGAAGACCTACGGCGTAATGGAATCCAAGATCAGCCTGCCGACTCTGGACTTCTACCGTGCGAATGCGGAGATCTTCGACAAGTATCCCGCAAGCGGCTGGTGGTGGCTTGCCACTCCCGAAAGCTGCAAGCCCCACGATGATCCGTACTGGACGCTTTGCGTCTCGCCGTCTGGCTACATCAGATATGACATCTGCAACTACGACATCGGCGTTCGCCCGTTTTTATTCTTCAAATCTTCTATCTTTGAATCTTCTGAGGACTAATCATGGCAGACAATGACCTGAAGGTGATCGTCAAGGCAAAGGAATTGGCGGTACACACCTTCAAGCTGACATCCAACTGCAACCGATATCCTAAGAAGTATCGCCATTCCCTCGTCGACCGTATGCAGATTAAGAGCCTGGATATCTATGACGCACTGTTCGAAGCCAACCGGATCAACAATACGACCCATAAGCGAGAGCGGTGCGAGACGATCACCAGGGCGGTCACGCTGTGCGATGAGCTGCTGTTTTACATCGAGCTGTCTATGAGCCTGGGCCTGCTGACCGACAATTCAGCGGAGTACTGGTCCAAGATGGTACGGGATGTGAAATACATGTCCATCGCATGGCGTTCGAAGGAGCGGCAGTAATGATACTCAGGCCGTGCGTTGTATTTTCCTTTGCGTCTCGCCGTCTGGCAACATCAACAATGACAACTACAACAACGACAACGGCGTTCGCCCGTTCTGAGGAACGTTCGACAGAGTAGGCACAAGCCGAAATCAATACACCTCCATCAAAAGAACGCACGACCTTTCCGCATTGCGGATAAACACGAAAGGATGGTGCCGGATGACCGAGTTTGAAAAAGTGACGGATTTTCACAATATGTACAGAGCCTTCCGCAAGGCGAAGTGCGGGAAAGGGTACAAGAAAAGCGCTGCCCGGTTCAGTGTCGGGGCGCTGGACGGCGTACACACCCTCATAGCCCAGTTGAAGGATAAGACATACACTGTTTCGGAGTACAACGAATTCCGCGTGTACGAGCCGAAGGAGCGCGTGATACAGACCACCAGTTTCAAGGACAAGGTTATCCAGCACTGTCTGTGTGACAATGTACTGATGCCACGGCTGCAGGATATCTTTATTTGGGATAACTGCGCCGGGCAGAAAGGCAAGGGTACCCTGTTCGGCCTTGACCGGCTGAGCGAGCAAATGCAGCAGTTTTACAGCCGGTATGGCATGAGTGGTTATATCCTCAAATGCGATATCACCAAGTTTTTCTACAACATTTCCCACGATCAGCTGAAAGATATTGTCCGGTACCACTTTGGAGATGATCCAGATGTGTGCTGGTTGTGCGAGCTGTTCATTGACAGCACCGAGGGCAAAGGTCTGCCGCTGGGCAATCAGATCAACCAAGGGTTTGCACTGCTGTACTTAGACGGTATGGACAAGCTGATAAAGGGAGATCTGGGGATTGAATTCTATGGTCGATATATGGACGACTTCTATCTGATCCACTCAGACAAGGCGTATTTGCAGTACTGTCTCGAAGTGATAACGGCATATGTGGATACTTTGGGGCTGACTTTGAACGGAAAGACGCAGATATTCCCATTTAAGAATGGCGTTAGCTATTTGGGGTTTCATACCTACATCGCGCCTGATGGTGTTCCGGTACGCAGGCTGAAGAATCAGAACAAGCGAAATGCCCAACGGAAGTTTCTGCGGATGGCAAAGCTTGTTGCGGCAGGAAAGCTACCAATGAATAAATTCCGCTCATCTTACGGGGCTTGGAAAAATCATATATCCCATGGCAACTGCTATAAGCTGAGCAGAGCCATGGACGAAAAGATAAATGAGATATTACACGAAGGAGTGTGACCATGGAAGGATTATGGTTTGTAATAGCGGCAATTGTTTTAGCACTGGCGTTCGTTCTTGCAGTCGTGCTTGCCTGCTGTAGGCTTGCAGGAGATCTGTCAAGGCAAGAGGAAGAACGAGCCCGAACAGAGAAACCACAGCGGTGTATCGATCCGGTTATTAAATACTGCCAAGGGTGTCCCTGGGGTCATGTAGAGTATCCTGCGTGGGTCGAAACGGCAGAAGACTTAGCGGGTTGCTGCTTTGAAACTTCATGCACCCTCGGTTACGACCAGGGCAGACCGGAGGATGAGCCAACGGAAGCGGAACTGCAGGAATATGACCGGCTGTGCGAGGGTATTGATTATGGCAAATGACAAGCTAATCTCCCAAATAAGCACTATCAACCGAGCATTGGGAATGATTGAAGGTGTTTCCTATGGTATGGAGCAAAGTGCCGGGCAAGCATTGGGTGATGCTGTGCAGATGATCGAGGAAACCATAAAGGAGATGTTGGAAGATGGCAAATGAAAAGCGGCTGATTGATGGCAACGGAAGATACACATTGCACGCAAGCGATAATACGGATTACAGCCTTCTGTTCAGAAATGGAATTATTTGTGTTGAAAATGAACTGGGGCATTGCGTTTGCGAGTTCTATGCCGACGATGCCCCCACCGTGGATGCCGTGGAAGTGGTGCGGTGTAAGGATTGCATACACTATGTCAATTTGCTTGGCGGTGGGAGCGATTACAGGTGTTCTATTTTCTGTGGTTGCTATGAAAGACCATATCCCACAAATGCAGACGATTTCTGTTCCTACGGAGAAAGGAGAGAGGAAGAGTGAATCATGTTGAAACTTGGGTGATAGGCTATGTGGAAGATATTGAAACAAAAGTAAATCACTATTGCAGAAAACATAACCTAAACCCAATTTCCATTTCTATTACATACTGCCCGACATCAAATGAGTTTATTGTGGGTCTGGTTGTAGAGCAGGGGGAAGACAATGCCTAACACAAGAGAAAAGATTGTAACCTATCTTAAATTTGCGGTGTTCCTTTGGACAACGCTTTTTGGCTTCTTTTCTACCTATGCGGTTGCGTGGGTAGCAATGGGGCTTCCAACTAATCATTGGGGTGCATCTGTTGCTGTAATAACACTTTCTGTGATGTCTGTACGGGGGCTTATAAAATGGATGATGAACTAACAATGAGAGAAAAGCTGGTCAGGCTGCTCAGCGAGGCGAAGAGCAAGTCCACGGAGATATTCTCGTTTGAAAGGGAACTGTCCTATCGGGAATCCCTGGAGGTGGAAGCCGACCATCTGATTGCTAACGGTGTTGGCTTTACGCCAAAGTGGATCCCGGTGGCGGAGCGGTTGCCTGAAGAGCCCGGCTATGTAAACTACTGCGTATTTGGCCCTTGTGGGGACGAAACACCTTCCCGTGGTGATCTGATCCGCAGGATGGACGATCCGGAGCTGGCGCAGTATTTATATGCACAGGCAAACAGCGACTTCGAGCTGAAGTTCTGCCAGAATAAGCCGGAGTGCCAACAGCTTGTGGACACAGACGGCGGTGTTCCGGAAGAAAAGTGCATGGAGTGCCTGGTGCAATACCTGCGGCAGCCGGCAAATGAGACCGGCGTAGAAAACGAAACAAGTACTTAGGAGGAGAAAGAATGCTGAATCATATTGTACTCATGGGGCGGTTGACGAGAGACCCGGAGATGCGGCGCACGGGTAGCGGCATTGCGGTGACGAATTTTGCTGTCGCGGTAGATCGCGATTTTTCCAACAGCGATAGCGGAGAAAAGGAAACGGACTTTATCGAGTGCGTAGCCTGGCGGCAGACGGGTGAGTTTGTGAGTAAGTACATGAAAAAAGGGTCTATGGTGGCGGTGTCCGGCAGACTACAGATCCGTGGTTGGACTGACAAGGACGGAAACAAGCGAAAAACGGCGGAGGTCGTTGCGGACAATGTTTACTTTGGGGAAAGCAAGCGTCAAGCCGAGGGCGCTGCTGCGTCCGGAGCACAAGCCTACGGCGCATATCAATCGCCTGCTGCTCCCGCGCAAGACTTTACTCTCATAGACGGTCCGGACGAAGCGCTTCCCTTTTGGGAGTGATGCGTTATGAAGCGCACCCACCCGTGTACGGGATGCCGATATTTTTTCGGCGCTTATGAGGGCGGAAAGTGCTGCAATTACATTTTCATGGAGGGGCACAGGAGACCGTGCTCGCCGGGGAAGGATTGCACCTTGCACACTCAAAAGAGCAGACGAAAGCACAAACAGACCGGAACACAGAGCCCTGCCGAAACAGCACCGCCTCAGAAAGAATGTGCTTATTGCGGCAAGGTGTTTTTTACCACATACAGCAACAAAGTCTACTGCTGCGAGGAGTGCAGGGAGAAGGCCAAAAACAAGCGGAAATACAGCAAACGGAAGGAGCGGGATTGACCGCTCCTTTTGTTTCCGTTTGGGGCAGAAATTACCCATTACCCCCTATAATTTTGAAAAAACTTTAGTAAATTGGAGATAGACGGACAAAAGGAGATGGTCACCATTTTACTGTTGACATATACGATCCCGCTGGATCCAAAAACCAAGAAAAACAGCCACCGGATCGCAGGCTGCGGCCCACGGTGCCCGGTGTGCGGAAAGTATGCAAAACAGTTTGTGCGCAACGGAAATGATACCACGGAATATGCGTTTAAGGCGGCAAAGTTTCTGCACCCAAAGCCGGAAAAGCCACTGCCGGGGAAGGTTCGTGTTGTTTACAAGCTGTATACGGCTACCCGTCGGCGTGTGGATGATTTGAACCTATACGAGGCTTTGGACGATATCTTGGTGAAAGAGCGGATCCTTGAGGACGACAACCGCAGCATCATCCGCAGCCGGGACGGCAGCCGGGTGCTGTATGACAAAGAAAATCCCCGGGCAGAAATTTA
This sequence comes from Faecousia sp., assembly GCA_045604325.1. GTDB lineage: Bacteria > Bacillota > Clostridia > Oscillospirales > Oscillospiraceae > Faecousia. The sequence goes on along the minus strand of JAZUNW010000036.1, from coordinate 33,072 downwards.
CATTTACGATTACACAGAGGAGGAAGAGTGCAGTGTCTGAAACGAAGTTTTACAAAGTGGACAAGTTTACGGGGCTGAATGAATCCGCGGACAGCAGAACAGAGCTGCAGATGGGCGAGGCGTCCAGAATCGAGAACTTCTACATTACGGACGGATTCAACCTGCGATCCCGCCCGGGTATTCGGCGTTATAGCAGCGATTGGTTTGCGGGGAGTGTGAAGGACATCCTGCGTAAGGCATATGTAGACGGGAAAGAATATCTTTTGTGGAGCGACGGGAACAAGCTGTACGGAAAGGCAGCGGGGGCAGACAAATATGAGCAAGTCCTATTTTCCGGAAATGTGAAGATCCGCAACCTGCTGCAAATCGGTGAGGATGCATACGTGCTTTTGGTGGACGAAGATACGGGGCACATTCACACACCGAAACTGGTTACAACATATCTGGAATCCTTGGGCCGCCCCATACTGGATGTGCGGCTTCGTACAACCGGCGGGTATTTTGAAGAACCTTACATTCCATTGGCGCTTGACGGATGTAAGCCCAGCGGCGGCGGTACCACCAGAGAGCCGCTGAATATCTTGACGGACAAGTTTCGGGTACAGTTCACATCAGAAGAGAATGTCAAAGACTATGTGCTCCCTTCTATGACGGCAAGTGTTGTCGGCGTACATATTGGGGGTGTGGAATACCCGGCCGATAATGTTGGCAGCTACAATGCGGAAACCCACACCTTTACAGGGCTGGGCAGTGCCCCCGGCACAGAAGTGGTATTCGTCTGTACCACAAATGATGCAGACCTGAAAGCCGCCCGGGAAAAACTTCTTGCCATGCCTTATTGTGAGTACTTTAACGGCGCTACCGACACACGCATTTTTTTCTACGGTGACGGCAGCAACGTATGCTACTATTCCGGCATTCCTGCGTTTGCCGATAAGCACGGATATGCCGATCGGTATTATGCCGATGACGGCATGCGAGACGGCACCCACAACGAACCCAGTCTGTACCTGCCAGCCGGTAATGAGATCGTGGTAGATCATTCTGATTCGCCCATTACTGCCATGGTGCGCCATTATTCCCGTTTGCTGGTGTATAAGCCGGACGGGGTGGACGCCATCACTTATGAGCCAATGACATTGGCAGACGGAAGTGTGATCGCAGGATTCTATCTGCATCCGGTACATCGGGAATTTGGCAACGATACCCCGGGGCAGGTGGCTCTTATCAACAATGACCCCCGTTCTTTCAGCAAGGGCGGTATCTATCAGTGGCGCATTACTTCCGGCTATCGGGACGAACGCAACGCAAAATGCATCTCTCAAAAGGTTGCCAGGACCATTGCGGCGGCAGACCCCCAAAAGGTCGTAGTCTGCGATGACGGCCAGTCCAAAACATACTATGTGTTTTTGAATGACGAGGCGGGAACGGTGCTGGTCAACCGGTACGATCTGGACGCATGGAGCATCTACACCTCGGCATTGACGGTTGGGGTAACACACAGCCTTGTTTTTGAAGGCTATGTGCTTTTTGCGGCGGGTGGCAATGTATACCGTTTTGAGCCAAGCAGCCGCTACGATGACGCGCCGAGCGGCAACGGAAATGTGCCGATCCAAGCGGTATGGGAATCGGGATACATGGACCTTGGAGCAGACTTCCGGCGCAAGTACTCCAGTCATATTTGGCTGTCGCTGCTGCCGGAAAGCGGCTCTAATTTGGAGGTCACAGTAGAAACAGACAAGCGCAGCGACTACCTTACCAAAACCGCAGGGTATTCGCTGATGGATTTTGGAAATGTAGACTTTTCTGCATTTTCGTTTTTGGTCCATGCGGCGCCAACAGTCAAGCGGATCCAGATCAAGGTAAAGAAATTTATATATTACAAACTGATCCTGAAGGTAACAAAGCCGGGCACAAGAGCGACGGTGCTGGGCTACGATCAGCAGGTGCGGTATTCTTCGAAGGTAAAGTAAGGAGGCTCATATGGTAACGGTAAAACAGGTATTTGACACAGCAATTCATATGATGGACGAGCAGTCCGAAACGAACGGCACCACGCTCACCCAGGATACGCAGGAGTATAAATTCCGCACACTGTCTATTCTGAATGCGGTGATGCCGGCATTGTACCCTTATTCTGACGACTGTTTCTATAGAAGTACCGGACGGCCCGTCTGCCCGGCACTGATCCTGCCGGAAGATCATAGGAACGCAGACTTTGCGCAAATCATCCCACTGGATGATATGTTGGCGCTGGGCGTGCTGCCCTATGCCTTGGCAGCACATCTGCTGGCAGGCGAAAACGAAGAATTGGCGGCGTGGTTTCAAAGCCGGTACAATCAGGTGTTTGCAGATGTGCGAAACAAGGTGCCTGCGGAGTTTGAAACGATCCCCATGCCCTACGGTGCATTTTGAAAGGAGAAAAGGATATGTCCAAAGCAGAAGAGAAAATCGCAAAAATGTATGATTCCCAGTTGGCATCGCAAAAAGAACGGCTGACCCAGGATTATGATGCAGCCGGTTCCAACTTGGACGCACAGCAGCAGGCGGCACAAAAGCAGACAGAAAAGAATATCGGGATTGTAAAGGCCGATGCCCAGCGGGCAGCAATGAGTGATGCGGAGTATTATGCTGCATCCGGTCTGACTTCCGGTGCCAGGGCGCAAGCCCGTCTTGCCAGAGATAATCAGCTCCAGGCAAATGTGACGGCTCTGCGGACTGCCCAGCAGGAGACAGATGCAGCAGTGGAACGGCAGAGAGGTCTGCTGGCAAAAGAATATGCATCCGCAATTCGGCAGGCCCAGGCAGAAAACGACCTACAGAAAGCGCAGGCCCTTTACGAGCAGGCGGAAAAAGAAGAAGCGGCGCTGCGCGCAGCTCAGCAGGCTAAGGCAGCATCTGAGCAGGCACTGTTTGAAAGCCGTCTTAAAGCGGCAGAGGCCTATGGTGAAAACGAGGGAGACTATTCTCTGTACTACAAGATGCTTGGGCTTACGGATGAGGATATGGCCCCCTATAAGTATAACCAAGATTACAAGGTCGATGAAAACGGCAAACCTACCGGTATTAAAGGACATGGACTACTGAAATCTACCGGAGACAATTTAGAGATCCGCAAACCATACGGCAGGACATCAACACCGGTAATGCGGGCGGAAGACGGAACAATGTGGTATTGGGATTATACAAAAGAAGAATACTTCCAGTTTAAGCCTTAATGCGACGGAAAGGAGAAACGATCATGGCAACATACTATATGGATGCTGACGGGAAAATCCGTGAAAAAAATCCGCAAGCGCAAAGTGCCGGTGCGTCTACCGGTGGCAGCAAGGACTATGTAATGTATGCGGACGGCACGATCTCTTTGAAGAAAGAAATGCCTGCTGTTACTCCGTCGACAGGAGGTGCAAACAAAACTTCAAGCCCGTATGAGAGGCACTCTGGGATGATTGGCAGTATATATCCAGCAGAAACGCAAAAAAGCAAATCCGATGCGCAAAAAATTGCGATGGGCACTTTACTATCTAACCCCGACAAACACGCATTCGACAACATAGATAAAAAGTATGGCACGAGTGATATTACACGGGCTTATGATGCCGCAATAAAAGGAATGGAAGACAATGAAGATGCAAAGCGGCTTCAAGAACTTGAGTTTTATTATACACAATACAGTATGAACCCTGGGGCGTGGTCAGGCGACAAAGAAATGCAGCAATGGGTAACAGAGTATGAGGAACTTGCAAAAAAGTTGGGCGTGAGCTCGTCAAGTGCTTATAATGCACAGATAGAAAGCTTGCGGTCTCAAAAGAACAAAATCGTTACTGATAATTTTATAAAAGCAGACCTTGAAGAGTTGGCAACATGGCCCCAAGAAGATCAAGACCTAATGTATCAAGCATTTGATGCACACTCTAAAGGCGAGTTTAACGTCCGAAACGAAAACTTGAACAGTCTTTTTACTAAGTATGGCAAAGATAACGTATTGCGAATTTTGGAAACGGTAGAATATAGCAAAGGAAAGGAACGATATGAGGCTGCCTTCAAAGACGGACAGGAGAGCGGTGACATCTTAAATGTGCCAATTAGTTTGCTTGCAAATACGATAGGAAACTTTGGTGCACTTCCTTACCGGCTTGCTAAAGTAATTGATGGTGGAACGGGCAGATACGGCGCAGGTTATGTTCCTTACAGTGATTGGGAGGCTTGGGGCAAAGGCGTGCAAGAATCCACAAAAGAAGAGGTAGGATACTGGGTAAGAGAGCATATGGAAGGAGCAGGCGCAAGTAAAGGTGCGCAGGATTTTGCAGAATCCTTATCCGAATTTGCATTTGGCGTCGGCGTTCAATCTGTAGACAATTTTGCTAAAATCTATACACTTGGTGCTGGAAGTCTTGCACTTGCTGCGGTGAGCGGTTTTTCAGAGGGATACCAGAAAGCAGCGGACAGCGGATTAAGTGGAGATGCGGCAATGGTACTGGGCGTGGCAACCGGCGCATTGGAAGTACTCACGGAAAAAATACCGTTGGACGAATTGTTAGACAGTGTTAAAGCAGGCAAAAGCGGTGCGCAAGTGTGGGCTGATGCGCTTAGGCAAGGCGGCGTTGAAGCGACAACAGAAGAACTGAACTTTTTGGGTGGCCTTGCCGCAGAAGCGGTAATTTTGCGAGAAAAAAGCGGCTACAACGAGATGGTGCGCAATGCCATGGCGCAGGGTATGACTTATGAACAAGCTACAGGGTATGCGTCTAAGCAAGTGTTTCTTATGGCGGCAGAAACAGCCGCCATGGCATGGGCATCTGGTTCTGCAATGTCTGGAGTTACCTCTGTTGCAACGAACCAATACCCCGGAAATGCCATCGCACAGCAAGCACAGCAGCAGGAAGCGGAGCGCTATACAACAGGAACAAATACAATTGTATCCACTAACGAAATAACTACCATCACGGAAAACATGACTGATGAAGAACGATTTACCGCGCTGTCAGGCAAGAGACTTTTGGTCGTGTCAGACGCAGGTTCTAAGGCCCACGCAAAGGATATTTCTGAGATTCGGGCTCTGCCTGCAAAGGCGAAGAGCAAGGTAGAGAAAATCATTCGGCCACTGGCGAAAAAGCTTGGAATACTGAATCGTTCTATGCAGACCCCCGATGTTGAGATTGATTTTCAGTTTTCTGCAAAGGGTCTGTCAGAAAGTTTACACAAGCAGATACGGTACGGAGGGAGTTACAGCGACTTTGCTGGTGCAATCAGCAATCTAGACCAGATTTTGGAACATGCGGTGTTGGTAGAAAAGCATACAGATAAGTATGCAGGGACAACCCGTGCGGACAGAAATTTGGAAATGGTATATGTACTGCTTGGCGCATATAGCGATGGAACTGCCATTATTCCAGTTCAAATGGAAATAAAAAAATCCTCCGATGTTGGAGGAAAGTTATATTTGACAGTTGCAATGACAAAAATAGAAGCCGATGTCCCGGGGACTGCGGTCGGAAATAACCAAGCCCAATCCCTGATACCAGCTTCTAATTATAGTTTAGCAGCGATTGTTGAAAAAATCAACCCTGTGGATAAGCATTTTTTAAAATATTTACCGGATCGGATGCTATCTGTGGAGCAAATATCCGCAAAGCAGGCGGCTCTGCGGGAGGATAAAGACAGAATTGCCCGGTATAAAAAAACAGAAGCCCCACAGTCCACCAATGCTATAAGCCCTGGTGCAACGCCCGTAGCGGAGTCTGTGAAAGCTTCTAATAACAGTATACGCGGTAATGACCCAATTGTCAACACCGAAAACAGCACGCAGACGGCGCAGAACGGGCGTATCACCGTGGACGAGCTGATGGAAGGGGTTGGGGACAAGCCAAAAACTGTGCCCGCACAGAGCCGCCAAGGGGCTGACAGCGACATAAACATCTCAGACCTTCTGGATGAAACGGTAGCAAAGCAAAACGGCGCGCCGGCAGATCCCGTGGCAGCAGCGATAGAAGGTTTTAGGAGCACCGGCACTGTGACCAACAAGCAGGCGCTGGACATCCTAAACAGCGCCCGGGCGGTAACGCAGCTGATGAAAGAGGCGGACTTAAAGATCTACGGTCTTAGCGCCTCGCAGCAGCGCACTGCGGTAAAAGAGGCGGTGGCAAAGCTGGCGAACCCAGAGGTTGACACCACCGCCGGCACAGATTATGATAACAGTAATATCACTGGAGGTGTGAATTATGGCACAGGAGAACAAGGCTACGGACGGCAGAACAATGGCGGACCGGATCAAAATGGTGCAGGATTCTATGAGGGAACACGAACAGAGGAAAGCGAAAGATCCGGAATATCGGGAGAGATCCGAGAAAAGGGTGAAAGAGGCGCTGGAACTTCTGTCTTGGGAGAATCCGCCGGAATAACGAACGAGCGCTTTTCGCCAGAAGATATGTACACCCCTGAGGATGGGACTGTTTTACGGAAAGCGCAGGAGAGGTTTGCAGAAGAATACAATCTCCCTTGCCGAATCGTCAAAGCGTCTGCGTGGAATCTGAAAAGCCCTGCAGCAATTCAAAACGGGATCGTGTATGTAAGCGATGGTATCCATGAAGGGAATATTCCTTCGCTGATCCCACATGAAGCGAACCACGCAATGAAGCAAAAGGGGTTTTCTTCGTACACAGAATTTGTAGGAAGAACAGCCGATATGTTGGCGCAGGGTACCGAGCAGGCAAATGACTTGATGGAAATGGCTGCCGAGCATGCCGGCATTGATCTTTTTAGCATGACGGATCATGACTTCGGACGATTGTTTGACGAGCTGAACTCGATCGTGTACGGCTTTAAGCAAGGTGGCGTTTTGGAAGACAGCCGATTTGAATACGGGCAGTGGATTCCGGATGCTTTCCTTGACTTTGACAGTTACATTCGAGAGTTGGATCAACTTCATACGCAATTCAAGCAGGCGCAAAAATCCAAAGGAACACCTGCAGCAGACGAGTCCGTGGGCGCTGTTGCGGGAACGGAAACAGAAGCCAAGCCAGCAATGGGCGCAGCGGATGCGAACTTTACCGGCAAGCAGACATATTACGATCTTCTGTCTGATGACAATGTGAAAAAGAACAGAGAGGGCGGCGTTAGAGATGTGGAAATTCCGGAAACGGATGCGTACGGACGCCGTGTATCTGACTTTGTGGAAAACGCAATGGGTGCGGAAATCACCAATGAAGAAATGGCAGACCGCATTCAGGAGATGATCGGCGATGGCGCCCTTGGCTTTGATGTAAAGACCGATAAGGTGTTGATCGATGAGGCTGCGGAAAGCATTAAAAAAGCCGGCGTTGCCGCAAGCAGAGGAAGTGTGACCCGTGCTGCCATGAGCGGGAGGGCAAAGGACAGCGACATAGTAAAGGGTCTGTTGCTGTACAACATCTACAACAGCCGTGGCGATACTGATAATGCGGCTGAGATCATGGTAGATCTTGCTGCAATGGCAAACGATGCCGGACGCAAGCTGCGTCTTTTCTCTTTGATCCGGAAAATGGCACCGGAAAGCCAGCTTTCTGTGATACAAAAGACGGTTGACCGTTATGTTGACAATCTGAATAAAGGCAGGAGCGGCAAAACCCAAGCCGAGATCAATATTCCACAGGAGTTGAAAGACGCCTATGTAGAAGCTGCAAGAATGGATGCTGCACAGCATACAGAAGAAACGGAAAAGGCAAAACTGGAAGCGGAAGCGGCTATCTATAAAGCGGCTGCAGCACAGATCAAGGGTACACTTTTGGAAAAGGTAAACGCATGGCGGTATATGTGCATGCTTGGTAATGCAAAGACGCAAGTGCGGAACTTCTTTGGAAATCTTGCGTTTAGGCCGCTTGTTACAACCAAAAGGGCAATTAGTGCAGCAATTCAAAGTGCAGTTCTGGATCAAGAAAACAGAACAGCGGCCATTTTGGGCACGGGGAAAGAAGCAAAGGCGCTGCTTGCGTGGGCAAAAGAAGACGCAGGCGAACAAACGGCACAGCAGCTAATTAAGTACAGCGCAAGAACCGGCGATGCACAAAACGCAATTGGCGACAACAGAAAAATTTTCGATACAAAGTGGCTGGAAAAAACAAGAGAGTTTATTCAGGATGTTCCTGAGGCAGCTGATATGCTTTTCAAGAAGTGGGAATACTCCACATCTCTTGCGTCTTTCTTGAAGGCCCGAGGATACACGGCGGAAGATATCCAAAACGGCAAGGTCTCGCAAGAAGTTATGGACGAGGCAAGGGGTTATGCGGCTCAAGAAGCATTGAAAGCAACTTTTAATGACCACAATGCGATTTCTGATGCACTGGCCAATTTGCGCTACAAAGGCAACAACAAAGCAGCAATTGCGCTTAATGCGCTTGCTGAGGGCGTTATGCCGTTCCGCCGGACACCGGCAAACATTGCGGTTCGCATTGCGGAATACAGCCCCGCAAATTTGATTAGAGGTGCATATAATGCTGCGAAGAATGTAAAGTCCGGAAAAGTCAGTGCCGCAACTGCAATTGATCAAATTTCGGCAGGCCTTACCGGAACAGGAATATGGGTACTCGGCTATTTCTTGGCAAGTGGACTTTTGGGATTCCGCTTGCGTGGGCGAGTCGAGGAAGAGGAAGAACTGGAAGGGCATCAGTCTTATGCGCTGGAAATTGGAGATACGAGCTACGACATTTCTTGGCTTGCGCCCTCTGTGATTCCATTGCTGGTTGGTGCTAACTTTTATGAGCTGACTAAAAGAGAAGATAACGACGCAAGCTGGATCGCCAATTTTGCAAGTGCGGCATCGTTATCTCTTGAGCCGATGCTGGAACTTAGCTGCCTGAGTGCCGTTAGCGATGTTGTTCAAAGCGCAAAATATGCAGAGCGTGGCGAAGAAATTTATGCCATTATTGCAAGTGCCGCAACAAGTTACTTTCAGCAAATGATCCCGACTGTATTTGGCCAGATTGAGCAGGCAACGGAAAGCAGCCGGAACAAAGCGTACACAACAGCGGATTCGCAGATTGAGAGGACGCTGGAAAAAACGGTGGGCAATATAACAAAACGGCTTCCGGGTGATTTTTACCAAGCAGAAAATGTGGACATTTGGGGCAGAACGCAAGAAACCGGAAATGCTGCAGAGAGAGCGTTCAACGCATTTATCAATCCAGGAAAGGCGACAAAAATTACAGAAACAAAAGTGGACGAAGAGCTAAAGCGGCTGGATGATGCGCAGACCGACAAAAATGTTTTCCCGTCATCTCCGCAAAAGTCTATTACCATCAATAAGCAGGAACGGAACTTATCTGCCGACGAATGGACAACTCTTGCAAAGGCCCAGGGCCAGACGGCAAGAGACATCGTGGAAGACATCATTAATTCCGCTGACTACAGATGGTTAACGGATCAGCAAAAGGCAGATGCGATGGCGTATGCCTATGACTATGCAAGAGAGCATGCCCGTGTGGAAACGCTGGATGGCTATGACGATTACAGCGCCAAGTGGATGCAAGGTATTTCCGGCCATGAAGCGGAAGCTATCCTGCGAAAGGTAGCGACCGGAGATGTGGACAAGTTCGCAGATCTGCCCATAGACAAAGCCGCCATGCTCAGTGAGGCCATTCAAGAGTTGTTTGATAAGCCTAAGGAAACCAAGCCCGACGGCACAAGCTACACCAATGTGCGCACCATTCAGAAGGTGGAAACCGTGGCGGCCAGCTCGTTGACCGAAAAGGAGCAGCAGGAGACTATGGAGGACATCCTGGACGATAAGGCTTACGAAAAGTACCTGAAGATCCTGGATGCTGGCTATGACACCGATGACTATGCCGAAAGCTACCGGATCTATGTGGACACCGAGGGAACCAAGGCACAGATCATCCGGGAGCTGATGCAGGAAATGAGCCTTACCAAACGGCAGGCTACAACGCTCTACGAGATCTATAATCCGCCAAAGAAATAAGAAAAGCCCCACCATCGCGGTGGGGCTTAAAATAAAGAGATGTCCAACTACTTGTCAACAGAAAAATAATATTTTTTATAAAAAAGTTGTTGACTAACTTGCAAAAATAAGATATAATACTCGAGCTGTATATATTTTTAGACAGCAAAAGGGTGCTACCGATAGGCGGTTCCCTGAACGAACAAAGAAAGTAACCTCTTGTTTTCTCAGGACAGGGCGGTTACTTCTTTGCTTTTATGAGCTCGATGATCAGCGCTACGATAAGGCCGAGCACTGCAATCACGATTGCGATGGTCTCATACGAGGTCATAATATCACTCCCCCTCCATAGATATATTTCAGTGAAAAAAACATCCATATAAGCAGAGGGCTTAAAATCTCCCTCTCAATGAGGGAAACCGCCTACCGGGTTGGGAGCACCTATCCAAGAGTAACACGAACTTTGATGAAAAGCAAGAGGCTTTTTTGAATTCTTTTGAAACGTTCTTAGAATTGTAGGCTTGTCCGCTTTTGTATCCTTTTTTTGATTGTGCATTGTGCATTTTGCGCACAATACGACATTGTTCCGCTCTCTGTTTTTTGCCCGTTCAAAAATATTTTTTGCCCATTTTTTAACCTTGTACCACTCGTGATTTGGATCTATATTGCGCTCTGCTAAGCTGTCCTGCTTTGGATGGCCTGCAGGGCGCTTTTTTGTACGCTTTTTGGGGACTTTTTGACTATTACCCCCTATAATTTTTAAAATACTTTGTTAAAGTGTAAATAGAAACTTTTGGGAGGTGTTTTTATGGCCGGTAACGCTAACAGCGGCAGAAATCCCACGTTTCACCTGTCCGAAAAGGATTTGGAAGGGAAGATTGCTCAGTACAAAAATGACCTTGAAAACGGCGTTTTTGCTAGGGCTAGCTGGCCGCATTTTGCTGCATTCCTCGATAGCACCGAAAAAGACCTAGAGGACATTATGGCACTCGATGGGAAGAAGGATAGTGCATATTGTGGGCGGGCGAGGCTCTTAAAAAAGATGGCGACATGGATGAGAGGGCAAATGATGAGCGCCCAAGGGTGGAACGGTCAACTGACAAGCAGAGCAATCTTTGCACTGAAGCAGGACATTGGCGACGGCGTAAAGTGGACGGATGGAGACGCAAAACAGACTGGACCGGTTGAAGTCAAGATTTCCTTTGGTGGAGACGATCCGAGGGCGAAGAAAGCGGCAAAATAGGCGCGAACGCCACTAAATCATATTTTTGTTGCGTTTAAAGTAGGGTTTTACCCTTGAATTACATATGTTTTCGGCATTTTAACGAAGAATTTGCAAAACGGGCGCAATTCCACCGCACATGGACATTTTGAAGAGCTGTCGTATAGTGCCTTTTGTGTGGGCGTGAGCGTGCGAAAGCCGAAAGGCGAGGCACAGGCTGCGGTGACCGTGGGGTGAGATGTTAGCGGTAGCACCCCCTCCCCGGGGGTAGCGGAAAACTGGCGACGCCTCGCAGACGGGGGCGTAGATATATGCCACATACTCACTTTTCACTTGCCATACATTTGGGACATTCGCCGAATCGGCAGCCGCAGAACGAACCCAAAATTTTCGTTTGTTGAGAGATATATAAGATTTGGTCTTATATAAGACTAAGCTTTATATATAAAACTTAACTGTTTATATATCTTAGCTTTATATAGCTAAGTATTATATATAAATATACAATTAGTAGCCTAAGTTTCAGACCGGCAGGGGCACCGGAAAAAGGGGTGGGGTCTTTCGTAAGAGCCTGCCCGGAAAAATAATGAAGCATCACAAAAGGGGGCGAGAGATTGCTCATAAATGAAAAGGGCTTTATCCTCTGCCCGAAATGCAGGAAACAGACCAAGACCAAGGTGCTGCCGCAAACACGGCTAAAGCAGTTTCCGCTTTTCTGCCCTTGGTGTAAGAAAGAGTACATAATCGATAAATAACGCCGGAGCCAAGAGCCAGTGCGATCACCGAAATGGTGGTTACACCGGCTTTTTTTGTTTTGGGGAAAGGAGCATCTATGGCGGTCAAAAAACCAAATAGCGGCCGGCAGGAGATCGTAGCCAACATGGGTGCGCCCAATTCCGAGCCGCAATGGAAATTCTTTCTTTCAACAGCAAAGTACACCTGTTACGGCGGTGCGCGAGGTGGCGGCAAGAGCTGGGCAATTGTCCGGAAGGCCGCCATGGGCGCATATAACTATCCCGGCATTCAGATCATCATGTTGCGCCGGGAATACGACCAGATGGAGAACCCCATCATCACACCCATGCTGGGAATTCTTGCTCCCGGCACATTTAAGTACAACAAGACAGACCACGTACTGACCTTCACAAATGGCAGCCAGATCAAATTCGGCAACATGCCGGACTATGATGCAGCCACAGGCGGCAAATACCAGGGCCAAAGTTACGACTGGATGTTCATCGACGAAGCTACCCAGTTTACCGAGAGCGAGTTCCGCGGTCTTGCGGCTTGCGTGCGTGGTGCAAACGACATACCCAAGCGGATCTACCTGACCTGTAACCCCGGCGGCGTTGGCCATTTCTGGGTCAAGCGGCTGTTTGTTGATCGGCAGTTCAAGGACGATGAAGATCCGAAGGACTATATTTTCATCCCTGCAACAGTGGATGACAATGTGGACCTGGTGCGATCCAACCCGGACTATGTCAAACAGCTGGAGCTTTTGCCGGAGGACATCCGCAGAGCCCACCGCTACGGCGACTGGAACGCCTTGTCCGGTGTATACTTCGAGGAATTTGCCGACGGTGTACATACCTGCAAGCCTTTCCCCATCCCTCCTCACTGGCAGCGCTACCGGGCCTTTGACTACGGCCTTGATATGTTTTTCTGCATTTGGGTAGCGGTGGATGAGACGGGGCGATGCTATGTGTACCGGCAGTTTGCAAAGCCCAACATGGTAGTTTCCGATGCTGCTGCTAAGCAGCTGGAGCTGACGAGGCCGGACGAAAACATCTACTTTTCCATTGCGCCACCGGATATGTGGAGCCGCAACCGGGAAAGCGGCAAGACCCAGGCGGCCATGTTTGCTGAGAATGGCGTTGGCCTTGTGAAAGCGGACAACAACCGAAAGCAAGGATGGGCTGCGCTGAAAGAACTGTTTAAGCTGCGGCCGGATGGCATGCCGAGCCTGCGGATATTTGATACCTGCGGCACACTGATCGACTGCGTGAAAAGCCTGCAGCATGACAAGAACGACCCCAACGATGTCATGGACAAGCCCCACGACATCACCCACGGCCCGGATGCCCTGCGGTATTTCGCTCAAACCTATGTGCTTCCTGCCGAGGCGCTGCGAGATGAAGATCCGGAGGACGAAGATACCACGGAAGTGGACTACCAGACCGCAATGTGCGGAAATGGCATAAGCCAAAGCTATCTATACGCATGAGTAATCAACGGCCCACCATAGCCGTGGATATATGGCCTACCAGAGCCAAAAACGAAAGGAGAACACACAAATGGAACACGATGCCGACTTTAACGAATTTATGGGAGCCTTCGGCGGCGACACCGGCAACCAGACCGATGACGCGCAGGAGACTACTGTAGATACGGACACTGCTGGCGACGGCAGCGCAGTAATTGCCGCTACCCAAGAGACCGACGGCGCTGAGAGTGCCGACGGCACCGAACAGGATCAGGCCAAGGAGGGCGGCAACCAAACCGACCCTGAAGCGGAGGCAAAGCCTGACGGTGAAACATTTACCTTGAAGGTCAACAAGGAGGAAAAGACCTATTCCCGCGAGGAAGTGATCAACCTCGCGCAGAAGGGTGCCGACTATGACCGGGTAAAAGAACAGCTGGCGCAGAGCCGGGAAACCGCTTCTAACCTGCAGCAGCAGCTGGACAGTCAGCGCGAAACTGTGGAGGCGCTCGCCGAGGTCGCCAAAGAGACAGGCACGGATATTCCTCAGTTGCTTGCAGATCTGCGCCGGAACATGTGGCGCAGGCAGGGCCTTTCTGATGATGCCATCAACGAGCGGGAGCTTCGCATGAAAGCAGAAAAGGAAAATGCCCAGCTGAAAGCTCAACCAGCACAGCAGGAGCAGCCTGCGGAAACATCTCAGCAGCGCGCCAAGCGAGACCTTGAGGAATTCCGCAAGGAATATCCTGATGTACAGCTGACAGATGAACTTCTGAAAAACCTTGCGGCAGATATTCAGGGCGGCGGCTCTCTGATGTCGGCCTACCGAAAGTACGAAGCCGCGCAGAAAGATGCTAAGATCGCGGAGCTTGAGAAAGCACTTGCTGCCGAAAAGAAGAACAAGGAAAACCGAGCATCTTCTCCCGGCAGCCAGCGAGATTCCGGCGGACGTCGCGAAAAGAGCGAATTTGACGATTTCATGGAGGCGTTCAAATAACACAGCGCCTACCAATACAAAGGAGGAAATTTACTTATGGGTACTACCATTCATTTCGACGAAAGATATACACAGGGTCTTTTGGACGGTTTCAATACCGCATCCGAGACCAACGACATGTTCAGCCATGATCTGGACATGGAATTCTCCGGTGTTAAGACGGTCCACGTGACCAGCTTAAAGACCGAGCCTATGCAGGACTATGACCGCAGCAAGGAAGTCGGCACCGGCAGCCGTTACGGCAAGACCAAGGAAGTGGGCAACGAGGTTCAGACCTTCACCATGACTCAGGACAAGTCTTTGAGCCTAAGCATCGACAAGGGCAACAACAAGGAGACCATGGACAAGGCAAAGGTCGGCAAGGTCATGAAGGCCGAAAAGGAAGAGCGCATCGTTCCCGAGCTGGATAAGTACCGACTGGGCAAGTGGGCTAAAGATGCCGGCATTCATGAGGAGTTGGCAGCAGCTCCCACCAAGTCCACCATTGTGACCCAGATTCTGGAGTTGCATAACAAGATGCTGGATGCCGGCGTTCCCGATCAGCTGCAGCTGCGTGTGCGCAGAGATTTCATGCCCACCCTGAAACTCTCCACCGAGTGGACCGCACTGGACAGTCTGGGCGGAAAGACCTTGCCCAAGGGCTGCATTGGTGAATTCGACAACATGGCTGTCAAGCCCATGTCTACCAGCCGCATGCCCAAGGATGTGCCCTTCATGATTACCTATAAGGGTGCGTTGATCTCTCCCATGAAGATCAACGACTTCAAGGGTCATGTAGATCCCCCCGGTCTGTCCGGTGATCTGCTGGAATTCCGCATGATGTACGACGCATTCGTGTTGGGCAAGAAGGCTGCCGGCTGCGCTGTGGCATGTCTGCCCGGTACCGTGGCGAAGACCCCCACCATCACCATGAGCGGCGCCAACGCTACCATTGCGTGCGCCACCGAAAAAGCCACCATCTACTACACCACCAACGGCTCTGATCCCCGCTACAGCGTGGATGCCAAGGTGTACACCGCTGCTGTGGCTCTGGCCGACGGTGACGAGCTGCGGGCCTATGCCGCTAAGGACGGCATGTACAATTCCGGCGTAGCCGCCCACGACTACACCGCTCAGTAAACCCTGACAGGGGGAGGCGATCCCTCCCCCTCGATTTTACCAAGGAGGAAATATGGCGATTATTGCAATTATTTTGAGCAGCCTTGCGCTTTTGGCTGCGATCGGAGATACCATCTTGACGCTTCGGGAAAGAAAGCTCAGTCAAGAGCGGAATGCTGCTCAGATGCAGTATGCAGACAGTGTTGGTAGAGAAGCTGTGGATAAAGCTTCCAAGGCGGCAGAAACATGCGTCAGTGGCCTTGCCGGCAGTATGGACAAGCGCCTTTCCGATCTGGAGAAGGGAATTGTCCCGGATTTTGAAAAAGCAAAGGTTGCAGCAGATGCTGTCAACGATTTTAGTTCCGGCATTACCGGGATTTTGGGATATGATCCGTTCGATGCGCTGAAGGCGATCAGAGCCAAGGAAAACGGAGGTGTCGGTGAATGAGCATGAAAACACCTACCGCCAAGGAAATCAACGAGAAATACGAAAAGGCTTATCACTTCAAACAACAGATCGGCCTTTATGATACGGTGCAAGTCAATGAGGATTTTTTCATTGGCAAGCAATGGGAGGGCGTACAGGCAAACGGCCTGCCAACACCTACCTTTAACTTCCTAAAGCAGGTTGTCCTCTTTCAGGTTGCCACCATCACCAGTGACAATCTGGCGATGCAGGCGTCTCCGCTTCCTTCTGTCAGTGCCTACACCACAGACGAAATTGAAAAGATCACAGAGATCATTAACCATCAGTATGCCGCGATCATCGAGCGCAACCGCATCGTGACCCGGCTACGGGAATTTTTGCGCAATGCCGCCGTGGACGGCGATGGCTGCATGTATTTCTATTTCGACCCGGAGGTGGAAAACGGCCAACTTGTCAAAGGTGAGATCGCTGCGGAAATTTTGGAGAACACCCGTGTTGGCTTCGGCAATCCCAACTGCCGGGATGTACAGGCACAGCCACATATCATCCTTTCCCGCCGGGAGCTGGTGGACGATGTTAAGTACCGGGCAGGCAAGTACATAGAGGCCGGTGTCTGCGGTATGGCAGATGCTGATGAGATCTCTGCAGACAGCGAGAAATTCCAGAATAAATACGACAGCTACACGGATGACAAGGTAACGGTGCTGACGTATTTGTACAAGAACCGGG
This sequence comes from Faecousia sp., assembly GCA_045604325.1. GTDB lineage: Bacteria > Bacillota > Clostridia > Oscillospirales > Oscillospiraceae > Faecousia. Next base: position 16,468 of record JAZUNW010000036.1, on the reverse strand, counting down.
ACACTGGGACCATTTGGTGCGCAGAGGCAACCGAGAAGGGCATGCTTCGAGAGCCTTATGATACCGGGTATTCTCTGTATCCGCTTGTCTGGCTCAGTTGGGATTACATACACGACTGCTACCATGGGCAGGCGATGATTACCGGACTTATCCCCAACCAGAAGTTCATCAACAAGATGTTTGCGATGGTGGGCATTTCTCTGCTGACCACCGCCTTTCCAAAGGTCATCTATGACAAGAACCGCATCCGTGCATGGAACGGTGGCGTGGGCACTGCTGTGGGTGTCAACGGAAACGTGGATAACGTGGCAAAGACCATCGACGGTGCAACTGTGAATCCGCAGATCGCACAGTTTATGGAACTGTGCATCAACAAGACCCGGTCTTTCCTGGGCGCTTCGGACGTTGCCATGGGTGACAGCCGCCCGGATAATACCTCGGCAATCATTGCCCTGCAGCGTGCTGCTAATACGCCCATGGAAATGACTAAGCAGAACATGTATCAATGCGTGGAAGATATGGGCCGTATTTGGCTGGACATGATGGCGGTCAAGTATGGCGTGCGCAGGGTCGAGATCAGTATGCCCATGGATAAGCCCGGTGAACAACCCTTGGGTATGGATCTTCCGCCCCAACCTTTCCACGAGGATTTCGATTTCTCAGTACTGAAAAACTTCCCCGTTGCAATTAAGCAGGATGTTGGCGCAAGCTCTTACTGGAGCGAAATGGCCAACATGCAGACACTGGATAATCTGCTGATAAATAAGCAGATCACACTGAAGCAGTATCTGGAGCGCCTACCCAGCGGATACATCAGCAAAAAACAGGAACTGATCCAGGATATTGACGCTATGGCTGCGCCTGCACCTGCGGCGGGCGGTGCCACCGGTACATCGAAGGAAACGATTGAAAACATGCCCGTGGAAGGAGGGCCCGGAAACGGGCAACTCCAACGGGCGCTGAACAGACAGGGGGTATAACCGATGGCAATTCCCGAATTGACCGATGATGTAAAAATCATCCAAGCATTGAGCACATATCCCAATTTGGAGGAAGGCTTAACAGAGGAGCAGTTGAAGCAGAAGTTTGACGCGGCATCTGTAATCATCAAGAACTACTTGAATGGAACCCTTGTTCCTGCTGTGCAATTGCTGCAGAGGGCGTTGAGTAACGGAGATATTATCGGTGTCGACGCCACGCTGACAACGGCAGGCTACGCAGCAGACGCCAAAGCAACCGGTGACCGGCTGAAAGCTCTTGAAAATCCTGCGGCGCCGCTGAGCATCGAAAAGGGCGGTACCGGTGCCAGCACGGTGGCGGCGACGCTCAAGAATTTGGGCATCACGCCTGTGCAGCTGTGGGTGAATGCGTCCCCTGCATCGAGCTTTGGAAAAAATGTGGTGGATGTACCGAATGGAGCAGACTATCCGTTATGGATCGTTACATTCCGGCATAGTGACACTTGGGGCTACTCCCAAGATTGTATCTGCCGGATTTCCAACGAGGGGTTTGCATACTTTCCGGCATGCACAGTCGTGGTCGAGGGAAATGGCGAAATCAAGACGCATGACCTGCAAGAAACACACCGGATGTTTGTCCGTTATGAAGATGGTAACGCTATCCGCTTCGAAAACGGTTATCTAAGTGGAGCCGAGAACCCCCACGGTGCAGTTCCGTCTCATATATGGGGTGTAAAAATCTAACATGGAGGACGAATATATGCATGCACTAAAGTTGGCTGATGACGGGCGTGTCTTGTACGCGACGGCGCTGCCGTTTGCAAGCGAGTCCTATGTGACCGTGGAGACCATGCCGGATGGAGATATTACCCAGTACCGCTATGTAGATGGGGAGTATGTTTACGATCCGCTGCCAGTGGTGGAGCCGGTCCCGACGAAGTTCGATGTCATTGAGGCACAGGTCACTTATACGGCCATGATGACGGACACGCTTTTGGAGGTGTAAAACATGAAAGATAAAATCTTGAAGTGGTATCGGCAGGGCCTTTGGTCTGCTCAGATGGTAAGAAACGCTGTTGAAAAAGGCCTGCTGTCGGAGGAAGAAGCGATGCAAATATTGGAGGGGCATTATGACAAGGATTGAGGTAGCGGTGCAGGGCACCTGCGTATATGCCAAGCTGTTTGATGGTCCGCTGACTGCCGGCATGGTGGGCGCAGAGGCGGCGTTCTCTTTCGATGCTGCCTGGGATGGTTTGAATATCACCGCCAAATTCCGGGGCGGCAGCACTGTGAAGTCCCGGGCGCTGGTCGGCACCAACCAGACCACAGTGCCCCATGAGGTGCTGGGCCGGGGCGGTGTAGTGCTGGAGATCGGCGTCGAAGGACGAAATGAAAAAGGTACAATCGTGATCCCCACGGTATGGGCAAAGGTGGACATGATTCACTCTGGTGCCAACGACGCTGCAGAGGAAGGCCGTGATCCGACACCTACTGTGTATGACGATATCATGGCTGCAATCAACGCAGGCAAGGTAAAAGGAGAGAAGGGTGATATTGGTCCTCGTGGCGCCCAAGGTCCGCAAGGTGAAAAAGGCGACAAGGGCGAAACGGGCCCGCAAGGCCCGCAGGGTGAGAGTGGAGTTGCGGCACCGGTTGATGGCTTCTTTACGTTATCTTTGGATGAAAATGGCAATCTTTGGGCGTATACAGCAGAAAACGGTGGTGCTCCGCCGCTTGAATACGATGAAGACACCGGAGATTTGTACTATGTAACAGAACAGGAGGAAGTTGCGTGAGAGTAAAAATTGGAAACATTAAAGGTAAGGATGGAAAGTCTGCATATGAGTACGCTGTAGCTGGCGGATATGAAGGTACAGAGCAGGAATTTTGTGTTGCCGTTTCACGGATCAACCAAACCATGGACTATGTCGCAGTGGCGCAGGATGCGGCTGAAAGGGCAGACGACGCCGCTGAGCGAGCGGAAAATGCAGCGGCTATCGACAGTTATTACGAAGCAGAAAGCTACAGGGAACTGGATAATGCTCTGGCAGATGTGATAAGTCGCTTACAACCCAACAAGCAGGAGCGGTGCATTGTCAGTATCACTTCACACCCGGCTATCTGCTCTTACCCAATGGATGCACTTAGCCCCAGCCACCCCAATGTTCCTAGTGGGTGGGCCAGAGCGGGGCAGTATGCCAAAGACAGCAAAATTATTAAATCCGATACACTTGGGCATGAAGCTTACTTTCAGTTTAAGCGAAATGGCAGTGAGGATGCCGGCATTTCTTGGTGCTTTATAAAGAACACTGTAGCTGGACAAGTAGCAGCTTACGGTAAAAATGTTTCTCTGAAGTATAGCCTCATGATAGACAATGAGGATTTAACTGGATGGAGTGTGTATCCTCCGGCGTTTACAGATGGTACAGGGAACCGACCTATCAGCTTTCTAGTCAAAGATTACACTCTCATGGTACAAAATTTTGAGGTTAGAAAATTAACACCAAAAGTTTGGTATGACATAAAGATGGTTGTCGACGGTCGTTCTTGGAAATTGTATATCGATAATGCGCTGGTGGTTGATACAGTTACGGGTGTGAGCCAGAATGCCCTGTCTTATGTCAATATGGGAATAAGCCACCTTGACGGCAATGGCGGAAATGGCAAGGGTGTCGGTATGAACATCGACAATGTAGCCGTTTATAACAATACTGTGTTTACAGCTGTAACCCCCGAAAATATCAAACTGCCTGGCGGCGATTGGATTTTTGAGGTCACAAAGGCGGCAGACGGGGTACAAACTGTGGGATACTGCGAAAGCACTGTGGCATGCCGGATGGATGAGGCGCATTGGTTGGTTTCTGATATCAGCTGCCTGTCCGGTGTTGGAAAACCTGTTCAGGAGCAGATTGATAGCATAAAGGATGTCATTACTCCGGTGGTGCTGTGGACCAACGAGTCTCAGATATCAGCATTTATGGAACAGATAGTCGATGTGCCGAATGGTGCGGACTACCCCTTGTGGATTGTTGTCTTCCGGCATAGCAGCTCATGGGAATATACGCAGGAGTGTGTTTGCCGGTTTGCCAATGAGGGTATCGCGTATTTTCCGAAGAGCTCAGCACAAGGGAACGAGCTTTTAGAGACCCACCGCATGTTTAGCAGGCCCGGTGGGTGCAGCCATATGATCTTCCATGAAGGGTATTTGAATGGAGTGGAAGATCCGCATGGAGCAGTCCCGATAAAGATATTGGGGTTGAAGATTTAAGGAGGAAACGGAAATGTATGCATTGAAACTTGCGCAGGATGGGCGCATTTTGCACGCAACAAAACCGGAGTTTGCGACAAAGGACCATGTAATGGTGGAGGTGCTGCCGGAGGGCAATATAGGGGATTACCGGTATGTGGATGATGGGTACATCCACGATCCGCTGCCGAAGGAAGAGACCCAGGCAGAGCCTACCACTGAAGAAATCCTAAATGCATTGCTGGGGGTGACGGAATGAACAAATTACAGAAGGCAGACCAGTTCCGAAAGGCTGTGCAGATGTTTGCCGCCAGTCTCCCAGAGGAAAAGGCAATGGAGATCGCAACGATCTATGACCCTTGGGCGGCAGGCAAAGACTATGCTGCAGGTGATTTTCTCACTTATGGCATCAACGGCGTTGGCGATCCTCAGCTCTACAAAGTGGCGCAGGACCACACGTCGCAGGCTGACTGGACACCGGACAAGACCCCTGCACTGTTTACAGCAATCGGCCTTGACGATGCGGGATACCCTGTGTGGTCTCAGCCCACAGGTGCGCATGACGCCTACAACACCGGCGATGTGGTGGACTACAACGGAGTCCTGTACGAGTCCGTGATTAACGGCAACACCTATTCGCCTGATGCCTACCCTGATGGGTGGAAGATTTACGAGGAGGACCAATAATGAGCACAAGATTTTTTCCCAACTACAACAGAAATTACATCACTTCCCGGTTTGGCAACCGGAAGTGGAACGGTGCGATCCGGCACCACAACGGCATTGACATGGTGGCACTGACCGACAAGGGCGGCCATGTTACCGACTACATCACCGCCCACACTGGTGGTACTGTTGAAGAGGTAGCTTACAACTCCGGAGCTGGCAACTTTGTAACCATTCGAGTGTGCCCCAGCACGGCAATGGTGTATTACCATTTGAAGAACCCCAGCACACTGAAGAAGGGCGATAAAGTCAGCAAGGGTCAGGTTATTGGCTACATGGGCAGTACCGGTAATTCTACTGGCGCACACCTGCACTTCGGCATCAAGGAAAACGGCAAGTGGATCGATCCGGAGCCGTATCTGGATGCAGACTATCCTGCTGAGGTGGCGGCAGAGGAATGCACTGTAAAGCTGCCTGTGCTTAAGAAGGGGGACAAGATCCCCTGCGTGAAGCAGATGCAGCAGCTGCTCCTTGCGGCCGGCTATGAGATGGTCAGCGGCGGCAAGACCTACGGCGCCGACGGCAGCTTTGGCGGTGCTACCGTAAACGGCATCAAGGGTTTTCAAAAGGCCAACGGCCTGCCCCAGACCGGCAAGTGCGATGCCGCAACCTGGGAGAAACTGCTGGGGGTATGATCCGGATGGAAACGATAGATTTTATCATCAAGATTGCCGCCCTGCTTTCTGCATTGGGCGTCATCATTGCAGCGGCGTTAAAGGTCATCAAGGTTGCCAACAAGGCAAAAAACAGCATTGATGAATTTAATGCAACCGTCGCAGATCTGAAAGAACACTCTGCAGAAAACTATATGTCGCTGCTGCGGCTGACCATTATGAGCAATGAGATGCCCATCGGCGAGAGGATCGTCGCAGGGCATAAGTACTTGAAACTGGGCGGGAACGGTGATGTAAAGAAATTTCTGAAAGCAAAGTTCAACATCGATGATCCCGTCAGTGAGGCTTCCCATTACAAAGATTAAGGAGGTACATATGGAAACTCTGAAAAAGAACGTAGCGAACCTTATCAAGGTCAAGACCATTGTTACTGCTGTAGTGATCGGCGTATTTGCGGTGCTTGCGCTGAGGGGCGACATTTCGTCCGATAATGTGATGATTATCACATCGAGCGTGGTGTCCTTCTATTTCGGCACCCAGCATGAGAAGAAGGCTTAATGTGGCATTATTGAAAATAAAGTGATAATAAAAAACTCCCTCTTTGGGCCATGCCGAAGAGGGAGTTTTTCGACAGCGTTAGAGGGCGTTTTCTTGTGAGTTTATGGTATAGTTTCAAAGGGGACTAGATAAGAATAGAAACAAATCGAAAAAGTTCTTGCAACATGTCGATTTTCGTGATAATATAAGGGTGGAAAGGAAGACTCGCCTTTGTTCTGCCCAGTTTCAAAGGTGGTCTGCGGTCATGTTTATGATTATGAACGAATTCAAAGTTGCTTTTGAAAAGGCTCAGCAAATTAACGAAATACTGTCAAGCAAAGGCGGGGCCGGTAAATTTGTGCCGCTAGAGGAAATCATTGCGGCTGTTCAGAAGGCATCGGGGTGTGCTGAAATTTCGGTGGACAGACGGTCTTTTTCTGAGCTTAAATTACCAGATAGCACTGCTTCAAAGTATGGTGCAATGCTTAGCACAGGAACAAGGGAAGTACCAGGTGCGAATAAAAAGGAAAAAATTGCATATCTTATTATTAATGCTGATAACAATGCGGATATGCAAAGATTCTCTGTTGTTCACGAGCTTGGACATCTCATTACAGAAGTTCCTAATTTTGTATACGAGCAAACAGATGATGGGTTATTTACCATTAGTGCGCATATAAATCCAGACATAACATTCCTTTCTGAAGATGAATACCGCGAAAATGATTATATGATTGCTGAGCAGGTTGCCAATATTTTTGCCCTTTTAGTCCTTATCCCCAAAGATCTAAAAATCCGTGACATTAGAGAAGAGGGACTAGAGCGATTATCGAATAGATATGGGGTTACCGAGGACGCAATTTGCTCGCGTGTGCTTTTATCTGCAGTAAGTAAAGCATAGACAGAGAATTAGAAAGATATAGGAGCGACGCGCTAATGTGTGAAGGTAATGGTACTGACAATAAGACCATACCAACGGTGCCGATTGATGATATCAAGGGAACTATAAAATCGGATGGTGGTTCAACGGCAGACAGCCCTAGCAAGAAAACAGAAAAGCTTCAGGTTGAAGCTAAGAAAGTTGCAACTAGTGTCCCGGGTGAGATTGACGGGGATGTTCGACAAAATGCGATTGAGTCGGATCGTGAGTATAGAAAAATCACTGGAGACATAATTAGAATAACGCAAAATCAGCTTGAAGAACATACCGAAGACAAGAAACCTTTACGCAGGGATTTGCTGGACTTTATTAAAGGCCTGTTGGCTGCGCAGTTTGGTGCTCTTGTGGTTATTTTGCTGATGAACAATGCGATGCAGATGAATATTAGCGATGGAGTAATTCAGGCGTACATAGTGTCTGTGTTTGTCGAAACACTTGCCGGTTTGATTATTATGATAAGATATGCATTTGATTCTACGCAAGAAGTAAAGCTGATAGAAATTCTAAATGAAATTATCAGCCATTTCAAAAAATACGATGAAAAATGAAATTGCCCCTCTCCGGTTACCCGGGGAGGGGCGGTTTTTTGACATCAATTTTGACATCAATTTGGTGGGTTTTTACGGTTGTTTGTGGTTGTTTTTGGAATTCCAAAAAGAAAAAGAAAAAAGAAAAAACCGCTAAAAGTGCCCTGTTTTCAAGGGTTTTAGCGGTTTTTCTTAATGGTACGCCGAAAGGGACTCGAACCCCCGACCTACTGATTCGTAGTCAGTCACTCTATCCAACTGAGCTATCGGCGCATAGCGCTCAAAGCGCCTAAGTATATTAGCACAAGATGTTTTAAAATGCAAGTGTTTTTTTGAAAAATTCCAGTATTTTTTTCGGCGGGGTGTTTTGAAGCGAGAAAAGGATAGTATCCGGATTGACGGAAATGGAGTTCTGTTGTAAAATACAGGGCAGGGAGGTGGCGAAAATGGATATTTACGGCAAGCTGCCTCAACTTTTGCTGCCATGGTATCGCGAAAATAAGCGCGACCTGCCGTGGCGGCAGGACAAAGACCCCTATCACATTTGGGTATCAGAGATCATGCTCCAACAGACCCGCGTGGAGGCGGTAAAGGGCTATTATACCCGCTTTTTGGAGACGCTGCCTACCGTGAAGGCGCTGGCGCAGTGCGATGATGATGTACTTCACAAGCTTTGGGAGGGCCTCGGCTATTACAGCCGTGTGCGTAACTTAAAGAAAGCGGCCCAGATCATCATGGAGCGCTATGGCAGCGTATTTCCCAAGAACTATGACGAGATTCTTGCGCTGCCGGGTATTGGTGAATACACCGCAGGTGCGATTTGCTCCATTGCCTACGGTCTGCCCACACCTGCAGTGGACGGCAATGTTTTACGGGTGATTTCCCGCTTGACGGAGGAGGACACCCCCATCGACCAGCCTGCCTACAAGGCATCTGTGCGGCAAGCTTTGGCGAAGAGTTATCCCAAAGAGGCCGGGGATTTTACCCAGGCGCTGATGGAGCTTGGCGCCACGGTCTGCGGGCCCAACCGGGAGCCGGATTGTGAAAACTGCCCCTGCCGCAGCATTTGCAAGGCAGAAAACCACGGCACAGCGGAGCAATTTCCCGTAAAGCTGCCGAAGAAAGCCAAGCGCATGGAAGAAAAGACGGTATTTATTCTGTCCTGCGACGGGGCGTATGCCCTGGAAAAGCGGCCGAACAAGGGCCTTTTAGCGGGACTGTGGCAGTTTCCCAACACTGAGGGGCAGTTGGAACTCAAAGATGCCATTGCATGGGTAGAAAATAAGGGGCTTGCCCCCCGTGAAGTCCTGCGACAGACTGAGCGGCAGCATATTTTTACCCACATCCGCTGGGACATGCGGGGAATATACATGGAAGTGGCAGAGCCGGTTTGCGGCTTTGTATGGCTTACCGGGGAGCAGATCCGTGCAGATGCGGCGTTACCCACAGCATTCCGGCAATTCTGGGAGGAGATAGAAAATGTTTGACTATCATATGCATTCCATCGTGTCCTTTGACGGTTACAACACACCGGAGGAGATGCTGCAAGCAGCCCTTAAGGCGGGGCTGAAGGAGATCTGTTTTACCGACCATGTAGACGATGATCCCAAAGGGATCGATCATAATAGATTTACCATCGAAGCCTACAATGCAGCCTACGACGGCCTGGAAGCTCCGGGACTGACGATCCGGCGGGGGTTGGAGTTCGGTATGCTGCCGGACAATCAGGAGCTGCTTCAATGGTATCTGCGGCAGCGCCCCTTTGATTTTGTCATCGGCTCCATCCACTATGCTGATGACTGGGATGCTTACTACCCGGAATACTGGGAGGGCAAGACCCAGGAACAGGCGGAGCTGACCTATATGGAAACGACCCTTGATTGTGTGAAGACCCATGCCGATTTCGATGTACTGGGTCATCTGACCTATATCAGCAAGGCCCGGTCCAATCCCACCAAGCGCCTTGTCCGATACGAGTGGCACAGAGAAATGGTGGATGAGATACTCAGGATCCTTGCGGATAAGGGCAAGGGCATGGAGGTCAACACCAGCGGTGTGGACCGCTGCGGCGATTTCCTGCCTCATGCAGAATATCTGCGGCGCTTCAAGGAGCTGGGCGGCCAAATCGTTACCGTTGGCTCCGATGCCCATACTGCCGACCGGGTGGGCCAGTATTGCGACCGTGCCTGCCAAATGCTGAAGGACATTTTTGGCTATGTTTGCACATTCGAGGATAGAAAGCCCATTTTCCATAAGCTGTAACGAAACACCGCCGCTGCTTTTTGCAGCGGCGGTATTCTTTTGTGAACTGGACTTCCATGTATATTGACAGGCGAGGTTTAATGTGTTAAACTTGCAGTAGAAGTTTAACGCATTAAACCTATATAGGAGGGCAATTATGGAAACACCAAAAATTTTTGACAGCGAATACCGTTTTTGTTTGATTTTGTGGGAGCATGAGCCCATAAACAGCACCAAGCTGGCGGCCCTTTGTGCGCAGCAGCTGGGTTGGTCTAAGGCTACCACCTATACGGTGATCCGCAGACTGGCGGAGCGGGGCGTGCTGAAAAATGAGAATGCAACCGTTACCTCTTTGATTTCCAAAGAGCAGGCGCAGCGCAATCAGATGGAAGAATTGATGGAAAAGACATTTGGCGGCTCTGTTCCTGCGTTTCTTGCAGCCTTCTGTAATTGCGGAAAACTCAGCCGGGAGGAATGTGAAAGTCTGGAGCAGCTTATAGAGAACTATAAGGAGTGATAGTCGTGGAAAATTTGTTTCTGCGTTATTTACAGGCAGGATTCTTCGGCGGCATTGTGATCATTGTGGTATTGGTGCTGCGGCTGTGTCTGTGCAAGGCACCCCGTCAGCTGATCTGTGTTCTGTGGTTGTTGGCCGCAGTGCGTCTGCTGATTCCTTTTGCGCCCCAGAGCAGCTTGAGCCTGCAACCGGAGCTTCCGGTCTACCTATCTCCAAGTCAACAACAGCCGGAGCAGATTCTGCCGGATGCCGATATACCGGATGCCCCGCCGATGCCGGATACACCGCAAATCCCCGATGTGCCGGATACTCCGGTAACTCCAAGCATTTCGCAGAAGGAAAGCATCCGCTGGGAGAAAGCCGTTTTTATTGCTTGGGTCGTTGGGGGAACGGCAATGACGCTGTCGGCAATAATCTCTTATCTGCGGTTGCGGAACACGGTCCGCATGGCAGTGAAGACACAGCCCGGTGTGTATGTCAGTGACAGAATTACCGGTGCATTTGTTATGGGTTATTGGAACCCCCGTGTCTATCTGCCTGCCGATCTGCCCGATGAGGATGTTCCTCATATTCTTGCCCATGAGCAGGCCCATATTGCAAGAGGCGATCACTGGTGGAAACTATTAGGCTATATTTGCCTTTGTATTCATTGGTACAATCCTTTGGTTTGGGTGTGCTATGTGCTGTTTTGCCGGGATACGGAGGTTGCCTGCGATGAGCGGGTGGTGTGGCCGATGGAGCTTGCTCAGCGCAAGGCCTATTCCCATGCGTTGCTTAACTGCGGCAAGCGCTATTCCGGACTGACGGCGGTGACACTGTGTTTTGGAAAGGTAAGCCTTGCTCAGCGGATCAAGAATGTGCTTTCCTATCGCAAACCGGGTTTTTGGATCACAGCGGTTGCGGGAATGCTGGCGGTGACGGTGGCGATCTGCTTTTTGACCGTACCCAAGCCGGAGCAGCGGGAAATTGACGGCCCCGGGGCTACCGAGGCACCTGCGCAAGAACCTACACAGGCTCCCACGCAAGCGCCAACCCAGTCACCCACAGAAACACCTACGGAAGCGCCTACGGCACCCGCGACCCAGGCACCGACGGAAGCACCTACAGAAGCTCCCACACAAGCACCCACACAGGCACCGACCGAAGCGCCAACACGGCCAATGGTTTCGGGCAGCGGCAGTTGTGGACAGACTCTTGCATGGACGCTAAACGATGGTGTACTGACCATTTCCGGAACGGGTGAGATGACAGACCTAAGCGGCGATTGGGAGCAGCCTTGGGCAGATGGTCGCACACAGATCACGAAGCTGAACATATCCGAGGGTGTGACGAAGATCGGTGACTATGCATTTAGCAACCTGACAGCATTGCGGGCCGTTTCCATCCCTGCCAATGTAAAAACCATCGGCCGTTATGCCTTTGGCGGCTGTGGGAATTTGGCAGACGTGCAGTTTGCCGGGAATGGTATGCTGACGGACATTGGGCGCGTTGCTTTTGCCAATACGGCGATTACAGAGTTTACCGCTCCTGCCAGCCTGCGCACCATCCAACGGCAGGCCTTTTCCGGTTGCAGCGCCTTGCAGACGGTAGTGCTTGCAGGGGGCGTTCAGACGGTGGAGGATATGGCTTTTGAAAACTGTACCGCACTGAAGAAGCTTGTGGTCGGTCATTCGGTGACACAGATCGATAGACTCACAGTGTTTAGCGGTTGTGAGGCTATTGAATATATGGAGCTTTATGTCAATGCCATGAGTGGCGCCTGGGGCTATCAGGAACAGCTTGAGACTCTTGTGGTTGGCGGGAGTATTGACATAGTGAATGGCACCAACTGGTGTGTTTCCTTAAAGCGCATCACGATCGCAGCAGGAATGGAATGGTTAAGAGAGATCTCACCTGCAAGTCCTGTGCAGGAGGTCCATTTTCTGAGTGATGCACCGAGAATCGATGCAAATTCATTTTCCGGTCATGCGCTGACCGCTTACTATCCTGCAAATAACCCCACATGGACAGAAGATAAATTGCAGAACTACGGCGGCAATGTTACATGGATTGCTGTTGAATGAAAGGAGAAAAATATGAAAAAATTTAGCTTTCTTATTATGATCGTGCTGCTGCTTACACTCTTTTCTGTAAGCGCGGCAGCGGCTGAAACCAGCGGCACCTGCGGCGATAATTTGACATGGACCTTTGAGAGCGGCGTGCTTACCGTTTCCGGAACAGGTCCAATGTATGACTATGGTGAGCAAATGGTCTCTCCATGGGAAGACATGCGGATGGAGGTCACCGAGGTGGTCATTGAAAACGGTGTGACCACCATCGGCACAGATGCGTTTGTACACTTTGAAAATATGGCCAAAGTCACACTCCCAAAAACATTAAAATCGATCAATCTGCGAGCTTTTGCAGATTGCTATAAACTGAAGGCAATTGATTTACCCAAGGGTCTCACAACGATCAGAGCGGACGCATTTAGAAAATGCTATTTGATTAAAGAGCTTGAGATCCCGGCATCGGTAACTTTGGTTGAACTGACAGGGCTGGATCACTGCGAGAAGCTGGCTTTCAAGGGCAGTCCTAAGCTTGAAGGCGTGTCTTTGGATGAGCCTGATGGAGAATGGGAGACGAAAGTAAAAGAAGTTTGGTTTTATGGTGATGCACCTACATTTATGTATGATTGGCCCTATAGGAAGGCGACGATTTATTATCCTGCGGGCAATGTCACATGGACAAAGGATGTAATGGACCGGTGCGGCACAAAAGTCACGTGGGTAGCCAAGTGCTTTAACGGCCACACGGAAGTGCCCGACAAAGCGGTGGAGGCGGGCTGTACCACCACCGGGCTTACGGCAGGCAAACATTGCTCTGCCTGCGGCGAAGTGACACAAAAGCAGCAGAAAGTAGAAGCCAAGGGCCACAGCTACGGTCCGTGGGAACAGATCAAAGCCCCCACAGAGCAAGAGGTGGGCACGCAGCAGCGCAAGTGTAGCGTTTGCGGAAAGACCGAAAATCAGGACATTCCCAAACTGACCGGGCAAGAGCAGATTCCTACCGAGGGCAATACACAGCCGACAGCGGACACCTCGCCCACGGAGGGACAGACTGAGCCTCAAGAAACGGAGCCGGTGACTGAGCCCGCAACGAAGCCTGCGGGCACAACGGAGCAGGATGACGAACCTAAGGCAGAAACGCCGTGGACGGTTATCATCGTTGCCGGTGTGCTGGTCCTCGCAGGCGGCGCTGCCGCTGTGTGGGTGTTCGTAATCAAAAAGCGTCGATAACCGATATACCGCCACGATCCACAAGGGATTGTGGCGGTTTTTGTCGAACAGGGGCATATGTTGTTTGGGGTTGTTGACTTTACCGCATTTTTTGCGTATAATAAGGAAGTTAAAATGGATAAGTATGGCAGGTATTTACTATGGCTATTAAAAAGACGGAACAATACGGAAACTCCAGCATTTCCATGCTCAAGGGCGAGGAGCGTGTCCGCAAGCGCCCTGCGGTTATTTTTGGATCTGACGACTTAGAGGGCTGCAAGCATGCGGTGTTTGAGATCCTCAGTAATGCCATCGATGAGGCAAGGGAGGGTCACGGCGATACCATCATCGTCACCCGCTATGAAGACCTCTCTGTAGAGGTGGAGGACTTCGGTCGTGGCTGCCCTGTGGACTACAATGAGAAAGAAAAGCGCTACAACTGGGAGCTTGTTTTCTGCGAAATGTATGCCGGCGGCAAGTACGGCGAAAATGGCGAGAACTATGAGTACTCCTTGGGTCTTAACGGCCTTGGCTCCTGCGCCACTCAGTATGCCTCTGAGTTCTTTGATGCCACCATCCGCCGTGACGGCTTCCGCTACGATCTGCACTTCGAAAAGGGCAGAAACAAGGGCGGCTTAAAGAAAGAGCCCACCGACCGTGGCAGAAAGACCGGCTCGCTGTTCCACTGGCGGCCGGACAAGCAGGTGTTTACTGACATCAACATTCCCGTGGAGTATTACCGGGATGTGCTGCGCCGGCAGGCGGTGGTAAACAAGGGTATTACTTTCAAATTCCGCAATCAGGTGGGCAAAAAATTTGAAGAAGAAGAGTTCTGCTACGAAAACGGCATCAAGCAGTATGTGGAAGAACTGGTTGGCGACAACGCCTTTACCATGCCGACCTACTGGGAGACCGAGCGCCGTGGCCGTGATGCGGAAAACCGTCCCGAAATGAAGCTGAAGATCACCGCATCTTTCTGTTTCAGCAAGCAGGTCAGCCACATGGAGTATTACCACAACTCCTCCTGGCTGGAGTACGGCGGCAGCCCCGACCGGGCAGTGCGCCTTGGCTTTACTGCGGCTTTCGACAAGTACCTGCGTGACTCGGGCAAGTACACCAAAAACGAAAACAAGATCCTCTTCCAGGACATTCAGGACAGCCTTGTGATGGTCACCAACTGTTTCTCCACTATCGGCTGCTTTGAGAACCAGACCAAGAAGTCGGTCAACTCCAAGTTTACCCAGGAGGCCATGACCAATTTCTTCAAGGAGCAACTGCAGGTCTGGTTTATCGAGAACAAGCAGGAGGCTGACCGGGCTGCGGATCAGATCCTCATCAACAAGCGGGCAAGAGAATCCGCCGAAAAGACCAAGTCCAGCATGAAAAAGCAGCTGACTACCAAGCTGGATATCGCCAACCGTGTGCAAAAGTTTGTTGACTGCCGCAGTCGGGATACGGCGGTGCGGGAGCTGTATATCGTGGAGGGCGACTCCGCATTGGGCTCTGTTAAATTGAGCCGTGACGCAGAGTTCCAGGGCATCATGCCGGTCCGCGGTAAGATCCTAAACTGCCTGAAAGCAGACTATAACAAAATTTTCGCATCCCCCATCATTACAGACCTCATGAAGGTCCTCGGCTGCGGTGTAGAGGTGCAGGGCAAAAAGGCAAAGGAACTGTCTTCCTTTGACATTGACAATCTGCGGTGGAACAAGGTGGTTATCTGTACCGACGCCGATGTGGACGGCTTCCAGATCCGCACCCTGATCCTTACTATGCTATACCGGCTGTGTCCGACCCTCATCCGGGACGGGTATGTGTATATTGCGGTGTCTCCTCTGTTTGAGATCACCTGCAAGGATAAGACATGGTTTGCCTACAATGAGTCAGAAAAGGTAAAGATCCTCAAGGAGTTAGAGGGCAAAAAGGTCACCATCCAGCGCTCCAAGGGCCTTGGTGAAAACGATCCCGAGATGATGTGGATGACCACCATGAACCCCGAGACCCGCCGGCTTATTAAGGTGATGCCCGAGGATGCTGAGCGCACCAGCCACTATTTCGATGTGCTGCTGGGCGATGCCTTAAATGAAAGAAAGAATTTCATCGCCGAAAACGGCGCCAAGTATCTGGAACTGGCGGATATTTCCTAAGAGAGGTGCACCATGGCACGAAAGAAGAAAGAACCGGAACAGAATAAGAAAAAAATCAATACCGACGGCGTGGTGGGTCTGGTGGGCTCTACTACCGAGCAGGCCATCTCCGAAACGCTGGAGATCAACTACATGCCCTATGCCATGTCGGTCATCGTATCCCGGGCCATCCCGGAAATTGACGGCTTTAAGCCTTCCCATAGAAAGCTGCTGTACACCATGTACAAAATGGGTCTGCTCACCGGCAGGCGCACCAAGTCCGCCAATATCGTGGGCCAGACCATGCGTCTGAACCCCCACGGTGATGCGGCCATTTATGAGACCATGGTGCGCCTGGCAAAGGGCAACGAGACGTTACTCCATCCCTTTGTGGACAGTAAGGGTAACTTCGGTAAGGTCTACTCCCGCGACATGGCGTATGCCGCCAGCCGCTATACCGAGGCAAAGCTCTCTGCCATCTGTGCAGAGCTGTTTCGTGATATCGATCAGGATGCGGTGGATTTTGTCGATAACTACGACAACAAGATGAAGGAGCCGACGCTCCTCCCCACTACCTTCCCCAATATCCTCGTCAGTGCCAATCAGGGTATCGCCGTCGGCATGGCATCCTATCTCTGCGGCTTCAACCTCAAGGAAGTCTGCGAGACCACCATTGCCTATATCAAAAATCCCGCCTGCACCCTCACCGACACCCTGCTTGCCCCCGATTTTCCCACGGGTGGCGAGCTCCTCTGCGACCCGGCGGAGCTGGAAAAG
>JAZUNW010000035.1:0-13440 GCA_045604325.1 Faecousia sp. | reverse complement strand
TGGCTACGATCCGACTTCTTCTAGCTGAACAGCCAGGAAAGCACGATTATGCGGGTGTAGTTCAATGGTAGAACACCAGCCTTCCAAGCTGGATACGCGGGTCCGATTCCCGTCACCCGCTCCACTGATATGCGCCAGTAGCTCAGCTGGATAGAGCAACTGCCTTCTAAGCAGTAGGTCGGGGGTTCGAGTCCCTCCTGGCGTGCCAACATTTTTGCCGGAGGCAAAAATGTAAACGAGTCCCTCCTGGCAAATCTGCAGTTCGATCATGGGGCAAATCAGCAAAACTTCATATGGTGGGTGTCGCCAAGAGGCCTAAGGCACCGGATTGTGGTTCCGGTATTCGTGGGTTCGAATCCCATCACCCACCCCAGAAAGAAATCCATCCGCAAAAGCGGAGGGGTTTCTTTCTGGGGTGGGTGGTAATTGGGAGTCGAAAGGCCGGCCCAACCGCAGGTTGGGTAAAAACATGCTGGGGAGAGCATGTTTTTAGGCCGTGGGAGAATCCATAGACGGATGACGGCAGGCAGTATGCCTGTTGGCATTCGTCTATCTTCCTTCAACCATTGCCAAAACCGCCATTTTGTGCTATGCTGTAAAAAACCGCAAGGGAGAACACACAATGAAAATCACAATCGACGCATTGCAAAGCTATCTTGCCGACCGCTACTGCGGCTGGGCCAACGAGCAGGGCATGTTTATGAAACTGGTCGAAGAGATCGGCGAAGTAGCAGAAGTGCTAAATAAGCGAGCAGGCCGGAAAAGTACCGACGAAACAGACCTTACTGAACAATTGGGAATTGAGCTTGCGGACATGATCCACTACATCGTAGCCATCGCTGCCCTCAATGACATTGACCTGACAAGGGTCATCATCGAAAAGGACCGCAAGGCATCGGTAAAATACAGCCATACCGTCAATCTTGAAACATTCCTGGCAAATCAGAAATAACGCAAAAGCACCTACTCACGCAGGTGCTTTTCCATTATCCCACTTCTCCAAAAACCGCTTGTCCCAGACCGAAGTCCGTAAACATTAGATTCACATCGGCTTTGCCTTTGATGCCGGGTACTTTGCCGCTGCTTGTGTACTGCCAAAGATCCGCTTTGCAGGGAAACTCCGCATCAACATCGTACATGGCAAGCCACCAGGGATACTGCGCCAGTTCATTTAAGTACAACAGATCCGTTGCCTGATAACTGTTGAAATAGACCATGGTATCGTAACCCGCTTTTTCTACCGCTTTGCAAAATGCCAAAGTACAATCCGTCAGGGTGCGCTTGTCCACATTTGCTGTCCGAGCGGTCTCATTTACATATTCCCAGTCATATACCAGAGGAAGATCCAGCGAGAACCCGTCCAGCACTTCCAGCGCAAATTTTGCCTCTTCCTTAGCTTCCGTTACCGATACAGCTTGGGAGAAGAAGTAAGCACCTACCAGAAGACCCGCTTCTGCTGCACCTTGAAGGTTTGCGATGGCATAGCTGTCAGCGCTGATGTTGCCAGTCTTGTAGCCCCGGTTGCCAAGACGGACGAAGGCGAATTGGATGCCCGCGTCCGCAACCTTTTTCCAGTCAATCTCCTCTTGATGGGAAGACACATCCACGCCCAGCACCGTTTCACCGGCAGTGCAGGTCAAAAAGTCGCCCTCATACCGGTAATCATCCGCCGTGTAGGGGCTTGGGGGCAAGGTGGGCGGCTCAGTTTGAGTCGGCTCCGGAGGCTCGGTGCAGCCGCACAGCAATAGCGCCGCCAAGAGAACACTTATCCACTTTTTCACGGTCTGCCCCCCCTCTTTTTTGCCAGTATACCATATTCCGACCGATTTCTCAACAGGAAAAGCGCCCCATACGGGGCGCTTTTCAAATTTCAGTTTGTCGCTGTGTTGCAAACATCAAACTGTCTTGTCATCCCGAGCGAAGTCGTGGGATCTTGGCACCAATTTGACTGCATATATCCTATTCGTGCGTAGATTCCTCGATTCCGCTTTGCGAATGTTATCGTATGCTTGCCGCTGGCAAGCATGATGATTAAGATTCGCTACGCTATACTCGGAATGACATCTTAGGGGAGCCTCTGCCCGATAAACCACAATTTTATTTTTTCTCTGCGTTCAGTTCGTCCACCACGATGTCCGGGTAGGGATTGACGATGACAGTGCGATAGGTATGGTAGATGACCATACCGGGCTTGCCCGCCGGTGTCTTTTTCACCTGCTTGACGGGAGTGACATCCACGGGAATGTTTTGTCCGCCGGTAGTCTCCGCATAATGGGCGGCAAGCTGCGCCGCCTGAGTGACTGTGTCATCCGGCACCGGCTGTCCGGCGCAGGCGATGATGACATGGCTGCCATGGACTTTGGATGCGTGAAGCCATATATCGTCCTTGCGGGCCATTTTGAAGGTCAGCTCCTCATTCTGCCGGTTGTTACGACCCACATAAATGGGGAAACCGTCGGTGGACTCAAACCGCATGGGGGCAATCTTTGCCTGCTTCATCTTCCGCTTGCCGGAGTCAAGTTTCACATAGCCGCCGGCATGGAGCTCCTGCCGGATCTCCTCCAGCTCCTGCTCGGTTTGGGCCCGGTTTAACTCTTCCAGCACACTCTGCAGGTAGGAAAGCTCCTCACGGCCGATGGTCAACTGGCGGGTCAGCTCCTTTTCCGCGTTTTTCATGCGGGTATAGTCTTTATAAAACTTCGCCGCATTCTGCTGGGGGGACAAAATGGGAGAAATGGCGATATCGATAACGCGCATTTGCTCATCGTAAAAATCCTCTGCCTGCAGCACTGTCTGTCCTTTTTTGATCCGGTGCAGATTGGCGGTGACGATATCGCCCAGCTGACGCAGCCGCTCCCGGTCCTTGGACTCCCGCAGTTCCTTTTCCTGCAGGGCGATCTTGCGGGTCAGACGGGTGCAGAGATTCTGCACAGTCTTTCGCAGACCCTGTCCCTTTTGCCGGATGGCATCCTTGCGGTCACGCAGGGTGTAATACATATCCAGCAGAGCAGAAAAACTCTCTGCCTCCCGGCTCTCGCCGTACTGACGGATGGGGCAAAAGGCAAACTGTTTGGGCGTGCCGTCGGGGCCCGGAGCATAGTAGGCTCTGGGGTGATTTAAGTGCTCCGCAAAAAACAGCTTCAGCCGTTCCACAACCGCCGCGGTGTCGCAGCCGGTGATACGGGCATCGGTACTGCTGGCGGCATACAGCGCCGCTTCCCGGCACACCAAGGGGGACAAGCCTCCAAGGGTATCCATCAGCCGGTCCGCGAGGATATCCGCACCATTGTCCGTCAATAAGTTTACATAACTTTCTTCCTTCGCGGGGTCTACCTTATGCACCGGCTCAGGATTTTGATAGTACATACCCGGCAGCGCAGGGCGCTTGGCGGTCTCGTCAAGACCTACGCGGCGCAGACAGTCTATAATCCGCCCGTCCGGCGCCAGCAGGTACAAATTACAAGTTCTGCCCATAAGCTCCGCCACCAGCCGTTTTTCCACCCGGTCGCCCATCTCGTCAATGCAGTCGAAATGAAACGCCGCACAGCGCTCCATGGGAATCTGCGTAACCTTTGTAAGCCGGGCGCTCATCAGGTGCTTGCGCAGCAGCATGCAAAACATAGGCGGCTCCGGCGGATTTTCCGGATTCGCCGTTGTTAAATGCAGGCGGGGTGCGGCAGGATTGGCCGCAAACAGCAGCTTGGCCCGGCCTTCCCGGTGTTTTAAGTGCAAAACCACTGTATCCCGGCTGGGCTGGTGGATCTTTTCAATTTTTGCGTCCTCCAAACTCCGGACCTCCTGCAGCACGCAGGAAAGATAAAACGCATCAAATGCCATTTCAGGCCTCCATCATGATCGCAAACAATTCATTGAGCCGGTCAAGCTTACCGGCAAGGTACAACGCACCGAACAGAGTCTCCAGACCCGTTGCCTTGGCATACTCCTGGGGGGTGGCCGACTTGGGCGCAGCATGGGAGTGGGCGTTTTTGCCCCGGCGGTAGTAGCTCTGCTCCTCCTCGGTCAAATGGGGCAGCAGCTTGTCCGCAAACTTCGCCTGTGTGGGGGCTTTTACCAGCTCCACGGCATCCCGGTGCAGATTTTTCACCGTATGGTCGCCCTTGGCACAAAGATAGCTTCTGCACATCAGCTCATACACGCCGTCACCGATATGGGCAAGACCCAAATTGGAAATGGCATCGATGCTGCGCTTATCCATATTCATCTGAAAATAGTTTTCCACAGTTTATCTCCCCGATTCAGTAGCATTTGGGCAGTAATACCCGTAAGGCAGCCGGTAAGGATGCTGATGGCGATCAGCACCGGCAGATAGATGAGCAGTCCCGGCGTTCCTGTGATGGCAACGGCGGCCGCCATCTGTCCGATGGAATGGGCAACTGCACCGATACAGCCCGCTACCCAAATCTGCTTTTCCGTCAATATCCGTTTTAATAGGGTGGTGGCAAGGATGGCACAAAGACCGCCTGCGCCGGAATAAAAGATGGTGCTGAAATTTCCCGCAAATACCGCCCCTAAAAAAATCCGGCAGGCAAGCACCAAACCGCCCTCTTTTGCCCCGATGGCGAAGACAGCAAACACCGTGACGATGTTGGCAAGGCCTAATTTCACACCCGGAACGGGCACGATAGCGGGAATCTGTGCCTCTACCGTGAAGATAATGAGGGCAACCGCTGTAAGCAGTGCCAAGGCTGTCAGTTTTTTCAGTTTCATGCCCTCACCTCCAATATTTCAAGGATAGCAGATTTTTTGATAAAAGTAAAGACTCCCCAGCGGGGAGTCTTTTTATTAACACTTCTGCATCAAGCGGATATAGAATTCCACCGCACGGGAGATGGCCTCCACACGAATGCGCTCGTTGTTGCCGTGGATGGTGGACCGTTCTTCCGAGGTCAGCGCCATGGCAGAGAACCGGTAAACATGATTGCTTAAATCCCGGTAATGCCGGGAATCGGAGCACTGCACCATTAGGTAAGGCGAAACGATGCAGCCGGGCCATGTTTCGGCAACGGAGGCAGAAACCTTATCCCATGCAGGACAATCGGTTTCCGATACGGGGCTGGGCTCGAAGGACTCCAGCGCGGACACTTCTACCTGCTCGTTTTTCACAGTCTTGCGCAGGTATGCCAGGGCGCTTTCCACACTGTCGTGGGGATTTAAGCGCATATTGGCAACCATCTTCGCCTCGGTAGGAATCACATTCCGGGCAGAGCTGCCCTCCATCTGGGTAAACGCCACGGTGGTGCGCACCAAAGCGTTCATCTCACCGCCGGACAGCTTGCCCAACAGATCAATGACCCAGCCGAAGCACCACATATTGGCAAAGATCATCTTATAGAGGAAGGTAGAATAACGGCCCAGGGTGTCGAACATCTTTGCCGCAGGACCGGCAATGTGGGCCTTAAAAGGGTGATCCTCCAGCCGCTTGCAGGCAGCCGACAGCACGCCTACCGGCGTATGGGGCTTGGGGGCAGAGGCATGACCGCCGTTGGACGCGGTTTTAAACTGGGCATTAATCATGCCCTTTTCCGCAATGCCGATGAGACCGCAGGGCTGCTTCACGCCGGGGAACACATTTTCCACCACGGCGCCGCCTTCATCCACAACGAGAGCGGGCTGCACGCCATGGTCAAAGAACCACTGCACGATGTTGGGCGCACCCTTGCCGTTGACCTCTTCGCCGCCAGAGAAGGCAAAGTACATATCGTTTTCGGGCACGAAACCCTTTTCAATCAAATGATCGGCAGCGGACAGCACGCCGTTGAAGGTAACCTTCGTATCCAGTGTACCGCGGCCCCACATAACACCATCTTCGATGATGGCGGCAAAGGGGGGCTTTTCCCAGCCATCCTCGTTCACCGGCACTACATCATAGTGGGCCATCATGACAGAAGGTGCGGCAGAAGACTTGCCCGTCCACTTAAACAGCAATGCCCGGTCCGGAAGCTTGGTCAGTTCGCAGTTTTTCGCCACATTGGGATACAGATGCGGCAGCAAGTCGATGAGTTTTTGGAACTGG
Organism: Faecousia sp.; assembly: GCA_045604325.1. Taxonomy (GTDB): domain Bacteria; phylum Bacillota; class Clostridia; order Oscillospirales; family Oscillospiraceae; genus Faecousia. The sequence continues at coordinate 7,406 of JAZUNW010000035.1, read as the reverse complement.
CCGTCGTCTTCCATAGACTTATCGTTATAGGAAATCGTTTTGCACTTGACAAGCGCAGAAAGAGCCTGAACCGTCTTTTCCCGGTCGAACTCCACTTCTTCGTCGCTGATGGGGGGCTGCGCCTTGGGCTTAAACATGGCGGTGCGGATCAGCACTACTGCAAAAAACAGGACAACTGCCCCCAAAATTGCGTAGCCCATTACAGCACACCTCTTTTATACAGAATGCGGCCCACGCCGATGGTAAACAGGGCGCTCACCGGCACCATGATGCCCACCATACCGGAATCCAGGGCAGGAATGAAAATAAATAGCACCAGCATCAAAGCAATGGGTGCCAGCGCCAGCTTCCAGTTCTTGCTGACGAAGGCAACGCCCAAACCGCCGAACAACGCCGGCAGGATCTGCTCAAAGGCGGGCTGCAGTACGGGTGCGCTGAGAATGGGGGTCAGCGGGGCAATTAAGACAACGCCGATAATGATAATCACGGTGGTAACAATGCTGGAAGTGGCAATGGCGATGGTGGAAATGACCTCGCCCTCTTCGGAGTTGGCGCTGACCTCATTCTGCTCCAGCGCATTCAGGGCGCAGGGCAGCTTGAGGTTAGAGATGTTACCGGTAACAAAGCTTAAGTAGGAACCGCCTGCGCCCAGCATGGGCACAAAGGTAACCGTTTCGATAGCACCTACCGCCCAATACATGGGCGCTGTGGCCACAAGGCCAAGTCCCAGTGCCTTCCAATCGGGGCTGACACCGAACAAAATGGCAACGGTAATGGGGAACGCCATCAGCAGCACCATAACGGAAAGATTCCATATCCGGCCGTCCCAGTGCACAGAGTCCATATAGCTCATATTCTTTTTCATATTGCTACCTCCTTAGCCCAGCCATGCGGTAACGGGAATGGCAACCGCCATGCCCACCACTAAAGAAATGGGCAGCGCATACTCGCTGAGCCACTTGAGCTTGGGCTTGCGCATTAAAAGGCCGCAGATCACCATAGTCACCGCAGACACCAGCATAACGCACACAGGAATCAGACCGGAGGTTGCGCTGACGGGGATCTGCTTTTCCACCTCCAAGCCGTTCTCCACCACGGTTTCGGTGATAAAGCGGGCCTCGGGGGTCCAAAGGCGATACACATCACAGAAAACAAAGCCCAAAAAGGCGGCAATCATGCCGATGAACAGAGCGTTGGAAAAAGTATCCGCCCACTTGGCGTCCCGCTTGCCCAGATTCACCATGCCGTTTTGCAGCCTTTTGCCGATGACCGGCACCAGCCAAATGCCCATCATGATGGAAATGGTCATAACAAGCATCACATTGACATACTGCTGCGCATTCAGACCTGCGCCGGAGCCCAGGGACTGACCCATGGCCTCCAAAGCATTGCTGGCCGCCACAGTCTCATAGCTCATAGAGCCCACCACGCTAAGGCGCAGCCAGGGCAGGGGCAGACCTAAGGTCTGGCTCAAGGTCATCACGCTGATGACGATGGCAACTGCCGGTGCAATGGTAAAAATGGCGGCGGTCTTGACGGTCTTTTTGACCTTCGTCATGTCCATGCCAAGCTCCTTTGCCCGTTTCCACGCCTTAACAAGGAAATAGACAGACTGCGCCAGCACCACGGCCACCAAAATGCCTGCCAGCACAAAAAGTATGGGATGATTTACGCTGAATTCCAAGATAAGCACCTCCAAAATATCAGTTAGGCACATTATAGCATATTTTGTCAGACATTACAATAAAGATAAATGATCGTTTACCGTACCACCAAAAATGCTGTCATCCCGAGCGGAGTGAAACGGAGTCGAGGCATCTTGGCACCGATTTTAATGCAAATATAAACGAAATGCGTAGATTCCTCGACTCGCTGACGCTCCCTCGGAATGACATCTCTGGTAGTGCTTGCTAAGTTAAACGATCATTTACCGCATCACAGAAAAACCCCGAGGCGAATGCCTCGGGGTCATAATGCTTATTTCCAAAGGCCGTCGGGGTACAGGCCCTGCTCGGTCTTTTCCCGCAGGGCTGCTACCACCTGAGGCTTATCTGCTGCGTAGGTAACACCATGCCAGCGGTCCGCAGAGGACAGCACTCTCAGCCGCACCTTGCCTTCGTGCAGAAGGCCATTGACGATGGTAGGGAGCAGATACTCCTTCTTGGCAGGATTCTCGGGCACTTCCTTCTCAAGGAACACCGGGAAGCCCTCTGCCAAGGCAGTCAGCATGCTGGGAGTAAAGCCAAACATATTCATGGATACCAAGGTATCTGCCGCCAAGTCCTCGTAAGTCTCACCGTCTTCTGTGAAGTGGATGCCGCCTTCGTACTTTTCGATCTTCAGTCGCTCTACGATGTTGGTCAGATAGCCGTTTGCATCCACATCGCATACACCACGGGCCACGCTGCCATGGTCGGTGACGGTGTTGCCCAAGTGGTAACCCACCATGCAGAACTCCCACTTGTCCGTATCCTCCATGGTGCACAGATAATCATACATGGCCTTGTAAGCAGACTTGCCGTAGTAATCGTCGGCATTGATGACCGCGAAAGGTGCATCCCCGATCTCCTTGGATGCACACAGCACAGCATGACCGGTGCCCCAGGGCTTTGCGCCACGGACTTCGGGAACGGTCACGCCTGCAGGCAGCATCTTATGCTGTCCCTGGTAGGCATAGCGGATCTCCATGGGGCACTTTTCCAAGCGCTTGCCCACAGTCTCCATAAAGTCCTTGCGGATGGCTTTCTTAATAATAATTACAGCAGTTCCAAATCCTGCCACATGGGCATCGAAAAGAGAATACCCGAGGATCGCTTCGCCGTGGCTGCCCACAGGGTCGATCTGTTTCAAACCGCCGTAGCGGCTGCCCATACCGGCAGCCATGACCACCAAAACGGGTTTCTTTGCCATAACAATGGCCTCCTTTGTTTTGTAATACCTAAATTATAGCCGCCACTGCCGGAAAGCGCAATAGCGGCTCAGGTTTTTCGTTTAAATGTGCAAATATAAAGTGCCATTTTGGTTCAAAGTGACAATACAATATCCGCTTTTTGCACATGCTCCCACGAAAAGTGCGCCGCAAGCTCCTTTGCGGACACGGATTCCGCCTTGGGGATCAACCCCGCAGCATGGGCAAGACGGCCGATCAAGCTTTCCGCCGACATATTTTGCCGCAACACCCCCAAGTCCAGATCCTTGTCCCGCTTGCTGAGCCTGCGTCCGTCGGGAGCGAGCAGCATAGGCACGTGGGCATACTGAGGGTGCGGGAAGCCAAACAGTTCCTGCAGATACATCTGCCGTGGGGCAGAACTTAAAAGGTCCATACCTCTGACCACTTCGGTCACGCCGGCCTCCCCGTCGTCCACCGTCACTGCCAGCTGATAGACATATACCCCATCAGCCCTGCGGACCACAAAATCGCCGCAATCTGTCAAAAGATTTTCCCGGTAGAGTCCCTGAACCTTATCCGTCAGTTCCCACACCCGATCCGGCACAGTGACCCGCCAGGCGGGCTGGCGGTCTGTGGGCGGTGCTGTGAGATTCCGGCAAGTGCCGGGATAGACATAAGTACCGTCGGAAAGATGGGGGGCATTGACGCTGTGAAGCTGGCTGCGGGTGCAGTAGCAGGGGTACAGCAGCCCCTTTTCCCTCAAAATCTCAAAATAGCCGTCATAAACCTTGCTTCGCTTACTTTGGGGCTCGGTCTCTTTGTCCCATGTAAGGCCCAGCCAGCGAAGATCATCACGCAAAACTTCCGCAAATTCACTGCTGGTGCGCTGTGTGTCCAGATCTTCCATCCGCAACACCATCTCACCGCCACGGCTCTTTACGGACAGCCACGCAAGCAGCCCCGCAAACACATTTCCCAAATGCATTCGCCCCGAAGGCGTGGGCGCAAAGCGGCCAACGTTTTTTTCCGGCATGTTAGTTTAGGAATGCCAGCAGCCAGTAAAGCAAAATGCCCATAATGCCAAGGCACAGTGCAGACACTGCGATCATCAGACCGATGACTACCTTATCCTTTTTCTTCTGCTCATTTTCGGTATCACCCTGCTGATCCTTGCCGTAATCATTGGAGAAATTGCGGTAGACCATGGGCTCGACCGGCTCGTGGATCTTCTCGGGATCGTCAAATGCAGGCTCTGCATCGGCAGGCTTGACCTCCCGCAGCAGCTCCTCGTCCAAAAGGATCTCGTCCACTTCCTTATCGATATCGGATTTTTCTTCTACCAGCAGCTCCTGTTCCAGCCGCTCCAGTTCTTTTTGTGTATCCTCCATGTTGGATGCACCTCCTTTTTTAATATTCTACCCCAAAATCCCGCCGATGTAAAGTAGCATTCCTTCCAACTTCCCACCAAATTGCGGCTTTTCGGTGCGTTTGCCTAAATACCCTCTCCCGGGGAGAGGGTGCCCAGTGCGCACACTGGGCGGGTGTGGAACGGCGTGCATCATCAGGTTTAAAAAAGCCTGTTACAGTGACTAAAATTGTAAGGTTACCGCCCGCATTCCACATCAGTCACCGCTTGGAGCGGTGACAGCTTCTCCCCGGGAGAAGCCATGGCGCTCCCGCGCCACAGCAACAAAACAACTGCCCTACAAACAGAAATTTGCATACTTTTCCTTCTGGGACAAATACTATCCTACCGAAAGGAGTGCGTGGCTATGATCCTATCCTACATTCGCACCATCGTACTGTATCTGGTGCTGATTGCCGTTATCAGACTTATGGGCAAGCGGCAGATCGGCCAAATGGAGCCGGCGGAATTTGTGGTGACCATGCTGGTGGCAAACTTAGCATCCATCCCCATGCAGGACGGCGGCATCCCCCTCTACTCCGGTCTTGTTCCGATCCTGACTGTGCTGGGAGTGGAGCTTGTGCTGTCCGCCTTAAGCATGCACTCTGTCAAGCTGCGCAGACTCCTGTGCGGTAAGCCGGTGATCCTCATTGAAAACGGCCGCATTCTGCAAAACAACCTGCGCAGCACCCGTGTGACTATGGACGAGCTGACGGAGCTTTTGCGGGAAAAGGATGTGCTGGATCTCAGAAGTGTTCAATATGCCATTTTGGAAACAAACGGAAATCTCTCGGTGTTCCCCTATCCCAAATTCCAGCCCGCCAGTGCCAAGGCAGCAGGCATAGAAGTCAAGCCCCAGCACCTACCTTACACCATCATCGCCGACGGCTATTTATATAATGAAAACCTGCAGCTTGCCGGCAAGGACAGCCGCTGGCTCCGAAAAGTCCTGCAGCAGCACGGCACAGATATTGCCGCCACATGGCTGCTGACTGTAGACGGTGCCGATCATGTTCTGTGGGTGGGAAGGGAGAACCCATCATGAAGCGGCTTTATATCGGCATCGGACTTTTGCTCTTCTTTCTCATGGCGGGGATCTTGCTGACTTTCTGCTTTTGCCGCATCCACGCGCCTTTGGCGGAAACCTTGGAGGAGGCATCCCGGGAGGCACTGAACGGCGACTGGGAAAATGCGATCTCCCTGGCGGAGTCCGCCAGGGAGCGATGGGAAACCTATCGGAATTTTACCGCAGCTGTTGCAGATCACGAACCTTTGGAAGAAATGGACACGCTGTTCTCCCTGTTGGAGATCTATAAAAAGTTGCGTCTGAATGTGGAATTTGCGGATCTTTGCACCCGGCTGTCCCAAATGGCGGCGGCCATGGAAGAATCCCAGGCATTTACCTGGTGGACATTGCTGTAAGGCCTACTCCGAACCGCCCGCAAGCTGCAAAATGCTTTCCGCCAACGCCTTTGCCGCGATGAGGGCCTCCTGCCGGGTGTTGCCGGCTGCGCCCACCTCCACCAGCATGCCGCCCGGTGACAAATCCATGTTAAACCGCTCTGTGCGCAGGTCTATGGGGCGGCATATGCCGGGGTTTTCCTGCTCCAAAAGGGCTGTCAGCTTCAGCCCAAGGGAGAGATTTTCTTCCCAGCCGGGGGATTTTGTTCCCACCACCATCATCAGCTGGGCTGACTTTTCGCCGCCAACTGTGGCAGATGTCACCAGTTGGCCGGAAGTGGATGCCGATGCATCCCGATGGATATCCAGCACCATGCGGATAGTGGGATATTTCTCCAAATACGCTTTAATGGTATCCCGGGAATTGTTATAAGCGCTGTTGTAGTTGGGGTAATCGTGGAGGGTCTTGTCGTGAAGCACCGAGATTCCCCCTGCCTCCAGCACCCGTGCGATCTCATCCCCGATGGCCAGCATATTCTGATCCTCTTTTAAGGATCGGAAATAACCGGAATAATCGATGTCATCCCCCGTGTAGGACTCGGTGGCATGGGTGTGCAGGATCAGCACCGCAGGCTCTTTATCCTTCAGATTCCATTCAAGGGGTTTCGTCAGCAGCTTACTGATGTCGGGGCGGTGGCTGCAATGGTACTGCACCTGCACAAGCTCCATGTCCTGGGCAGAAAAAGTCACCACCGTCTCCTGATCCGGTATGCTTGGGGGCTCTGTCTGCTGCTCGGACGGGGGCGCAGTTTCCTCCGGCTCTGCCGGCAGGCTCTGGGGAAAGCGGACGATTCGCCCAGTTTCCATATACATTAAAAAAGAAAGCACATCCGGTTTTTGGATCAATGCAACCAAAGGGCTTAAAAAACCGGCTGACAGCAGCCGAATGACTGCTGCCAGCACGATCACTGCAGTTCCGAAACGCAATACCTGCCGCCGATGTTCCATTTTACCCCTCCTGACAAGAAGTGTCGAACGGCGGCAGGATTTACGAAAAAATGCGATACCCTAAGGCCGTTTCCACTTGGGCCTGCTGCGCAGCTCTACCCGCAGGTTCTGGAAAAAGTCCGTTAAGAGTGCCGCGCACTGCTCCCCCATCACACCCGCCACCGTTTGGGGGTGATGGTTAAATTCCATGTTGAACAGATCGCACACCGAGCCGCAGGCACCGTATTTTAAATCACTTGCGCCATAGACCACCCGGGGGATCCGGGCATTGATGATAGCACCTGCACACATGGGGCAGGGCTCTAATGTAACATACAAAGTGCAATCCCACAGCCGCCAGCCACCTAATTTTTCGCAGGCCTGCCGGATGGCTTCACACTCTGCGTGGGCAAGGGCAGTTTTATTCTGTTCCCGGCGGTTGCGGCCACGGCCGACGATCACGCCATCTCTTACGATGACGCAGCCCACCGGCACTTCGCCCTCGGCAGCTGCCTCAGCAGCCAAGGCCAAAGCCTCCTGCATATAGATCATATCGTCCATAAAATGCCCCCCTTGCGGCTGTAAATGATCGTTTACCGTACCACCAAAAATGCTGTCATCCCGAGCGGAGTGAAACGGAGTCGAGGGATCTTGGCACCGATTTTAATGCAAATATAAACGAAATGCGTAGATTCCTCGACTCGCTGACGCTCCCTCGGAATG
>JAZUNW010000034.1:0-35307 GCA_045604325.1 Faecousia sp. | reverse complement strand
TTGTTGCCTTTGCTGTGTGGGTTGCATTCCTTTGCTATAAAGAGCATCAGCTTGAGGTTAAGAGCAAACTCAAAATCATTGAGATTCTTACGGATTTGCACGATCGTATCAAAATTCAGGGAGATTAAAACCTATTGAATTTGCGGTAGATTGCTCTTGCAATGCTGAATAACAAAAAGCCAACGATTGCTATGATTGATGGCGTTTTGGTGGCGTAAAGTCCAGCTAGTAGAAATGTTAGTATTGGGTTTAGCCATGATGGACAATGTAAGTAGTTTTCCAATATGTGTGGTAATGTGTTGAATGCTGTTACAAAGTCCTTCCATATATCAACATTGCAAATATGCTCTATTAGTTCATGCAGTGGGTTTCCCTCCCCTCCCCTTTAAGGAGTGTTTCAAATGTCTGTTTTGGAAATTGCCGTTTATTTGGGCGTCATTCTTGGTATTTGCGTTTCTAGTGTAGTTTCTTTTATTACTATGGCAGATATGCGCAAGTGCATTAAAGAAGTGCGACAGATGTATTTTGAAGAACATCAAGCTGTTATGGATTTTGTTAATTCTGCGGAAAGGTCCGCAAATTAAATATATCAAACAATCAATGAAAATGTCAAGGAGGAAAAATTATGCGTACAAATGTAACTTTCGTGGGTGTCGGTGAGCGTCGTACCGGTATTGGCAAGAATGGCAAGCTCTATGACATCGTCAATGTGGCGTTCACATATGACGATAAGCGCATGGAGGGTGTCAATGCCGGTAATTGCGTCATTGATGGCGCTGAACTCGACAAGCATAACATCTACCCCGGTGCAGAGTGTGAAGTCGTGCTCATGTACCGCAATTATCAGCCGTATATTGCTGTTATCCTGTAAATAGGAGGTATTATATGCCTTCTTCCAACTGGATGGTGCAAGTGCCGGTCAATGATTTATTAGCCCTTATGGGGCTAGAAGAAGAATTGAAAAACTGTCGTGCGGAGAATGCCCAACTCCGTCGTGAAATGGACGGACTCCGTCGCATTCAAAGTGAAACTATGCAAGTATTGGGCGACTTGCGCAAGAAGTGCGCTGTTGGATAGCCCTTATGGGGCTATCCCTCCCCTATTCTGTGAAATGGAGGTCGTGCACAAATCGCTACTACGATAAGCGATTTTTGTGTTTTTGTGCATGGAAGATAACAACATTCTTTCCGGTGATTTAGGTCACATTGAGCAGGAGGACAAGCCCGGTCGTTCTCGTAACTGGCTTTTGCTCTTGTATCCGGATACCGATGAAAGTGGTGTCCATAAGCGAATCCTCGATGAAACTTTGGATGAGCTCGATTGGAATTACTGCGGTCGAGTTCATGACCAAGACGACGGCGTTAAGTCTCATCATCATGTACTTATTTGCTTTGCAAATGGTCGCACTAAGGAAGATATAGCCAATGACCTCGGTTTGGAAACAAGGTGGATTCGCCGGGTGCATTCTCAAAAGAAAGCAATGCGCTACCTCTGCCATAAAGATAACCGTGATAAGTTTCAATACTCTCCCGGTGAGATTTACGGCACTATGGCTGACAAGGCAATTGCCCAATGTAGCAAAGGTGACGCATTGAGTGAAATTGAGGGCGCAACAAAGCTTGTACATATCATACAAGAATGGCCCGGCATTATCGAGTATGACCAACTTCTCTGTGTTGTTCTTGCTGAAGGCGTATATTCGCACTATCGTCGAATGGGTAACACAATTTTCCGTTTGGTTGACCGTCATAATCAATTGCTTTGGGATTTAGGAGGTAAACCGCATGAAAAAGAATGAGGTTGGTTGCTTAATATATCCTACTGTCCGTGGAATTCAATATCTTGCAGGATTTGAAAGCTTTTACTATGGTCATGAATTGATACCTTATTTCAGTTTATTGCCACATCAAGCTTTCCCTTGTACTAGAGACCAAGCTAATTTCATTCTTAGCCGTCTTGATTTTGATATGCGTAAAAGAATGAGTTTCTCTCTTTATCCTAAGCAAGGTCATCAACCGGACATTTTTGATTTGGAACATTCTCCGATAGGAGGTGTGATATGATTTTATAGAAAGGAGTAGCTATAATGGCTGAAGGTGCTATGCAGGCTTTTTTGACTAACATTGGTACTTTCTTCACCCAGTCCATCGACTGGATGGGTGAAGTGCTGTCTACCGTTTCCGGTAGTCCTGAGTTGACCGTTCTGGTACTGGCAATGCCTGTTGTCGGTTTCGCAGTTGGTCTGCTGTCTCGTCTTATCCGTCTGTAATAACGGACAACCTCTCCCGCCCTCTTCCGTCCTTGGAGGGGGGCAATTCTTTTGAAAGGAGTAATTATATGAAACGTATTTTTATCGTGGTGCTGTGCGTCGCTCTCTGCGTCTGCGCTATTGCCGTTCCTGCGTCTGCGTCTACCTATGAAGAGCGCTGGACGAATGTGCTTGATTATGCCACTGTTAATAACCAAGGCTCTAATAGCTTTGGTGTTTCCAATGGCAGTCTCATTCCCTTTACACTGCCCGGAAGTACCATTGTTCAGGATATCGATATTGTTTTTCGCTCTAATCGTAATATAACCTCTGTAAAGGTTATTCGTCATGATGGTACACCATTTACTTTGCAATTCGTCTTTGTTGGCAGTGGTATTTACAGAGCATATGGTAACCTTGGTGGTTATAGCTTTGATACACTTTCGATTGCTTTGACTTTTGATTCTGGTACTGTTGCTTATGGTGAGATTCTACAGTTGCGTATATCCAGTCAAACAGTCGATTTTTATAATGTGCCTGCAACAATCAACAAGTCTCTGTCTGTGAGTGGCCCATCATCTCATTCAGCAGGTGGCGATACTACTGCCTTTTACTTTACTGATACTGGCGAATGGGCAGTAATATTTACTGTTTCTGATTGGAAAAAGTATGATTATATTGATTTTGCATTTAGAAGTAAAAATATAACAATCGGCAACATTAGCGCTATGATTGGTGACAGATCTATTGAGGTCAATGTAGAAAGTTATAATGGTGACCCAGAGGGTACATACGAAAATATGACCACCGGCTATTTTGATATTTACGGCGTTGACCATGACGACGCTAATGATTTGACCATTATTGTGATAGGTACGTGCTATAACACTTCCGGTGCACAGCTTTGGCTTAGTTGGCTGAACGGTTCTGTTAAAGTTGATGACCCTAGCATTTTTGCTTTGATATGGAATTCCATCAAGGATGGTTTTAACAGAATTTATGCAAAACTTCATAGTTTCCATGTTGATTTTAGTAAACGGATTTATACTATAATGATGGATATAAAATCTTTCGTTAGTGGCAATGAGGAAACGAATGATAAAATTGATGGCATTACAGATTATGCCCCGGAAGTGAATGCCCCTCCGGGCGGTGAAAGTGTCGGTGGTTTGAATGATAGTGAACAAGCGCTTATGGGTGATGTTTCTTCCGGTCTTAGCGATATTAACAGTCAAATATTTAATGGTGTTAATACCATATCCAAATATGCATTTGGCCTTGCTTGTGTTTCTAATATCGTTGGCTATATGTTTAACGTTAGTTTCATTTATGATTTGCTGACTATTTCGCTTTCACTGTCTGTTATTGTCGTTTTGTTTAGTGTCATTGTTATGGTTTCTAATAAGCATAGCGCAAATTCGAAGGAAAAGTCAAAACAAGTTAGGAGCAGGAAAGGCGGTTAATTATGTTTGAATTTTTCGACCAAATATTGTCTTTCTTTTCTACGCTGTGGCAGTTTTTTGTAAATTTTATATCAAATATAATTGTCCTTATTTCTGCTGTTTCTTCTGCTGTACAATTGCCTATCCAGCTATCTGTTTATATGCCTATGTTTATAGGCTCTGCAATGCTGATTGCTGTCTCTATTTGGGTAGTAAAGCTTATTATAGGTAGGTGACATTATGGGTAGTTTTATTGAATTGTTTTTTCGTTTTTGGCAATCCCTTTATGATCTTTTGAATACTGTCACTGTCTCAATTGGTGGTATCCAAGTGTCATACGGCGTGCTTATTGTGTCTTTCCTTGTTGTTTCTATGGTGGTTTCTGTTTTTTGGAAAGGAGGTCAAGCATGATTATATTGCCTTGTATTTCGTTTTTTTGGAGTGGTACGTATTTGACGTACGTATTTCTACTTATGTTTGTTTTCGGTCTTCTGCTTATGATCGTTAGGAGGTAATATGAGTATTCAAAACGTTTTGTTGTTCATGATTTTTATGGTCCTTGTTGTTGGACTGTTTGTAAAGGAGTGATACTATGCAATCTATTATTTCTGCATTGCGTGAGCTTGTTGGACAGGCTGATTTTTGGATTGAGCCAACAAATAATTACGGTAGTGGCACATGGGACTACGGTGCCATGATTGAATATTTCTGCGCCGTACTTATTCTTTGCATTGTTATTGCGTCTATTTTCCGTTTTCTTGGAAAGTTGGTGACTCGATGATAAGAACTTTCTTTGGCTCTCCCGGTGTAGGTAAAACTACGCTCTGTTGCAAGTTTGCAAAGAAAAACAGAAAGCGCTATAATCGCACTTTCTGTAATTTTTCTAACACTGTTCCCGGCTGTGGTACGGCTAATCTCCAAGGCCTTGGTGCTTGGACTTTCCCTAATGGTTCGTATATAGCTATTGACGAGGCCGGTATTGAGTATAATTCCCGTGCATATAAGGCGCTCCCAAAATCTACTATTGCATGGTTTAAAAAGCACCGTCATTACCGCTGTGATGTTGATGTATTTTCTCAATCTTGGGATGATATGGATGTAACTATCCGTCGTCTTTCCAACGAATTGTGGTACATGTATCGTGTTGGCCCTTTTACCCTCTGTCGTCGTGTTTATAAGCGGGTAACCGTTGACCAAAATACCCAACAAATTATTGACGGGTATAAAATGGCCAATATTCTGTGGTTGCTCATATGGCCTTTGCAGTTGGGCAGACCTTTTGATAAAAAATGGACACTCACTTTTCGCCCATTTTACTATCGCTATTTTGACAGTTGGGATACTGATGAAGGTATCCCTGTCAAGGACTTCCCAATAAAAAGACCCTTGCGGAAGTGGTGGCCGGGTCGGCATGACCGACCGACCACCCACGAACGCAAGGAAAACCATTATTTTGTTGCGTTCGTTATGCTTATGGGCCAAGTTTAGCATTTCAACTTCCCTTTCATTCTAAAATATAAGAATGCACCAGAGCCAGCATTCACTCCGGTGCGTTCTAAATACTATTATCCAGGTATGGTGTTCTGACAGGCGCAGCGATTCTATGTATAAATTACACCCTATCATTGGTTCGACATCTGCATACGTTCCAAACTGTGCTGTGACGACTGCAAGGTACTCCATATCTTTTTCGCAGAAACAGCGGCTGCAGGTATCTTATAACAAGCGGCACTTCCCTGCTAAAAATATTCTTTACATTTTGACAATTTACGAATAAAATATAGAGTGAAATAGACCTGCATATGGAGGGTGTTATATGAGCGTTAAAAGAATTGGTGTACTTACCAGCGGCGGCGATGCGCCCGGCATGAATTCCTGCGTTCGTGCAGTTGTGCGTACTGCGATGCACCATGGTGTGGAATGCTACGGCATTCGTCGTGGATACAACGGCCTGATTACCGGCGATATCATCAAACTGGACGAAAAAAGCGTTGCGCACATCATCAACCGCGGCGGTACGATTCTTAACACTGCCCGCAGCAAGGAATTTATGACGGAGGAAGGCCAGAAAAAAGCTGTTTCTACCTGCAAATTTCTCGGCCTTGACGGCGTTGTCGCCATTGGCGGTGACGGTACCTTCCGTGGCGCGAGAGCACTGAGCAAGCACGGTGTAAATGTTGTTGCGATCCCTGCTACCATCGACAATGATATCGGCTGCACAAATTACAGCATCGGCTTTGATACCGCTGCGAATACTGCTATTGAGTGCATTGATAAACTCCGCGACACCATGCAGTCCCACGAGCGGTGCTCTGTTGTGGAGGTCATGGGCCGCAATGCAGGCTACCTTGCTATGTATGTTGGCCTTGCCGTAGGCGCAACGGCCGTTTTGGTGCCTGAAGAGCCCATTGATTTTGACCGTGATGTCATCGAAAAGATCAGAAGAGCCCGCTTTAACGGCTTTACCCACTATATGATCGTTGTTGCTGAAGGCGCCGGCTCTGCAGCGGACATTGCAGCGAAGATCAAGGAGACTATTGACCTTGACCCCCGTGTGACTGTTCTCGGTCATATCCAGCGCGGTGGCACTCCCAGCGGCCGTGACAGGGTCAACGCGACCAAGATGGGTTATCTTGCTGTTGAGCAGCTGCTTGCCGGCAAGACAAACCGTGTTATTGTTACCAATCATGGCCGTTTCACCGATGTAGATATTGACGAAGGCCTTGCCATGGAGCGCGGCATTCAGACCATGGAAGTTGATGTTTTGGCTGCTATGACCGGTATTTAAAAATTACATACAAAAAAGTCTGCCGATCCAATAGGATTTGGCAGACTTTTTATGCTTTCGGGTGGCATTTTTCGTATACGGACTTCAGCTTCTGATTCACCATGTGGGTGTACATCTGTGTGGAAGAAATATCGCTGTGGCCCATCAGCTCCTGCAAGGAACCGAGGTCAGCGCCGTTTTCCAAAAGATGTACTGCAAAGCTGTGACGGAGTGTATGAGGTGTGATCTCCTTATCAATGTGTGCGGTTGCCTGATAATGCTTCAGGATCTTCCAGAAGCCCTGGCGGCTCATGCGGACACCGCTGATGTTCACAAAAAGCGCCTTCTCGTTGGAGTTCGCAACTATTGAGCTGCGTACTTCTGTTAAATAAGTACTGAGTGCTTTCAGTGCACCGGGATACAGCGGGATCGCTCTGGATTTTTTAGAACCGGAGCACTTAATAATACCAAGCTCTAAATTCACATCGTCAATATCCAACTCGATCAGCTCGGTAACACGGATACCGGTGGCATACATGACTTCCAGCATAGCCTTGTCACGGAAGCCCTTGGCATCAACACATACGGGCTGGGCAAGCAGCAACTCGATCTCACGGCCGGTAAGGATCTGAGGAAGCTTCTTCTCTCCCCGATCGACTTTGATATCAACAACCGGAGTCTTTTCAAGGAATCCGGAAGATACCACATAGCTGTAGAAGTTCTTGAGGCTTGCAAGACTTCTGGAAACAGTTGCCGCAGAACGGCCGTCTTGTTCCAAATGGGCAAGATACCGACTGATATTCAGTTGTGTAGCATCTACAACATCAGTATCCTCTTCATCACGCAGCCAGTCAGAGTACTGACGGATGTCGCGCATGTAGGAGGCGATGGTGTTGGTGGATGCCTGCTTTACCTTTGTCAGGTAATTTTCATAAGCACGGATCAAATCCAACATGAATATGCGTACCTTCCCAATTTAAATCATTATAAGCTTAGCCAAAAATGGCGAAACAACAAAGCAATCAAAGCATGCCACTGCAAGAGCGAAAAAAACGCAAACTGTGAAGTCTTTCACCCTGTTCTTTTCGATGCTTCGGATGCAGTACCAGCAGAAAATCGGCAGTATGCAGATGTCCGTAAACATTAGAAGAAACCTAAGAAGCCAACCAGCTGAGCCGTATGCGTGAAAAATCAGAAATCCGCAAAAGGCAAAGGAAAATGTCTTAAGGAATGCAAGGATCAATAATAACACTTTGCAGTTTATATGCACCGCCAGAGCGGCAAGCAGAAAAGGAAAAACAGCAGCGACTATGGACGAAACGATCGACACCCGATCAGACAGTTGCGGGCGCATCCAGGAAAAGAAAAATGGATCCAGCCAAATAGCCATGGTCCCCAAAAGAAGACCGGCAAGCCAGACAAATATCAGCAGTGAAAGATCACTGCGAAACCATAAAGCCGCGCTGTGGAGTTTGTTGCGCTTTAGCACAGGAAATGCCTCCTTGTTTTCATTGTTTATGGAAACGGAAGCATCGTAAAATAAGCCTGTGCAAAAAGGGCATAGTAACCCTAAATATTCATATTGCTTAAATACTATACTCCAAAACCATCATAATTGCAAGAGAATTTGTATATTTTTACGATTTTTGTAAATGTTGCTGATTTTTATGTCAACATCATTATGTTAACTATAGCAACCGAAACGGTGTACTTTTTTAACATTTTCAACGATTTCTCAAGATGTAGCGTAAGCAGTTTGCGTGTGTACACTAAATGTAGGTTTTGCAAGCTATCCTGCAAAACGCATTAGGTAGGTAAATTTTATTTACCTACCTAATGCTCTTTGTGCAACTTAACGATACGCAGGAATTTTGACCTTGTGTTTTGTTCCCTTCTTGCCCTTGATGCCCACGAAAATTGCTGCAGCACAGCCGATCACTACTGCCAGTGCGCTGATGCCCAATCCATGGTAACGACCACCGAAAAAGAGTGCAGTACCTGCGAGCAGACTAAGATAATACCCTGCCCCGGTTACAGCGCACAGAATCAGCCTTTTCCCTTTTACCAGCCACGCGGCAACTAGTGCACCGATTAACGATGCGGCAGTCATAATAACCATTGCTGCATATGGGATGCTGTTCTCCCCTATGGCTTCGCTTGTAATCATCCATGCGCTGATGGCAGCGCCAAGCAGCGAAACGATCAGGCTAACAATTATGCCGATGCAAATACCAAGCGGCAGCGAAATGCGGCTGCCGGATTTCTTTTTCATGTTGTCCACTCCCCTTTCGTTACAACTTATTCGTTTTAAGCAAAAAAATAACCGGGACAGAAAAACCTGTCCCGGTTTCAGTATTTAATTACTTAGACATCTGCGCAACACAGGCATCCAGCAGTGCCTTGGCAGCTTCCTTTGTTTCTCCAACAGCGGTGTAGTAGAACTTGACCTTCGGCTCAGTACCGGAAGGACGGGCGATGACGCTGCCCTTATCACCAAGGATCAGCTCCAAAACATTGGATTTCGGCAGATCGATCACCGTTTCCTTGCCGGTTGCAAGATTCTTCGCAACACTGGTCTTGTAATCCCGGACATCGGTAACAGATGCACCGCCGATGGAAGCAGGTACATCAGAGCGCAGATCTGCCATCATCTTGGCAGCCTTTTCCATGGCGTCTGCGCCGGTCAGCTCAATGCTCTGCACAAATGCCAAATAATAACCAAACTTGGCATACAAGGCATCCAGAGCGTCCAGAACGGTCTTTCCTTCCTTCTTAAGGGATGCTGCAAGCTCACAAACAAGCATGGTCGCCACAATGGCATCCTTATCCCGGGCATAAGTGCCCTTCAGATAGCCGCAGCTTTCCTCAAAACCGAAGATAAATTTATCCTGCTCTCCTCTGTTTTCCAGCTCTAAAATCTCGCCGCCGATATACTTAAAGCCGGTCAAAACTGCTTTCATGTTAACGCCGTAGTAAGCCGCAACCCGGTCAGCCAGCGGAGAAGAAACGATGCTGCGGACGGTGATAGCTCCCTGGGGAATGTCCTTCTTTGCAGTACGGGCTTTCAGTACATAATCAAGGAGCAGACAGCCAAGCTCATTACCGGAAAGCTTCTTGAATCCGTCGCCGTCAGGAATGGCAATGGCAACACGGTCTGCGTCGGGGTCAGTACCGAGGATAACATCACAAGGCGCTGTCTTGGCGACCTTGTAGCTCTCGTTCAGAGCCGCATCGGTCTCGGGGTTGGGATACTCACAGGTCTTAAAATCACCGTCAGGCTTTGCCTGGCAGCTTACCGTGGTGATATTCACACCCAGTTTGCCCAAAACTGCATGGACAGGCTCCATACCTGTGCCGCACAGCGGGGTATATACGATATTAAGACCGGCGCTGCGGAGCATATCGGGATCAACAGCCTCATTCAGCACAGTATCATAGTACTTCTCCCAAAGGTCCTGCCCGATGTAGGTTATAAGGCCGTCAGCCATATATGCATCAAAGGACTTTTCTTCGGGGACGAAGTAAGGGATGGTGCTGATCTTATCGGTAACGATGGCGGCAGGCTCGTCGGTCATCTGGCAGCCATCCGGTCCGTAGCACTTAACGCCGTTGTAAGCGCCGGCATTGTGGCTGGCGGAGATAACGATACCGCAGCCACAGCCAAGCTGCCGGACAGCAAAGCTCAGCATGGGTGTAGGTGCAAGACGGTCATACAGATAAGTGTGAATGCCCTGCTCTGCAAATGCAACAGCACACACTTCAGCAAACAACTGAGAATTATGGCGGGAATCGTATCCGATGGCTGCTTTCTTGGGAAGATCTGTCCCTGCCAGCCAAGCTGCCATACCCTGTGCAGCTCTGCGGACTGTATAGCGGTTCAAGCGGTTGCTGCCTGCGCCCATAATGCCACGCATTCCGGCAGTGCCGAATTGCAGATCACTGCCAAACCGGCTTTTCAGCTCCTCTTCATTTCCGGCGATAGATTTAAGCTCAGCCTGCACATCGGCAGGAAGTCCGGCATTGCACCAAAATGCATAACGATCCATGTAATTCATACGATTCCTCCTAAAATATTTCAAAAAACAGCTCAAAAATGTATTTGAGCTGTTTTTTAAAGTTAAAATTATTCAGCTTCCTCTTCACGGCCTTCCTGCGCCTCAGCAAGGGCACGGAACTTTGCCCGGGTATCCCGAACCTCGCCCAAAGACAGAGCAATGGCATCCTCGGTGCGGCGCAGTGCGTCGTCCATATACTCGTTGCTGGCCTTACGCAGCTGTGCAATCTTCTCCTGAGTGCTTAAGATCATATCCTGACACTGATGCTTGGCTTCCAGATAGATGGCTTCCTGAGACACCAGCTCGCTTGCCTGCTGCTGTGCCTGACGGACGATACCCTCAGCCTCACGGCGAGCCTGGCCGATGAGCTCGTTGCGGGATTCAACAATGGTACGGGCCTGCTTGATCTCTGCAGGCAGCTGGGCAATGATCTCGTCCAGCATATCCAGAACCTTGTCTCGCTCCAAGATGCACTTGTCGGCACCCAGAGGGAGTGCTCTTGCATCCTGAATCATGTCGTAAAGGGCGCTGATGATATCTTCGATGTGTTGCTCGGTCATTTTCTATTTCCTCCTTGATGTATGGTTGATACACGTCTTTTGAAGTCCGGGATGATCTGCTCCGGCAGAAAATCGGACAAATCTACATCGTAAGAGCCAAGCTCTTTTACCATGCTGGAACTCATGTACATGTACTGATGCTCAGCAGTCAGGAACATGGTATCCAAATCCGGGTTGATCTTGTGGTTAATCATTGCCATCTGAAACTCATTTTCAAAGTCAGAACCGGCTCTTAAACCCTTAACGATCACACAGCTTCCTCTGCTCCGGGCATATTCTGCCAAAAGCTGATTGGAACTGTCCACCTCCACATTGGGAATGTCCCCTGTGACCTTGCGAATCAGTTCGACACGTTCCTCCAGGGAAAACATAGGGTTCTTGCCGGCGTTGACCATAACGCAGACGATCAACTTATCAAATATCTTTGCCGCTCTTTGGATGATGTTTAAGTGGCCGCTGGTAACAGGATCAAAACTGCCCGGATAAATAGCGATCTTCATAGGCATATACCCTGCTCAATCCTTATGATAAAGGGTGAGCACAGTCTTTCCGTATTTGTAATCTTTGGACCGTGTAAAGCCGGGAAATGTGAGTGAAAGTTCCTTCCCGACAGGGCGTTCCGCAACTATTATACCACCGGATTGCAAAATGTCAATTTCTGATAGCATTTTTAATGCATTTTCTAAGAAAACTTCGGCATAGGGTGGATCCAAAAACACAATATCAAAGGTTTCGCGGCAATTTTCCAGATATTTCAGGTAGTCGCTGCAGATAACTTTTCCATCTGTTTCCATTTTGCAACGCTTGAGGTTCTCCTTGATGAGCCTGCATGCCTTCTCCCCTGCGTCGACAAATACTGCGCTTTTCGCGCCACGGCTCAGCGCCTCGATGCCAAGCTGACCTGTGCCGCCGAAGAGGTCGAGAATCCGCGTGCCCGGAATATCAAACTGGATGATGCTGAAGAGCGCTTCTTTTACACGGTCAGCGGTGGGACGGGTATCTAAGCCTTCCGGTGTTCTGAGGACCACTCCCCTTGCCTTTCCGGATATGACACGCATGGGTTACTCCCCTCCTTCATTGTGGAAATGATGATATACTGCACCGGCAGCATCTCTCGGCAAGATCCGTTCCAGCTCGTCGATGGTAGCCTGCCGGATACCGGTAATGGATTTAAATGTCTTGAGAAGATCCTGCTTTCTCTTATCACCAATGCCCACGATACTGTCAAGCTCCGAGTAGCGAAGCCGCTTGCTGCGCAGCTTGCGGTGATAGGTAATGGCAAAGCGGTGGGTCTCTTCCTGGATGCTTCCGATAAAGGCAAACACAGATTGGTTATTATCGATTGCGATCTCCTTACCCTCAGGCGTCACCAGAGCCCGTGTGCGGTGGCGATCGTCTTTGACCATGCCGAACACGGGAAAGGAAAGGTCAAGGCTTGCGAGGGCTTCTACGGCCACACGGGCATGGTTAATACCACCGTCAATCAATAAAAGATCGGGTGCAGCATCAAACCCCTTGTCACCGGCCATAAAATGGCTGAATCTGCGAAGAAGTGTCTGGCACATAGAACCATAGTCATCCTGGTTTTCCATGCCTTCCAGCTTAAAGCGCTTGTAATCGCTTTTCTTAGGCTTTCCGTCTTGAAAAACCACCATGCTGGAAACAATGTCTGTACCGGAGATATTTGAAATGTCAAAAGATTCGATCCGTTTCGGCGGCTCCATAGCAAGGATTTTTCCAAGGAGCACCAATGTGCCGGAGATCTTTTCTTCTTTGCCGGTGACCCGCTCAGCTTCTTCATAGGCGTTTTTATTGGCGAGGGCCACAAGTTTTGCATTCTCCCCTCGTTGGGGAACAATGAGCTTTGTCTTTCTGCCGAAATTCTGCTCTAATAGCTGGGCAAAAAGGGTGCTGTCTTCTACCGCAAAGGGCAAAAGTATCCGCTTGGGCGCGATACCCCGGGAAAGATAATACTGCTTGATAAGGCTGGATACAGCACTTTCCTTATCATCCGGAACAGAAAACACCTCATAATCCTTATCCAACAGGTTTCCGCCGGAAAAGTGAAGCACCGCAAAGCAGGCTTTTGTTTCGGTTTCTCCGTAGCCGATCACATCGGTATCGGCAAGGCTGCCCGCTGTGACGAGCTGCTTTTGCCCGAGGGCTTCCACTGCGTTTAGCCGGTCTCTGAGCCGGGCTGCCTGCTCGAATTCCAGGTTCTCAGCATGATGATGCATCTTACCCCGAATCTCGTCGGCAACGGATTTATAATTACCCTGTAAAAGCTTTTGTGCCTGCTCCATGACAGCGCGGTATTCTTCCTGGGTCTTCTCTTTCAGACACCAGCCTTCACATTGGTTCATGTGGTAGTTCAGACAGGGCCGGTCTTTTCCGATGTCACGGGGAAACACCTTGCTGCATCCGGGCAGTTTCAAGGTTTGTCGGATGGCCTCAATGACGGCGTTGGTGGTGCCGCGGCTGCCAAAGGGTCCATAATACCCTGCCCCATCCTTTGCAAGCTTGTTTACGAGGGTGATTTTAGGGTACTGCTCCTTCATATCAAGCCGCAAATAAGGATAGCCCTTATCATCCTTCAGAAGGATGTTATACTTGGGCAAGTAGCGCTTGATGAGGCTGCATTCCAGCACCAAGGCCTCGAATTCCGATGCGGCGACGATCACATCAAAGTGGTCGATCTTTGATACCATCAGCCGTGTCTTGGGAGAGTGTGACACGGTATCCAGAAAATACTGGCTTACCCTGTTTTTCAGTTTTTTCGCTTTGCCGACATAGATCACTTTGTCGTTTTTATCCCGCATGATGTAAACACCGGGAACAAGTGGCAGGCTGCCTGCTTTCTCTTTTAACGCATCAAAGGTCATAAGACAGTATCTCCAAAAATAAACGCCTCAATGCCGATGGTTACGGATTGAGGCGTTTTATGCATGAATGAATCAATAAACATCCCGCAGAAGCAGTGCTTCCAGCGCGTTTACAGCGGCCTCAGCATCGCTGCCATCGGCAGACAATGTAACGTTAGCACCGGAAACAACGCCGAGGGACATGATGCCAAGAAGGCTCTTGGCGTTCATCTTGCGGCTGCCGGATTCCAGCCAGATGCGGCATTCAAACTCATTAGCCTTCTGAACAAAGTATGTAGCCTGCTGGTTGTGAAGACCGGATTCGCAGCGAACAACGACTTCCTTAATGACCATATTTACACTCCTTACTGACCCCGCGTCTTAACTACACGGGGCACGGCTGTATCTATGATAGCAAATTATACGGAAAAGTCAACATATTTTCGTTCGTTTTCCACAAAATGGGAGCATCAGCGGAATTCTGCGATGGTCACGCCGTCCTCACCTTCTCCATAAACACCAAGGCGGTAGGACTTTACATACTTGTTCTTTTTCAGTTCCTGCTGGACTGCCGCACGAAGTGCGCCGGTGCCCTTGCCGTGGATGATGCGGACGGATGGCAGATTAGAGCGCATAGCACTGTCCAAATACAGGCTCAATGCACAGATTGCCTCAACGGTATCCATACCTCGCAGGTCCACTTCGCTGGCCATGGCAGATGCTTGCATCTGACGGCCGGAATGCTGAGGTCTTCCCTTCTGCTTGTAGGGATTCTCATTTTCCAGCAGATACACTTCATCGGGCTTTGCTGTCATCTTCAGAATACCTGCCTGCAGCTGATAAGTGCCGTCCTTGTTGATGGCGATCACGCTTGCTTTCGTGCCCAGTTTCAGCAGCTCAACGGTATCACCAACCAAAACTGCCCGCTTGGGTTCGGGACGCTTTTCTTCTGTTTTTCCCGCACGAAGCTTGCTTTCTGCTTCATTTAAGCTGCGGCGTACATCTGCCTGGCGCTGGTTAAGACCGGTGGCATCTGCGCTGTCGGCAAGCTGCTTGCGCAGCGCTTTCAGTTCTTCGGCAGCGGCATTGGCTGTTCTGCGGGCATCCTCGATGATTTGCTGGGCTTCCCGTCTTGCTGCCTCAAGGGCTTTGTCCTTTTCTTTCTGTAGCTGAGCGCTGTACTCCTCGCTCTGGCGCTTGATCTTCTCTGTTTCCTGACGCAAGCGTTCTGCCTCCAAGCGGGCAGATTCCATCTGCTGCCGCTGGGCTTCCAGCTGAGACAGCACATCTTCAAAATCCTTATCGCTCTTGCCCACAAGATCATCCGCTTCTTTCAGAATGTCTTCAGAAAGGCCCAAACGGCGGGAAATGGCAAAGGCATTGGATTTACCCGGAATACCGATCAGCAGCTTATAGGTGGGCTGCAGGGTTTCAACATTGAACTCACAGCTTGCATTGATAACACCTTGCGTGCGCATGGCATAGAGTTTCAGCTCTGCGTAGTGGGTGGTGGCTGCAACTGATGAGCCCATTTTGCGGCAGAATTCGATCAGTGCGATTGCAAGGGCTGCACCCTCGGCGGGATCTGTGCCTGCACCAAGTTCGTCAAACAGCACTAAGGTACGGTCGTCGCACTCGGCAACCACATCTACGATGGTCCGCATGTGGCTGGAGAAGGTGGAAAGACTTTGAGCAATGGATTGCTCATCACCGATGTCCGCAAGGATCGCGTCAAAGGTGGAAAGCGAACTTCCATCCCCTGCCGGAATGTGCAGACCGCACTCTGCCATCAGGGTCAGCAGACCCATGGTCTTTAAGGTGACAGTCTTACCACCGGTGTTTGGTCCGGTGATAATCATGGTGTCGAAATCCTTACCCAAATGCAGGGATACCGGCACTACCGTTTTGGGATCGATCAGCGGATGTCGGGCTTTGCGCAGGTCGATGATACCCTTGTCATTCATAATGGGCGCCCAGGCCCGCATACGGTACCCGAGCTTTGCCTTTGCAAAAATGACATCCAGCTGGATCAAAAGTCGGACATTTAGGTCAATATTTTCTCTGTGGGCAGCCGCCTCATAGGATAGCTCTGCCAAAATCCGCTCGATCTCTTTCTTTTCTTTCAGTTCCAGCTCCCGCAAAGCGTTGTTCGCATTGACAGCAGACATTGGCTCAACGAAATAGGTAGAACCGGTAGCAGAAACATCATGCACAAGGCCGGGAACATCCCCTTTGTGCTCGCTTTTCACTGGAACGACATACCGACCGTCACGGATGGTGATGATGGGCTCACGCAGATATTTTGCGTATGCAGGGGATGAAATGATTTTCTGCAGACCGTCCTTGATCTTGCCGGCCTGAATTCGCATATGGCGGCGAATATCCGCAAGAGCAGGACTGGCATTGTCAGCGATCTCTTCTTCTGAAAGGATTGCGCCGCTGATCCGGTCTTCCAGATATTTATTAGGGGTCAGCGCCTGGAACAGCGGATCGAGGATGGTTGCCTTTTCCTCTTCATCGCAGTAACCCTTGATGCTGCGGGTGCAGCGGAGCACACCAGCGATCTTGAGCAACTCAGCGGGTTGCAGACTGCCGCCCCGATCTGCCCGTTCAAGAGATGCAGAAACATCCGCAACACCGGAAAAACCGGGGTTTCCCTTGCGGGTACACAGGTCGGACGCCGCCGTAGTCTGATCCAGCAAAAGCTGTACTTCCTCAAGATCAGAAACAGGGCGCAGCCGCAGGCAGGCCTCTTTTCCCTCACGGCTGCCGGCACATTCAGAAAGCATAGCGAGCACCTGATTAAGCTCCAGCTTATTCAGGGATCGTTCGTATAGTTCAGACATGGTTATCTCCTAAATAAGTAGCGATTTGTAAAAATCCAAGGTTGAAAAGCCCCGTTCCAACTGGGTGGTCAGATAGGCCTCTGTAATTTGAGAAAGCTGGTCAAGATTTTGGGGGCCAAGCTCAAAGGAAAACAGCTTTTTGCTGTCGCAGAATGCAATGTATCGCATGGCATCCAATGTGCCCGGTGCTACCGGCAAACGGATGCCTCCGGATTGCATATTCCGGCACTTGGCACATTCCAAGCAACCTGCGGATATGTCAAAACGGTCCGGTGCTTCGCTTCCGCAGCCGTGGCAACCGGAAAGGTCCGGCATAAAGCCTGCAAGGCAGGCAATCCGCAGCTCAAATACCGCTTTTACTTTACTTTCCGGCACATCTTTTGTAAGCATATGCAGGCAGTTTAATGTCAGGCTTAATACCTCGGGATTCGGCAGGTCTTCTTGGGAAATCAGCTCTGCCACTTGGGCAAAATAAGTGCCGAGGGACAGCTTTGTCAAATCCCGCCTGAGACTTTGAAACAGCTCTACCGATGCCGCTTCATTGATGGTGTAGCTGCCGCGGTATTCAAACAGGGTAAAATCACCGTAGGCAAGGAGCTGGCAGGGTGCGGTCAAGGGGCTGTTTTTTCTTCTAAGTCCCCGTGCTTTAACTGTCAGCTTGCCGTTTTCCGGTGTCAACAGGGTCAGCAGGCTGTCACGGTCATTGTAATCCGTGACCCGCAGCACCAATCCCCGTGTCGTCAAATACATGGCTTTCCTCCATCTTCAGCGCTCTTGTGTAGGCAAGGTATGCCTCCGGTGCGCCTGTTTCGATAAAAATGCTCCAGTAGTCTGCTGCTTTCATATCCATCCCCTCCATGCCTATCATTTGCAGGTGAAGGGATTGTCAGTCATGGAAATTAATCGCTGTAACCGAAGTTGCGGACAAGGAAATCGCTGTCGCGCCAGTTTTCCTTGACCTTGACCCATGTGGTCAAAAACACCTTTGTACCCATGAACTTTTCACAGTCGTTGCGTGCCTGCGTGGAGATCTTCTTCAGCATAGCACCTTGCTTGCCGATGATAATGCCCTTGTGGCTTGCTTTTTCGCAGTAAATGGTGGCATCGATGTCGATAATACCGCTGTCCCGCTCAGAAAACTTTGTGATCTCAACGGCAGTGCCGTGGGGAATCTCACGATCTAAGTTCCAAAGGATCTTCTCCCGGATGATCTCTGCCATCATCTGCCGTTCCGGCTGGTCGGTGGTCAGCTCCTCATCGAAAAGGAAGGGAGATTCGATTGCGTACTTCTCGCACTCAGTAAGCAGTGCATCCACACCGTCGCCGGTTTTGGCGGAAATGGGGATGATGGCTGCAAACTCAGCAGCCTGAGAATAGACAGCGATCACCTCAAGAAGAGTGTCCTTCTCAACGGTGTCGATCTTGTTGATGGCAAGAATAATGGGGCACTTTTTACTCTTAAGCTGCTCTAAGAGCATTTGCTCCTGGGTGCCCACAGATGCTATGGGCTCAACCACCAACACGATGGCATCCACATCAGCAATGGATTCCCGAACGGTGTTGACCATGTAGTCGCCTAACTTTGTTCTTGCGCGGTGAAAACCGGGTGTGTCCACAAACACGAACTGGGTGTCCCCTTTTGTCACGATACCGCAAATTCGGTTACGCGTGGTCTGAGGCTTATTGGAAACGATGGCGATCTTCTCGCCAACAAGATGATTGGTCAGTGTGGACTTGCCAACATTGGGGCGTCCTGCGATGGTAATCATTGCAGTCTTTGTCTTCATTTGTGTGCTCTCCTTATTATCTCGTCATACCGGGAATGGTAGCTGCAATGGCCTCTTCCCTTTGGCGCATCTGCTTCTTCTGCTCGCCCTCGTCCAGGTGGTCGTAGCCCAAAAGATGGAGCATGGAGTGAATGGTAAGATACCCTACTTCCCTCTTTGCGCTGTGGCCGAATTCCTTGGCCTGCATCTTTGCCCGCTCTAAGGAAATGCACATATCGCCTAAGGGGCACATGCCTGTTTCCGGATCTAAGTAGTCCTCCCAATCGTTGGGCAGCTGACCGGGAGCAAAGGAAAACATAGGAAAACTTAAAACATCCGTAGGCTTATCGATGTCACGGCTTGCCTTATTAATGGCATGGATGCCCCGGTCATTGGTAATCAGCACATTGATCTCGCAGGGCACATTTACCTTTTCCGCACAGAGCGTTGCCTCAATGCATTTGCGGATATTGTTTGTCACCCCGATCTGCTGAAGGGTAAAAATATCGTATTGGATATTGATCTTATACTTTGCCATTATAATTCTTCCTCTGCTTGTTTTCTGTCTTGCTTGCGGCTTTTTCATAGGCATTAATGATCTGCTGGACAAGGGCATGCCGCACCACATCGGCAGATGTCAGTTTGCAGATGGCAATGTCCTTAACACTCTCCAGCACACGAACCGCATCCTTAAGGCCGGAAACCTTGTCATCCGGCAGGTCGATCTGTGTCACGTCACCGGTGATAACGATTTTAGAGCCGAAACCAAGACGGGTCAGAAACATTTTCATCTGTTCCCGGGTGGTGTTTTGCGCTTCATCGAGAATGATGAAGCTGTCGTCCAATGTGCGGCCTCTCATGTAGGCAAGCGGCGCAACTTCGATAGAGCCCCTCTCCTGGTATTTCTGGAAAGTTTCCGGTCCCAGCATGTCATACAGAGCATCGTACAAGGGCCGCAAATAGGGATCGACCTTATTTTGCAGATCACCGGGCAGGAAGCCCAGGCGTTCACCCGCCTCAACGGCGGGACGGGTCAAAATAATGCGGTTGACTGTGCGTTCCCGGAATGCAGCCACGGCGGCGGCAACTGCAAGATAGGTCTTGCCTGTGCCTGCAGGGCCCACGCCGATGGTGATGGTATTATTCTGAATGGCTTTCATATAGGTCTGCTGACCTACAGTTTTTGCCTTGATGGGCTTTCCCTTGGCTGTAATGCAAACAACGTCCTTTGCCATCCTGGCAACAAGATCATCATTACCTTCCTGCACCAGTGTGATAAGATAGCGAACCCGCTGTTCGTCAATGGCTTCACCCTTGGTGGCAAGCTGCAAAAGGCCCTGCAATGTCCGCGCAGCTTTGTCCACAGCCTCCGGCTCTCCGGTCACCTTTAGTTCTGTTCCGCGGTTGACGATGGAAACACCCAGCGCTTCCTCGATCCTTCTGATATTCTCATCAAAAGACCCGAATACGGCGATCAGGTCTTCCAGTCGGTCTGCATTGACAAGCCGTTCAATCGTGTTCCCCATACGGTTTTATATTCTCCTCACTTCGCATGACCCCGATCATTTCAAGGCATGCATAATTTCCTGTCAGATATAAGCTGCCGTCATCTGATGCGATGTCCTCTGTTTTCTTTAAGACCTGACCCGCAACCATTTGACTTAAAAGGTAATCCTTCGCAAAACCGGAAAGTACTTCCCCACCGTCTTGCTGAGTCACAAAAGATTCATTCGTTTCATAGTAGATGTGACTTTCCGTTACGATTGCAACCGGCAGCTGAAAACCACCCGGCAGAGTTATATAGCTTTCCGAATACATTTTAACACAACTGGTATCCGAAATTCCACTACCTTTGTATAATTTTATCCGTTTTTTTCCGATTATGATGGAATATTTTTTGATTTCCGCTCTTATTTCACCGCGCCCCATGGATGCAGAGAGCATTTTCACTGTCAGATCCCGTTGTGTCTGGGCAAAAACCTCGCCCTCGGCTTGCTCTGCGCGGATGGTCAAACCGCAATCGGTATAGCCGGAGATCAGTACCTGCCCTTTTCTCACTGCCTGTCCAATTTTGCAGGCTGCGCTGCCCCGGATCACAGTAAGATCTGTAATTATACCATCACACATTGCCACGATACTGCCTACCCTGCCTGATTTTTCTTCAATGGTTGGAACACTTCGCTCACGGACGGATACGGTGGCTGTACAGCCGGAGGTGTTGATGCCTGCCCATTGCAACTCCGGGATCGCTTCTAATATGGCATTTTTCAGTTTTTCACTTCTCACTTCCCGGCGGGATGCTCCGAATTTTACTCCGCACTGAGCACATTTTTCCAAAATTAGATTTGTTGGAATGGCCGTGTTTCCCTCAACACGGATGAATAGCACCCGTGATGGAAGAAACGCTACAAGAAATAATAGAGCAACGATTCCAAAAAGCAGTACCGGTCGTTTGAGCATGCCTTTTGCAAGCCAGTATAGCCCTTCACGGCGAGAGGAATTGAGTTGATCGCCACGGCGTTTTACAATATTCCGCAGCTTTTTATAATCCCGTCTGAGAATGGAAAATCTTACCTGAAGGTCATCATCCGCTCTTTGAACATCGTGCAGTACGATACCGGATGCGCTGATGGCAGTCAGCGCGCCGCCGATATCCGCGCTGGTAAGCGTAACAGATACCATTCCGTCCAGTGAATGCCACAGGTCCACCTTCATCCCCTCCTCATCAGATTTACGGATTCAATGCAGCCGGAAACGATAAGCTGTTCTTTTGTCATCCTCGTCAATTCTAAATTGCAGCCGCTGATAATAACCTGACCATATTTGACTTTTACACCGATTTTCTCGCAACTGTATTGGGTTACACCGCAGTGATGCTCGATCAGTACACGCCGATGCCCGGCGATCTCAATCAGCGGTGTGCCGGGAATGGGCTCATCACTTAGATCGGCCGTAACCGTCAAACGGTCAATTAAATGTTTACTGTCATTCATAACGCTCCCCCTTTTTGAAAGCATATGAACGCGGTGTGATGTTTTTGCCCCGCTATGCATAGGTTTTTGTGAGGTGATGCAAATGAAACGCAGATTATGGACAGGCTTACTCGCCGGTTTTGGGCTTCTTGTACTGATTTTAGATGCCAAGACGGCGTTGCTGGGCGCTGCAGAAGGGATAGAGCTCTGCATGAAAGCAGTGATACCGTCGCTGTTTCCGTTCTTTATACTTTCAATACTTCTTACAGGTACACTAACTGGACAAAATATCCGCATTTTTGCGCCAATCGGCAGGCTTTGCGGTATGCCTAAGGGAAGTGAATCGTTGCTGAATGTGGGCCTGCTGGGCGGTTATCCAACCGGTGCACAGGCGGTTTTGCAGGCATTTTCAACCGGTCAAATCAGTAAAAAGGACGCCATGCGGCTTCTCGGATTTTGCAGTAACGCAGGCCCTGCCTTCTTGTTTGGTATGGCCGGAGCGAAGTTTCCGTCACCGATGTTTGCGTGGGCCCTTTGGGGGATCCATATTCTTTCTGCCATTGCAGTTGGTGCGTTGCTGCCGGGGAAAAACAGGTCAAATGTGCGCATACCCCCCCCACAGCCCATAACGCTTTCCTCTGCATTGGAGCGGTCTGTCAAAATCATGGCATCTGTCTGCGGATGGGTTTTGCTGTTTCGTGTAATTATCGCATTCATGGACAGATGGTTTCTTTGGCTTCTGCCTGTGTGGCTTAAGACGGTTTTGATCGGTGCTTTGGAACTTTCAAACGGATGCTGTGAACTGGATCTGATTGAGGATGTTAGCCTTCGTTTCGTTGCCTGCTCCGGAATGCTTGGTCTTGGCGGACTCTGCGTTGCTATGCAGACTATTTCTGTTACCAGGGAATTGGGTGTTGGAATGTATTTCCCGGGAAAGGTGCTCCAATGCCTGCTCAGTGTTTTTCTGTCAGCCGCATTTTTGGTACTAACCGGTTTCAAGAGTGCGGAGACGATACCTGTGCTCTTTGTATCTGGTGGGATCTTTGTAATAATCTTACTTATGGTGATGAAAAAGAAAAAAAAGAGTAGCATTATTATGCCGATTGGTGTATAATCATAGAAAACCACATGAAATGAGGTTATTCACATGCTCTTTCGGAAGAAAATTCAGAAATCCTGCAGCTATTGTGAATATGGTACCAAATTGGACGATGAGCAGGTGCTTTGCATGAAAAAGGGTGTTATGCCCATGGATAAAAAATGCCGCAAGTTTCAGTATGATCCCTGCAAGCGGATCCCGGTAAAGCCCAAAGCACTGGATTTTGAAAAATATAACGAAGAGGATTACTCTTTATGAAAATAAAAAAGGAAGGCATAAGCCTTCCTTTTTTATTTTATCATTTCTAGGAAATCATCCTCAGATAGGATCGGTATTCCCAGCTCTCTTGCTTTGCGCTCCTTAGAGCCGGCGTTTTCGCCCACAACAACATAAGTGGTCTTTTTGGAAACAGAGCCGGATGCCTTGCCGCCAAAGAGTTCGATTTTTTCCGTTGCCTCATCGCGGGTAAATTTCGTCAGCGCACCGGTCAAAACGAATGTCATTCCCGCAAAACGGGCATCGGTAATGACCCGCTTGCTTTCAAAATTCACACCGGCACTGCGGAGCTTTTCGATCATATTTTTAGACTGGGGCTGGCTGAACCAGTCGGCAATGCTCTGGGCAGTCACTTCACCGATGTCCGGCACTTCCTGGAGTTCTTCAGCGCTTGCCGCCATTAAGGCATCCAGACTGCCGAATTGGGAAGCAAGCACTTTGCCGGTTTTCGCGCCAACCTGCCGAATGCCCAATGCATAGATGAGTCTTGCCACATCCTGCTCCTTGCTTGCTTCAATCGCGGCAAGGAGCTTCTTTGCGTTAATGTCGCCTTTTTGCCACAGACTTTTCATTTCGTCCAGGGAAAGATAATAAATATCTGCCGGTGACTTAATAAGTTGGCGTTCTATCAAGGCATCTACAATGGATGCGCCCAAGCCCTCAATGTCCATGGCATCACGGCTTACAAAGTGGGCAATATTGCGACTGAGTTGAGCGCCGCATTCTGCACCGGTGCACCGGGTGAAAGCACCTTCCGGATCCCGCTCGGTCTTTGCGCCGCAAATGGGGCAGTTACAAGGCAAATGATAAGGAACTGTACCAGCAGGTCGCATTGAGAAATCCACTTCCAAAATCTCCGGAATGATCTCTCCTGCCTTGCGGATCTGTACGGTATCGCCAATGCGAATATCCCGCTCGGTAATAAAGTCTTGATTATGAAGGGTTGCATTGGTTACCGTTGTGCCGGCAAGCCGCACAGGCCGGACCACAGCCTTGGGGGTCAGAACGCCGGTTCTGCCCACCTGCACCACGATGTCTTCAACCACCGTCGGCTTGATCTCCGGAGGGTATTTGTAGGCAACCGCCCACTTTGGATTCTTTGCGGTAGCGCCCATTTTTAAGCGCTGGGAAAGACTATCCACCTTAACGACCGCACCGTCAATGTCGCAGGTCAGCTCTTCCCTATCCTCGTTGATCTGCATGATGCGCTCTACGATCTCATCCGCACCATGCAAAGAATAAGACGGAATCACCTTAAATTTAAGATCTTTTAAATACTGGAGCGATGCAGCATGGGTGTCAAATTCCACGCCTTCAGCAAGCTGAACATTGAAGATATAAATGTCCAATCCCCTGCTGGCTGCGATCTTAGGATCAAGCTGACGCAAGGAGCCGGCTGCTGCATTTCTGGGATTGGCAAACAGCGCCTTCCCCTCAGCCTCCTGCCGCTCATTTAGTGCTTCAAAGCTTTTCTTGGGCATGAATACTTCGCCTCGAACGATCAGCCGGCTGGGGGCATCCTCAAGGCGCATAGGGATAGACCGGATGGTCTTTAGGTTCTCTGTCACATCCTCGCCAACACTGCCGTCACCGCGGGTAGCACCACGGACAAACTCACCGTCAATGTATTCAAGAGCCACGGAAAGACCGTCGATCTTCGGCTCAACGGAGAACATGGAGTCAGGATAGTCGGTGAGGGTCTTTTCTAAAAATTCCCGCAATTCTTCGGGAGAAAATACATCCTGCAGGCTCATGAGAGGCACTGGATGCTCGTATTTTTCAAACTTGGTCAGCGCCTGCCCGCCAACCCTTTGGGTGGGAGAATCGGGCAGCAGAAGCTCCGGATGCTCCTTCTCGAGGTCTTCAAGTTCCCGTAGAAGGCGGTCATACTCAAAGTCCGGCATTTTGGGGTCATCTAAAACATAATAGCGGTAGTTTGCATCCGATAAGATGGCGGTTAACTCCGCAATTCTTTCTTTAGCTTCCATTGTAACCTCCGGTTTGTAAGAAAGTATCCGGCACTTGGCCGACGATGATGGTCTCCGCAACAACAACCTGGCTGTTGACGGTAAAGCTTTCCGCTCTGCCCAAAACCAAAATAGAGACATCCACGCTGACATTCATAGTTAACTGCTGCAATGTCTGGTTGATACCCGCTTCCGTAAAATAGCTTTCGAAGCCGGCATCGGAGTTTCGTATGGACAGAATGTGCACCGGTATCTGCACACCACGGCCTGAAAAAAATTCTGGCAAGAACAAGCTGCCGATGGGAATACCGATGTCACTTGCATCAATAGCAAGGATCTCATCGTTTATGATGTTCAAAATTGCAGTTTTCAGCCGGTTGACCTCGCTCATATTGGTTTTTAGCGCCGTGATTCTGCCGTCTAAGTCCTTTTCAAAATACACGATGCGGTCATACTGAATATTCCCTGTTTCGATCTGCTTGTCGATGGCATCGTTAATCAGATCTGATGTAGAATTTATGACCTGCGTCTGTGCAAGAGAACGGATGGTGCTGTGATAACGAGTCCGGAAAATCAGCAGCAACAGCAACGACAGGATCATAAGTATGATAACCGTGCGAAACAATTTGCGCAGCCGATAACGCATAGGATCACCTCTTGGGAGTCTATGCGACAGGGGCGAAAATATTACAGTTTTTTCATATGGACAGATGCTGTCTTCGCCATCAGTTTTTTGGTGCCGATCTGGTCAAAGGCGATCTCCAGCAGGGCATCGCCGCCCATTTTCATAACGGAGAGTACCAAGCCTTTGCCAAATGCCGTGTGCTGCACCATATCGCCCTTGTTAAGCTCCAAATAAGTTGCTTTCTTGTGTGCGGCAGTAGGAATTTCTGTGATCTTGGGCGCAGGCCTGTATGTGTAGTTTTCGTTTCGGAAATTGTAACCGGCGCTCTGCGGATACTTAACCGCGCTGTAGCCGCCCTTTTTCTCGATCTGATCCTCCGGCAGTTCCTTTAAGAATCGGGACGGCATGGCGGCAGCAGTGCGGCCGTAGAGCATTCTTTGCCGTGCGTGGCTGATGGTAAGGGTCTTCTTTGCGCGGGTGATGGCTACATAGCAAAGGCGCCGCTCCTCTTCCATCTCCTCGTGGTCGCCGATGGTGCGCATTCCGGGGAAAAGACCGTCTTCAAAGCCCACCAAGAACACATGCGGGAATTCAAGACCCTTACTGGAATGCATGGTCATCATAACGATGGCATCGTCGCCTTCGTTATACTGCTCAATGTCCGTATAGAGGGCGATCTCCTCCAAAAATCCGGCCAAGGACGGAATATCGCCGTTTTCGCGGGCATTTTCCTCATAGGTATGGATACTGGATTTTAATTCTCGGATGTTTTCCAGCCTGCCGATGTTTTCTTCCGTATCCTTTGCTTTCAGCATATCCACATAGCCGGTGCGGAGCATAACCTCCTCATAAAAGTCCGGCAGGGACATGCCGTCTTCCAGCAGCTGTGCCAAGCCCTCGATCAGCGCTGTAAACTGCAGCAGCTTGCCGGCTGACTTCTCCAAAGGTGCATAGGAACGGGGGGCAGAAACGACGGTATACAAGGGCTTTCCCTCTGCCTGGGCAAGGCGTGCGGCAGTTTCGATGGATTTGGCACCAAGACCACGGGCAGGCGTGTTGATGATCCGCTTTAGGCGCAGGTCATCAGCACGGTTATTTATGACACAAAGATATGCCAGCATATCTTTGACCTCTAACCGGTCAAAGAAGCGTGTACCGCCAATGATACGGTACGGAATACCGTTTCGCTTCATGGCATATTCCAAGGCATTGGACTGGGCATTGGTACGGTAAAGAATGGCAAAATCCTTAAAGTCAGTGCCCTTGGGTTTGGTAAGGATCTGGTTTGCGATGTAGGCCGCCTCACTACCCTCATCGGCTGCCTCATAGACAGTAATAGGGCTGCCTGCACCGTTGGCAGTCCAAAGGCGCTTGCCTTTTCTGCCGATATTGTGGGCAATCACTGCGTTCGCAGCATTCAAAATTGCCTGCGTAGAGCGGTAATTCTGCTCCAAACGGATCACTCTTGCACCTTTATATTGCTTTTCAAAGTCCAATATGTTGGCAATGGTTGCACCGCGGAAACGGTAAATGCTCTGGTCATCATCGCCGACAACACAAATATTCTCATATCCGCCGGCAAGAAGCGACGTCAGCAAATACTGCAGATGGTTGGTATCCTGATACTCGTCCACCAGCACATAGCGGAATTTGCGCTGATAGTAGGCACGCACATCATCATGCTCCTGCAGCAGACGGACGGTAAGCAGAATAATGTCGTCAAAATCAACGGCATTGTTCTCTTTCAGTCGGGTCTGGTAGCGCTTATAAGCCTTTGCAATGGGCAGCATCCGCATATCGGAAAGGTTTTCTGCGCGCTCCAGAAGCATATCCGGCGTTACCATCCGGTCTTTTTCCTTACTTATGATGCTTAGGACAAGCTTGGCAGGATAAGTTTTGTCATCCAGCCCCATGTCTTTGATAATATCCTTCATCACCCGCTCGGAATCGGAACTGTCATAGATCGTAAAGCTGCGGCTATAGCCCAGGCGCTCAATATCCCGGCGCAAAATCCGACAGCAGGCACTGTGGAAGGTCATGGCCCATACATCCCGTGCCTCCGGACCAAGCATGGTCTCCAAGCGATCTTTCAGCTCGTTTGCTGCTTTGTTTGTAAAGGTGATTGCGATGATACTCCAGGGCGCGGCAGGCTGGACGGCGCAGAGATAATCTGCCCGATTGGTTTCATACTGGGTCATTTCAGCGGGAAGATTCTCTAGGAATGCAACATCTTCCTCGGTTACGGTATCGGGAACAAGATCGCTGTCACTGCCGCTGCCGAAACGGATCAGATTGGCGATCCGGTTGATAAGCACGGTGGTTTTTCCGCTGCCCGCACCGGCAAGCAGCAAAAGCGGGCCGTCCGTGGTCAGAACAGCCTCCTGCTGCATATCGTTCAGGTGGGAAAAATGCTCAGTAATATATGCACGCCGTGCGTTTATAAATCTTTGTTCTAAAGTTGGCATGGTAAGTACATCCTGTAATTCATTATTGGATTTATTATACCGCATAAGGTGCAAAAGGTAAATAGAAAAATGAGAAGAGAGTGCGAAATTTCGCACTCTCTTTACTGCTTTCGTTACCCTAAAAGCTCCTTTAATATGCTGAGGGCCTTTTTCTCAATGCGGGATACCTGAACCTGGCTGACAGATAGGATCCTCGATACCCGTTCCTGGGTCAAGCCATGGAAATACCGCAGGTTGATTACCATACCTTCCCGCTCCGGCAATTTATCGATTGCCTGCCGCAGAGAGATCTTTTCGACCATTTTTTCTTCACTTTCCGTGTCTGTGAGCACATTTTCAAGGGAAAATCCATCCTCACCAGTCTGTCGCTGAATGGATTCTGTGGCAGCAGTTGCAGTTTCGGCAACAGCAATCTCTTCAACAGTGAAGCCGGTCACCTCTGCGATTTCCATAACGGTTGGTTCCCGGCCAAGCTTGTTGGTAAGCTGATTTCTGGCGGTTTTAATATTGGATGCCTGCTCTTTGATGGTACGGGATACCTTTACCGCACCGTCATCTCTTAAAAACCTGCGAATCTCCCCTGCTATCTTTGGAACGGCGTAGGTGGAAAACTGTGTACCGTACTGAAGATCAAATCCATCAACCGCTTTTAAGAATCCCAGGCAGCCAAGCTGGTACAGATCGTCTGCCTCCGTTCCTCTGCCCAAAAACCGCTTTGCTACCGACCATATTAGTCCGGAATTTTCAGATACCAAAAGCTCTGATGCTTCCTTATCCCCTGCCTGCGAAGCCGCAATCAGTTCTTCTAAACGGCTCATTTTCTTCTTTGAAGCTTACGGCGCATATGTACCGTTGTGCCCTTGCCGGATTCCGATGTTAGGTCAAAAGATGTCATAAAGCTTTCCATAATCGTAAATCCCATGCCGCTCCGGTCGGCACCGCCGGTAGTAAACATAGGCCGCTTTGCCTGCTCTACATCGGAAATTCCGATCCCTTTATCCTTCACTACGATGTCCAAAACATTGTCCTTAAGGATCCTGCACCGGAGTGTGATGATACCCAACTCGTTGGGATATGCATGTACGATGCAGTTTGTGACTGCCTCGGATACGGCTGTACGGATGTCGCCTAATTCTTCCAGTGTCGGGTCCATCTGCGCAGCAAAACAGGCCACCGCGCTGCGGGCAAATGCCTCATTGCTGGATTTGCTGGGAAATTCCAAGATCATATAGTTATTGAATTTCATGATACCGCCTCCTTGATTTCAACAAGCTTATCAATGCCGGATGCCCGGAATACCCGCATCGGCTGATTGTTAATTCCGGTGAGCAGGAGCTTTCCTTCGATCTGGCTCATGCTGCGCAGGGCATTTATGACCACCGCGATTCCGGATGAGTCTACAAAGGTAACATCCGCAAAGTCGAGGATACAAATATCCGGTGTATAAGCCTCGATCTTTCCGGCGATTGCCTGAATGTAATTTTTCGCGCAGTGGTGATCTATCTCTCCGGTGAGGGCCACCGTTAATCTTCCGTTTTCCAGGAAACTCGTAAGTTGCATAAGCATTCCTCCTTTTGTGGTTCATGGTTAGTATAGAAAATGCAAAATGATTTTTCCGTCGCAATGGGGCAGCAAAATAAAGAAAATGCGATGCAAACTCTTGATTTGCATCGCATTTATAAAATATTAGATTACAGCTTTTTCATTGCTGCTTCGCTTTGTTCAAGACTTGCGATCAGATCGCGGGTCTTCTGTGCCTTTTCACGCTCAGCATTGACAACTGCCTCAGGCGCTCTGGATACGAAATTCTCGTTGGAAAGTTTGGATTCCAGGGATGCGAGGAATTTGCGGTTTGTTTCCAGTTCCTTTGCAATTCGCGCCAGTTCCTTCTCAACATCTACAAGCTGACCCATGGGAATATAGAGCTTTGCGTCAGCGGTGGTGATGGTAACCATTCCGTCAAGGTTAGCAGGCTCAGCATCGAGAAGGCTTACTTCATCTGCATAGGCAAGCCGCTGCAGGAATCCTTCGCCCTCATTAAATACCTGAGGCTTGGAGGTTAGAATATACAGCGCAGCCTTCTTAGACGGCGGTACATTCATTTCCGTCCGGCGGTTGCGAATGGCGCGGATGGCATTCATGACGGACTCCATCTGGTCTTCCTCTGCTTTAAATGCCAGTTCGTCACTGTAGGTGGGCCACTGAGCAACGATCAAAGCACTACCCTCATGAGGCAGGCTCTGCCAGATCTCTTCTGTGATGAAAGGCATAAACGGATGCAGCAGCTTCAGCATCTGATCCAGCACATAGACGAGCACAGAAATGGCTGTCTGCTTGCGATCGGCATCTTCGCTGTAAAGGCGAGCCTTGGTCAGCTCGATATACCAGTCGCAGTAGGTATCCCAAACAAAATCGTAGATCTTCTGAACAGCAACACCCAGTTCATACTTTTCGAGGTTTTCGGTAACCTCGGCGATCAAGGTATTCAGCTTGGAAAGCACCCACTTGTCAGCAATTTCAAGCTTAGATACATCGGGCAGCTCGTTCTTTGCATCCTCACCCAGGTTCATCAGCACATAACGGCTGGCATTCCACAGCTTGTTAGCAAAGTTACGCATCGCCTCGCACCGCTCCACATAGAAACGCATGTCGTTTCCGGGAGAGTTACCGGTGACCATGTTCATACGCAGGGCGTCGCAGCCGTACTTTTCGATCATTTCCAGCGGGTCTATGCCGTTGCCAAGGGATTTACTCATCTTTCTGCCCTGATTATCGCGGACAAGACCGTGGATGAGAACTGTGTGGAACGGTGCTTTCTGCATGTGCTCCAGACCGGAAACGATCATACGGGAGACCCAGAAGGTGATGATATCGTAACCGGTGACCAAAACATCGGTGGGATA
The DNA here is from genome assembly GCA_045604325.1 of Faecousia sp. Taxonomy (GTDB): domain Bacteria; phylum Bacillota; class Clostridia; order Oscillospirales; family Oscillospiraceae; genus Faecousia. The sequence continues at coordinate 4,455 of JAZUNW010000034.1, read as the reverse complement.
GAACTTGGCAAGATCAGCTGTTTCTTCCGGCCAACCCAGAGTGGAGAAGGGCCAAAGAGCGGAGCTGAACCAGGTATCCAGCACATCGGGATCACGCTCGATATTGGTGCTGCCGCACTTTTCACATGCGTTGGGATCTTCTCTGGTGCAGGTCATGTGACCGCACTCTGCGCAGTACCAAACAGGGATCTGGTGGCCCCACCATAGCTGACGTGAAATACACCAGTCATGGAGGTTTTCCATCCAGTTCATATAGTTCTTGGTGAAACGCTCGGGCACAAACTTGGTCTCACCCTCACGGACAGAGCGGATGGCTTCCTTTGCAAGGGGCTCCATCTTCACAAACCACTGAGCGGAAACGATGGGTTCCACATCATTGCTGCAGCGGTAGCAGGTGCCTACATTGTGCTGGTGATCCTCGATCTTTTCCAGCAGACCCAGTGCTTCCAGATCGGCAACGATTGCCTTGCGGGCCTCATACCGTTCCATGCCACAGTATTTACCACCCAGCTCGTTGACCTTGCCGTTATCGTCAAGGACACGGATGGTCTCCAGATTATGGCGCAGGCCCACCTCAAAGTCGTTGGGGTCGTGAGCGGGAGTCATCTTCACACAGCCGGTGCCGAATTCCAGATCCACGTACTCATCAGCAACAATGGGAATCGGCCGGTTCATCAGAGGCAGAATGCACTTCTTGCCGATGATATCCTGATACCGCTCGTCATTGGGGTTGACAGCAACACCGGTATCGCCCAGCATGGTCTCGGGGCGGGTGGTAGCCACGATGACATAGCGGCCCTCTTCACCCTCGATGGGGTACTTAAGGTGCCACAGCTTGCCGGGCTTGTCCACATACTCGACCTCAGCATCAGAAAGTGCGGTCACACAGTTAGGGCACCAGTTAACGATACGACTGCCTTTATAGATCAGACCCTTCTCGTAAAGAGAAACGAACACTTCACGAACTGCCTTGGAGCAGCCTTCGTCCATGGTAAAGCGGGCTCTATCCCAGTCGCAGGAAGCACCCAACTTCTTTTGCTGTTCAACGATGCGGTTGCCGTACTGATGCTTCCACGCCCAGACTCGCTCCAAAAACTTCTCACGGCCAAGATCGTGACGGCTTAAGTTTTCCTTTTTCCGCAGCTCCTCTTCCACCTTGATCTGGGTGGCAATGCCTGCATGGTCCGTACCGGGCACCCATAGCGCGTCAAAGCCCTGCATCCTCTTAAAACGGATGAGGGTATCCTGCAAGGTTGCGTCCATTGCATGGCCCATGTGGAGCTGGCCGGTAACGTTGGGAGGCGGCATAACGATGGTAAAGGGCTTCGCCCCCTCTTTTCCGGCGGGCTTAAAGTAGCCGCCGTCCTCCCACATCTTGTAGATTTCATTTTCCACCTGCTGGGGTTCATAGACCTTGGGCAGTTCTCTTGCCATAATGATTTCTCCTTTCAAAAAAGAAACGCCCCGAGAGCATACACTCTCAGGGCGAAATAAATTCCGCGGTACCACCTGAATTCCCTTTCGGGCACTTAAAAGCTGTAACGGGCACACCCGGACTTCCCTACTTTCCTTCAAAAAGCCTGCTCCGGAGCGACCATCCACAACTTATCCTGTGCCCTTACACCAACCGGACACTCTCTGAAAGGTAATTTGGTTGCAGAACCTCTCCATCTATGCATTTATAGGGGTAATTTAACACATTTTTCCGGGTGTGTCAACTTTGAATTCCAAAAACGCCTATCTTTTCTTGACGATGTTGCGAAAATAACATATAATGGAGAAAATTACAGCCTTGGAGTTGATTTCCATGAAATTATCTTTGGTAGTCCCCTGCTATAATGAAGCGGAAAATGTTGCTGCATTTCAAAGTGCGGTCATTTCTGCTTTTGACGGTTGCGGTTATGATTATGAGATTGTTTTCGTTGATGACGGCAGTCAGGACGCGACCCTGCATAATCTGAAGAAGATCCACGCCTCCCAGAAATGCCCCGTTAAGGTGGTGTCCTTCTCCCGGAATTTCGGCAAGGAATCCGGACTTTATGCAGGTATGCAGCATGCCAGCGGTGAATACATCAGTCTCATCGATGCAGACCTGCAGCAGCGGCCGGAGATCGTGCGGGAAATGGTGAAAATGCTGGATAATAATCCGGATACCGATGTGGTTGCCGCCTATCAAGACCGCCGCGGCGAGGGTAAGGTGCTCTCTTTCTTCAAGAAAAGCTTTTATACCGTTATTAACGGGCTTTCGGATGTGACCCTGCGCTCCGATGCCAGTGATTTCCGTACCTTCCGTCGCAGCGTTGCCGAGAGTCTGCTGTCTTTGGGAGAATATCACCGGTTCTCCAAGGGGCTGTTCTCCTGGGTGGGATACAACACCGAATTTATCCCTTATACAGCCCGCCCCCGTACCGCCGGTAAGACCAAATGGAGTTTCCGCAAGCTGATGAACTATGCAATTGACGGTATCATCGGCTTCTCTACCCGTCCTCTGCGAATCGCAGCCTATCTTGGTTTCCTGACTGCGGCTGCTGCCCTTATTTATCTTGTAATCGTACTGATCGAAAAGTTAACCACGGGTATCGATGTTCCCGGTTATGCAACCATTATTGTGCTGACTCTGTTCCTTGGCGGTATGCAGCTATTCTGTATCGGTATTATTGGCGAATATGTGGGTAAAACCTACGAACAGAGCAAAAACCGCCCTGTTTACATCGCAAAAGAAATCCTCGACTACGAGAAATAAAGAACGGACTTCGGTTTTCCGAAGTCCGTTTTCATTTTACAGCTTCTTCTCAGCTTTCTTGGCAGCCTTGGCCTTAGCCTTGTCTTCCTCAGCCTTCTTCTTTGCAGCGGCAGCAGCCTCAGCAGCGCTGTCGTTGGAAGAAAGAGCCCACTTTGCAAACTCAATGCGAACCTGATCTGCACCGGTCTCAATGACAAAACGGTCATCCTTAACACTGACAACAGTGCCGGTAACACCGCCGATGGTGGTGATCTTGTCGCCGGTCTTCAGAGCGGAGCGCATCTGCTCGGCTTCCTTTTTACGCTTGTTTTCGGGGCGGATCAGCATGAAATAGAAGATACCGACCATAACAACCAGCATGATAATGGTGCTGGTAATGTCCATACCGGGCGCGGGTGTACCGGTTGCTTCTAAAAACTGTAACATTGAAAAAACTCCTTTTTCATTTTAATCGAATTTATTATACCATCGAATCAATAAAAAGCAAGCAGAATTTAGATTCTTTGGCTTAATTTAACAGAATATTCATTGCGGAAAGCATCAAAAGTGCCTTCGTCCAAGGCGTTACGGATCCTTTCCATCAGTTTATTGTAGAAATAAAGGTTGTGCATAACTGCAAGGCGCATGGCAAGCATCTCTTCGGCTACGAACAGATGGCGGATATAGGCACGGCTGTAACGGCGGCAGACCGGACAGTCGCACTTGGGATCTATGGGATTTTCATCCAACTGGTACTTTGCGTTCTTCAGATTGATAGCGCCATCCCATGTAAAGAGTCTTGCGTGGCGGGCATTCCGGGCAGGCATAACGCAGTCAAAAAAGTCAACACCCCGTGCAACGGCTTCAATAATGTTTGTGGGCGTTCCGACACCCATGAGATAGCGGGTCTTTTCCTTGGGCATGAAAGGCTCAACGGATTCAATGATGTCATACATCTCCTCAGCTGTCTCACCAACCGCCAAACCGCCAATAGCGTATCCAGGCAGGTCAAGATCAGCGATACGCTTCATGTGGTCAACACGAATATCGGCATATGTGCCGCCTTGGTTGATACCCCAAAGCATCTGATTGGGGTTGACAGTATCGGGAAGAGCGTTCAAACGGGCGTTTTCGGCTTTGCACCGCTCCAGCCAGCGGGTAGTGCGGGCTACGCTTTCTTCAACATACTTCCGGGGTGCAGGATTTTCAATGCACTCATCAAATGCCATGCAGATGTCTGAGCCCAGATTGGACTGGATCTGCATGCTCTCTTCCGGGCCCATGAAGATTTTGTGGCCGTCTATGTGTGAAGAAAAGTAAACGCCCTCTTCCTTGATTTTGCGAAGGCTGGAAAGGCTAAATACCTGAAATCCGCCGGAATCCGTAAGGATTGGACCGTCCCAAGTCATAAACTTGTGAAGTCCGCCCATTTCCCGGACTACTTTGTCGGTGGGCCGCAGATGAAGATGATAAGTGTTAGACAGCTCTACCTGACAGCCGATATTCTTCAGATCTTCGGCACTGAGTGCGCCCTTGATAGCGCCCTGAGTGCCGACATTCATAAATACCGGGGTCTGCACCGTGCCGTGGGCGCAGGTAAAATCGTCACGACGGGCCTTACCCCCGGTTATCTTCAATTCAAACATAATAACCACCAGCTGTGTGGCAGCAGATTATACAGACTTAGCCATAAATTTACCAATAAATTCTTGGATCGCAGCCTGATACATAGC
>JAZUNW010000033.1:0-5287 GCA_045604325.1 Faecousia sp. | reverse complement strand
GCTCCAAACGGTGACTGATGTGGTATGCGGGCGGAAATGTTTCGGTTTCTGCACTGTAACAGGCTTATTCCAAAGCTTTGGTGCACGCCACACCACACCCGCCCAGTGTTTCCACTGGGAACCCTCTCCCCGGGACAGGGTGTGTAGATGATCTCACCGCTAAGCCGCAATTTATCGGGTCAGCATCAGCAGCCAGCAGATGCCGTTTAAGATGGGTTGGTGCAGCAGGTAGATCCAAAGGGAGTGTCTACCGCACAGCTGTAAGAATTTCAAAATGGGGCTTCCTACGTCTGTCTTGGGCAGCAGACTTTTTCCCTCCCGGTAGGCAAGCTTACCCAGTGCCGCGCCAAAGAGGAAAAATCCAAGGTTGGGCAGCAAAGGGAAATAGTCGGAAGAAGCAAAACCCTGGGGCACCAAGCCCAGAGGCATCAGCAAGAGGGTAGCGCCCCGCATATGGGCAAGAACAAAGCCGATGGCGGCGAGGGCAGCGCTCAGGGAAATCAGGCTAATGGGGTGCATCTTTTTGAAAACCGGCCACAAAATCATGCAGATGCCAAGGCAGTGCAGCACACCGAAGTAGATGATAATGTCCTTGGTAGCCATGCCAAGAAAATGCATTCCCGCTGTAACGGCGCTGCACAAAAGCCCGCAGCAAAATACGATGATGCCCCGTCTTACGGACCGGGAGCCTAAGGTGGCACAGATGCCGGAGATCAGCAAAAACAGCACACCGCCCCATTGCTGAACGAACAGGAAGACATCCGGCGGTGTCCAGGCAACCAAAGGGTAAAGCACGGTAATATCATATATAAAATGGACAACGATCACACCTAAGATGCAAATGCCCCTCAGTGCGTCCAGTTCCCATATGCGGTTTTTCATTAACCTTGCTCCTTTGCGGCCTCTTCCTCCAAAACCCGGTACGCTACTTTGCCCACCAAGGTCTTGGGAAGCTCTGAGCGGAACTCAATGTCCCGGGGAAGGGCGTATTTTGCAATGTGCTTGCTGCAGTAGGCAAGCAGTTCTTCTTTCAGTTCTTCACTTGGTTCGATGCCGGGCATGGGCACGATGTAAGCCTTGATCCTCTGACCCCGGTATTCATCCTTGATGCCGATGACGCAGGAAAGCAGCACCTTATCATGTCCGTCAATGATGTTTTCCAGCTGAGAGGGATAGACATTGTAGCCGGAAGTGACGATCATTCTCTTAAGCCGCTGGCGGAAGTAGATAAAACCGTCCTCGTCCATATGACCCAAGTCGCCGGAGTGGAGCCAGATACGGCCGTCGCCGTGGGGCTTCAGTGTGTTTGCGGTTTCCTCGGGCTGATCCATATAGCCCAGCATGACCGTAGGACCGGAAATACAGATCTCGCCCTCGATATTGGGCGGGCATTCCTCGGTAGTGCCGGATTTGACGATCTTATAGTATACATCCGGGAAGGGAACACCGATAGAGCCGCTGCGGGCATAGTCCTTGGGAGTCAGGCAGGAGGCGGTGACGCACTCGGTGGTGCCGTAGCCCTCCCGGATCTGCTCTTGGCAGTTGTGGTCTTTTAAGAATGTGTCAACTTTTTTCTTGAGCTCCGGGCTCAAGCTGTCGCCGCCGGAGAAGATGCCCTTCAAAAAGCTTAGGTCTTCTCCCTGCAGGTCCTCCGCCCGCAGCAGCGCCTCAAAGAGAGTGGGCACGCCGGGGATCAGATTGGGCTTGTACTTTTTGAGGGTGTCGGCATATACTTTAATGCTGAACTGGGGCACTAAGATGCAGGTGGCGCCGCCGATGAGGGCGGTGTGGATGCCGATACCAAGGCCGAAGCCGTGGAACACGGGCATGATGGAAAGCATCTTCATGCCGGCCACGCTGCCAAAGCCGGATGCGGCGATGGTCTGCATGCCCAATGCGTTAAAGTTAAGGTTGCTGAGCTGTATGCCCTTGTTGGTGCCGGTGGTGCCGCCACTGTAGAGGATCGCACCGCAATCATCGTATTTGCCCTCGTCAGCGGGCAGCTGCACACCCTTGCCGGCTGCGACCATGTCGTTCCACAGGGTAAAGCCGTCCCCTGCAGGCACTTTGTCTGCCTTGCCGCCCTTGGTGACGGGGTAAAGCATATTTAAGGGGAAAGGAAGCTCGTCTGCAATGCGGGCGATGAGGATTTCTACCGGCTGCTCCAGCTTGTCTTGCACAGATGCTACCTTTTCATAGAACTGTGCCAAAGTCAGAATGGCCTTGGAGTGGGAAACATTCAGATAAAAGGCGATCTCGGAAGCGGCAGACAGAGGGTGGATCATATTGGGGATCGCACCAATGGCGTTGAGAGCATAAAAGCAATCCACCGCCTGAGGGGTGTTGGCCATGCAGATGGTGACCCGGTCGCCCTTGCGGATACCCATATGATAAAGGCCCTTTGCGGCGGCCTCAATGCGCTTCATAAATGCTGCGTAGGTAGTCTCCTTGCCTTGGAAAATGTAGGCGATGTTGCTGGGGTACTGCTTGGCAGTATCACAGAGCATCCCATACATCGTCTTGTGAGGGTAATCAATGGTGGCGGGGGTGTCGCCGTAAAAACGAATCCACGGCGCGGTTGCGGACAGACCCATATTCTATCTTTCCTTTCGGGGTTGATTTATACATTGTAATCATTATACCAGTCTAAACTTACAATTTCTACCCCCAAAGTGAAAAAAGGGTTTGTTCATATTTGGGCTTGTTTCTGGGAATAAAAAGCTGTATAATAGAGAAAATTCTGGTATTTGGAGGGAATCTGTATGCTTCTGGTCGGACTTCTGCTGCTGGCACTGGTGATCGCCGTGCTGTCAGGCGGGATGATACTTGTAGCTTTTCCTCTGATCTTTTTGGCGCTGGTGGCCCTGGCCTTCGGCTTTTTGTGGTTTATGAGCTGCATCGTAGACTTTTCGAGCCCGCAGGAGCACGACAGTAAATTCTATCGCACCATGCTGCGGCTGTACATCAGTTCTTTGGTGCCGGTGCTGAGGATCAAGATCCATAAGACCGGCGCGGAGAAGATACCGAAAGATGGCCGGTTTCTGCTGGTGTGCAACCACATCAGTGATGCAGACCCTGTTGTACTGCTGCACTGCTTCCCGGAAAGCCAGCTGGCTTTCATCTCCAAGCGGGAGGTTAGCTCCATGTTTTTGGTGGGCAAGATCATGCATAAGCTGATGTGCCAGCCCATCAACCGGGAAAATGACCGTGAGGCCTTAAAGACCATCTTAAAGTGCATTCAGCTTATCAAGGATGACGAGGTCAGCATTGCGGTGTTCCCGGAAGGCTATATCCGCCCTAACCGCAAGCTCCACCATTTCCGCCACGGCGTTTTCAAGATCGCCACAAAGACCAATGTGCCCATCGTAGTCTGCACTTTGCAAAATACCCAGTACCTCTTTGAAAATATGGCCAGGTTAAAGCCCACCCATATCCAGATGCACCTGCTGGATGTGATCCAGCCGGAAGCGTATGCCGGTATGACCACGGTGGAGCTCAGTGAGAAAATCTATAATATGATGGCAGAGGACTTGGGTCCCGAGCTGGTTGCACAGGAACAAAATGCTTGATTTACCATGCAACTTCCATTATAATACACAATTAAGAATAATTACCCGACCGGGGAGGAAACACACATGAAAAACAGCGAAAAGACTTTGGATATGATCGTGACCTTATGCAAAAACAGAGGCTATGTCTATGCAGGCTCTGAAATTTACGGCGGCCTTGCCAACTCCTGGGACTACGGTCCTCTTGGCGTGGAGTTCAAGAACAACGTCAAGAAGGCATGGCTGAAGAAGTTTGTGCAGGAAAGTGAGTATAATGTGGGTCTCGATGCCGCCATTATCATGAACCCCCAGACCTGGGTCACCACCGGTCACGTGGGCAGCTTTTCCGATCCTCTGGTGGACTGCAAGGGCTGCGGCTCCCGTCAGCGGGCGGACCAGCTGATCTCCGCTTCTGAAAGCGGCAAGGCTGTCAATGTGGATGCTATGAACACCGACCAGATGAACGATTTCATTGCTGACCATGAGGATGTGGTCTGCCCCAACTGCGGCAAACATCACTTTACTTCCATCCGTAACTTCAACCTCATGTTCCAGACCAAAATCGGCGTTACCGAGGACTCTTCCTCTGTTGCTTACCTGCGCCCCGAGACCGCACAGGGTATCTTCGTAAACTTTGCCAACATCCAGCGCACCACCCGCAAGAAGCTGCCCTTCGGTGTCTGCCAGGTGGGCAAGGCTTTCCGTAACGAGATCACCCCCGGTAACTTCACCTTCCGTACCCGTGAGTTTGAGCAGATGGAGTGCGAGTTCTTTTGCCAGCCCGGCACCGACTTAGAGTGGTTTGCCTACTGGAAGGACTTCTGCAAGAACTGGCTGATCTCCCTGGGCATCAAGGAAGATTCCCTGCGGCTTCGTGACCATGACCCCGCGGAGCTGGCGTTCTATTCCCGCGCTACCACCGATATCGAGTATCAGTTCCCCTTCGGCAATGGCTGGGGTGAGCTGTGGGGCATTGCTGACCGTACCGATTATGACCTGGGCCGCCATCAGGAAGCCTCCGGCAAGAACCTTGAGTACTACGATCAGGAAAAGAATGAACATTACATTCCCTATGTCATCGAGCCTTCCTTGGGCTGCGACCGTGTGGCACTGGCATTCCTGTGCGAGGCATACGACGAGGAAGTGGTGGGCGAAGACAAGAAGGGCAACCCCGATATCCGCACCGTGCTGCACCTGCATCCCGCTCTTGCCCCCTTCAAGGCAGCCGTCCTGCCCCTTTCCAAGAAGCTGAGCCCCAAGGCTGAGGAGATCTACAAGGAGCTGAAGAAGGACTTCATGGTGGACTTTGACGATGCCGGCTCTATCGGCAAGCGCTACCGCCGTGAGGACGAGATCGGCACACCCCTTTGTATCACCGTGGACTTCCAGACTGTGGGCGACGAGGAAACGGAAGCTGACAACTGCGTCACCGTCCGTGACCGTGACACCATGGAGCAGGTCCGTATCCCCATCAGTGAGCTGAAGGCTTACATCGAAGAGAAGTGCAGATTCTAAAAATACCGCCGCACCCATTGGGTGCGGCGATTATTTATGTAGGGAAGTCGGAGGCCAAGCGGTCTTAGGAAGACAAGCAACTATTGCACCCCCTTGGCACACAGAACGACATGCCTACACCCGACTTGTACCCCCATCAGTGAGCAGAAGGCTTACAGCGAAGAGAAGTGCAGATTCTAAAAATCCCGCCGCACCCATTGGGTGCGGCGATTATTTATGTAGGG
>JAZUNW010000032.1:0-16003 GCA_045604325.1 Faecousia sp. | reverse complement strand
TGCGTCAGCGCTTGCAGGAGATTTTAACGTAAGATAAATGATCGTTTAACTTAGCAAGCACTACCAGAGATGTCATTCCGAGGGAGCGTCAGCAAGTCGAGGAATCTACGCATTTCGTTTATATTTGCATTAAAATCGGTGCCAAGATCCCTCGGCTCCGTTTCACTCCGCTCGGGATGACAGCATTTTTGGTGGTACGGTAAACGATCATTTATGGTAGCGACCCGGAACGGACTCGTTTGCATTTCCACTGCGTGGAAATTATTGTGTTGCCGCCGTCCAGCCGGCGGCAAGCAACAGTCCACCGGACTGTTGCATTTAATCTTTCGAGTCCGTCCCAACCCTTATAAAAAGAAAAAACCACCCGGTGGGTGGTTTTTCTTTTTATGGCGAAATTCAAAAGATAAGTCAAGCAATTTGTTTTCGGACATAATTACCCCTTCTTTCATCGGTATTATATCATAGAAATGCTATATTTTCAATGATATATCGCTATCTCGATATGATATACGGCGTTGCCGCATGATATATTTGCGTTGCAAATATGATATAATATCCGTTCCTTCATATGCCGAAGGCATATATCATCGCACGAAGTGCGATATCATATCGAAGACATATCACCCGTTCCGACAGGAACGGATATCATTGTAAAAAACCTCTTTTGTCCGGAAGACAAAAGAGGTTTTTTACATGGCGACCCGGAACGGACTCGAACCGTCGACCTCCAGCGTGACAGGCTGGCGTGCTAACCGACTGCACCACCGGGCCAAATGGTGGAACGGGTTGAATTATAGCAGAAAAGTCCGGTTTTGTAAAGAGGGTTTTTAAAAAATTTAAATGGGGGTGAAAATAAATTTCTGCGTCAGCCCATCACAGCTTGCGTACACAGTCACAGCGCCGCCTTTGCCATAGTCTGCGGTGAGAGTTACATCGTTTCCTTTTAAGAGGGAGCGGACATACTCCTCGGGGTCGTCCGTCTCCACTTCTTCAAAGAACACATCCCGCATTTGGTTATTGCGGCACAAATTCTGGATCTCACGAACCAGCTCGTATTCAGCCATTCGTTTTCACTCCGATTGCGTTTTCCACCAGCGCTTGATTTGCGCTGTAGTATGCGTTTGCATCAGCCATGCCGTCGGCTACCAGCTTCATGGTGCGGCCGTAGGATTCCTGGCACAGCTTCACAGTGGAATCCGAAATGCCAAGATTAGCCTTCCAGCTTTCTGTGGCATGATCCATAGGCAGAATGTCATAGTACCGCTGGCCGGACTTCGTGTACATATTGACCCATGTGGGGATCAGCTCGGTGCTTTCGACTACCACAGTACCGTCAGAATACTTGGCAAAAGTGACGCTGAAGATCACACCGTCTTCGGTATGACCGCTTTTGAGAACATTGGTCTTGCGCTGATTGGAAACGATATTGCCGGTAGAGTACAGGCACAGAGTTTTGTGACTTTCATCGGTGGTGCTCTCCAACAGAGCAACCGGCTGCACCACATGGGGGTGGCCGCCGATGATGACATCGATGCCAAGATCGCACAGCTTTTGGGCGATCTTCTTCTGGGTATTATTGGGCTTGGTCTGATATTCTTCGCCCCAGTGGATGAACAGCACGGTTGCCTCCGCACCGGCATTTTTCATCGCCTCCAGTTCCCCCTCCAGCTTGGAGTAGAAGCTGTCCAGCTTGCCGGAATGAAAGGAGTTGACCAGCTTGGAATCGGACTTGGAAAGGGGGATTCCGTTCAAGGATATCTTTCCTTCGTCGTTCTGGCTGGTGTTGTAGGTATAGCAGATCATGCCGATCTTAATGCCGTTGATGTCCTTTACAATATAATTAGGGGCATCTTCCGTAAGCTTGGTGCCCAAATTGTCCATACCCCGGTCTGCCAGCACCTCCTGGGTGCGGATAAAGCCCTTGTGACCGGTATCGTAGATGTGGTTGTTGGCGGTCAGCAGCATATCAAAGCCGGCTGCCATAGCGCTGTCAACGATGGAATCCGGAGCATTGAAGTGGGGATAACCGTTATACTCGTAGCCGTTATCCAGGCCGCACAGCGTGGTCTCCAAATTGGCAACCGCATAATCAAGCTTTTTAAGGTAGGGGGCAATGTATTGGAACAGGTAATCGAAATTATAGCTGTCGCTAGCCTTGTCATAGCCGCTGTTTCTGACACCGTCGTGCATCAAAATGTCACCGACAGAGCCGATGGTGGCGGTGGCTTCCTTAACAACGGGGGGCTCCGTAGGGGGATCGGTGGGGGGATCCGTGGGAGGGTCAGTAGGTGCGTCGGTGACAGTGGGGGTGGGCTCTGTGGGGTTAGCGGGGGAGTGACTCACCTCCAAAAAGATCGCCAGCACCAAAAGGCAGGTCAGGATCACTGCAAGCACAGCGATTATGGGGGGTACAGCACGGCGTTTTCTTGCCATAAAGCATTCTCCTTCGTGACTTGTTTGACGCCATTTTATCACGGCGCAGGCAAAAAGTAAAGCATCCCCTGCGGTTTGCACCGCAGGGGAAAATAGATTATTCCATAACCGTGCCGTCGGGGTTGAAGAGGGGGAGTTTTTCCAAATAGATGAGATCTTCTCTTTCCTGGGCGTCGCCCTCAGCCAAAATCGCCATCCGGCCGCAGATGATGCCACCGGCCTTTTCTACCAGCACTTCCAGTGCCCGCAGGCTTTCACCGGTGGAGATCACATCGTCTACGATCAGCACCTTTTTGCCCTTCATCAGAGCGGCATCGGCGCCGTCCAGATAAAGCTTCTGCTCCTTGGCGGTGGTGATGGACTGGACGGAAACCTCAAAAAGATCCCGCATATACAGCTTGGGGGCTTTCCGGGCGAGGATGTACTTCTTGTCACCGGCCTGACGAGCCATTTCGTGAGCAAGGGGGATGCCCTTTGCTTCAGCGGTGATGATGTAGTCATACTTGGGAGCCCGCTTCAAAAGCTCTGCTGCACAGGCGACAGTCAGCTCCTGATCGCCGAAAATAACAAAGCCGGCAATGTACAGCGTATCGTTCACGGGGCAGATGGGAAGATCCCGCTCCAGTCCTGCGATGGTCATACGGTATTCCATAGTTGATCGCTCCTTTATGTTTGTTATATTTTTATTATAGAAACCCCAAAAGGGATTGTCAAGCGCCCTTAGAACACCAGCTGTACCAGCACCATATACAGCACCGTGCCGCCGCCGATGCTTAGAAGGGTATTGCGTTTCCAGATATGCAGCAGCGCCACCGCAGCGCATCCAAGCAGCTCCGGGATGCCAAAAGGCGAAGCGGCAAAAGAGATGCCTTTGAGGCAGTACACCACCAGCATGCCCATGATGGCATAGGGAAGGACTTTGCCGAGATGGGTCAGCCAGCCGGGCAAGGGCTTTCCCTCGCGAAAGATGAGGAAAGGCAAAAACCGCAGGGCTATGGTAACGGCAGATACCACAGCAACGAAAAGGACATCATGCATGGCGCGCCTCCTTTCCGGTCTTGCAGGATACCGTCAGCAGCAGCGCGATGAGGACCATGGAAGGGATGAGGAAAATATCTGCACCGAACAGCAGAAGACAGATAGCGGTTGACATAACACCGATAATTGCGGGCAGGTGATTTTTTGTACTGAGCCACTGGTCTACAAACACCGTGACGAACAGGGCAGTCAGCGCAAAGTCGATGCCCTCGAAATTGATAGGCAGTACCGTGCCCAAAAGGCTGCCCAGCACACAACCGGCCACCCAGTAGCACTGATCCAGAAGGGAAACAAGAAAGAAGTAGCTGTGGCGTTCTGTGTCCTCGGGCACTTTCGCACTGCTGACGAGAGAGTAGGTTTCGTCGGTCAGTGCGAAGATCAGATAGGGCTTCTTTTTGCCGGTTCCTCGGTAGCGTTCTATCATGGAGATACCGTAAAAGAGGTGTCTTGCGTTTACCATCAAGGTGGTCAGAGCGGCAGTGAGCAAAGAAGCACCGCCGGAGAGCAGACTGACCGCCAGATACTGCATAGAACCGGCATAGATGAACACGCTCATAGCCAGCGACCACCAAAAGCCGTAGCCGTTTTGCAGCAGCAAAATACCAAAGCCGATGCCCAGCACAAGATAACCGGTCATCACAGGAACTGTGTCGAGAAAGGCCGTGCGCAGCAGCTTCTTTTTCATGGAATCATCTCTTTTCCTTAGTGGGTAATGGCACGATTATACTTCCGGGCAGGCAAAATTGTCAAGCGCCGGACAAATTGCTGTAATATTGCATAGAATATTACAGCAGGAGAGATTGACAATGTAGGAAGAAAGTGCTATATTTCTATAATGTATGAGGGAGTAGCATAGGCTTTTGCCGCGCAAGTCAACACTCCGGCCTTAGGGCCTGGCTTGCGGTAGTATGCAAGACTCATGTATTGGCAGATGGCTATGCATGGTACTCCTTTTATTTCCGTGCGCGGCGTTTGCTGGCACGGTTTTTTTGCGCTCAAAAGCGCAGCTTATCAATCGGTTATTTATAAAAGGAGTGTTTTTTATGATTTACGCGATTGCCTTATTTGCAGTGACCTATGTATTGATGCTTACCTTTAGCAAGTACCGCCCCTACATTGCCCTTGCTTCCGGCCTGGTGTTTATTGTCACGGGTATGCTGCCTGTAGGAAACATCATCGGAGAGCTGGATTTCAACGTTCTTTTGATGATCGCGGGCACCATGGGCCTTGTGGCCCTCTTTATTGAGAGCAAGATGCCGTCGCTCCTTGCAGATCTCATTATGGAGAAAGTCCCCAATGTCCAGATGGCTGCGGTAGCACTGGCGCTGTTTGCCGGTGTGATATCCGCCTTTGTGGACAATGTGGCAACCGTTCTGATGGTGGCCCCCGTTGCTTTGGCCATCTGCAAAAAGCTGAAGACCAACCCCGTCCCCTTTATCATCGGCATTGCCGTGTCCTCCAATCTACAGGGTGCTGCCACCTTGGTTGGCGATACCACCGCCATCATGTTAGGCTCTGCCCTGGATATGAGCTTCATGGACTTCTTCTGGTATCAGGGCAAGCCCTCCATCTTCTTTGCGGTGGAGCTGGGCGCTGTGCTTTCTGCTTTGATCCTTGCCTTCATTTTCCGCAAGGAAAAGGCGCCCATTCCCCGCACCGGTGAGCGTACAGTGGTTACGGATTATGTTCCCTCTGTACTGCTGGTTGGCACCATTGTGCTGCTGATCTGCGCTTCCTTTGCTCCCGACAGCTGGAACCTGCCTGCAGAGATCAACGGTCTTATTTGCTGTGCGCTATTGGCGGTGGGCCTTATCTACAACTTCTGCAAAAAGAAGACCGCAGCGGACATCCTTGACCCTCTGAAAGCCATCGACTTTGAGACTTTGGGCCTGCTTGTGGGTCTGTTCCTGATGATCGGCGGCATCAAGTATATGGGCGTTATCGATGCACTGGCGAATCTCTTGGCAAACTTAGGCGGCGGCGATGTGTTCCTGCTGTACACTGTCATCGTCTGGGCATCTGTGGTGATCTCTGCCTTTATTGATAACATTCCCTATGTTGCCACTATGATCCCGGTCATTGCCTCTCTGGCAGCCCAGCTGTCCACCCAGATGGGTGTGGATGCAGGCCTGGTTGCCACGCCTTTGTATTTCGGCCTGCTCAGCGGCGCTACTCTGGGTGGTAACTGTACTCCTATCGGTGCGTCTGCCAACATCACCGGTATCGGCATCTTGCGACGTGAGGGCTACGAAGTCAAGAATTCTGACTTCTTTAAGATCGGCATCCCCTTCACTTTGGCGGCTATCATTCCTGCGTATATCTACATCTGGCTGATCTACGGCGTGTAAACTGCATATTAAAAAGCGCACTTCTACGGTGAAGCGCGCTTTTTTAATAAAAATGCTTTCATTTTATTATAATTGGGTGTATAATAAAAAAGCAATTATCTTAATACACAAAGGAGTATGTTTATGTTTGAAGCATTTTTTTCTTGGTACAATGGCTTGACTGACACACTCATAGGCTCCCTGGCACTGTTTGCAGTGGGTCTGGTGCTGCTCATTAAGGGAGGCGACTGGTTCGTTGACAGCGCCACCGGCATCGCTAAGCGTTTTCATGTACCTGAGATCATCATCGGTGCAACGGTGGTGTCCATCGGCACCACTTTGCCGGAGGTCATGGTGTCTGCTACCGCAGCCGTCAACCAAAATGGTGCCATTGCTTACGGCAATGCCATCGGCTCTATCATTTGTAACACGGCGTTGATCTCGGCGCTGACCATTGCCATCCGTCCCGCACCTGTTAACCGCAAGGCCATCGTCATGCCTGTTATCTTCTTCTTTGTTTCTGCTGCCATTTATGTGGTGGCGGCTTACGGCTTCGGAAGATTTGATCGCTGGCTGGGCATCGTGATGCTGCTGGTATTTGCTGTGTATATGCTTCTGACCATCCGTCAGGGCTTTAAGAATCCCGTGGAAGCAGGGGAGCACGATGAGGAAGAAGGCCCTCAGGGCTCCTTGCTTAAGGATGTTGTTGTGCTCGTCATCAGCGCTGCGCTGATTGCTGTGGGTGCTGACATGCTGGAAGGATCTTCCGTTTCTCTTGCCACCATGGCAGGCATCCCCACCGAGGTTGTGGGTGTGACCATCGTTGCTCTGTGCACCAGCTTGCCGGAGTTGGTTACTGCCATCACTGCTTTGGCAAAGGGCCATGGCGCGCTGTCTTTGGGCAATATCATCGGTGCAAACATCTTCAATCTGGTGCTGGTGTCCGGTGTGGCTGTCACCATTTCTCCCTTTGCCGTGCCCGAGGGAAGCACCATCTTTGGTCAGAACACTTCTCTTGTCATGGAGATCCCGCTGATGATCGGCGTTATGGCGCTGATGACGCTGCCTGCTGTGCTGAAAAAGAAGCTGTTCCGCTGGCAGGGTGCTGCGCTGCTTGCTATCTATGTGGCTTTCGTGGTGCTGCAGGTGTTGATCGCACTGCATGTGATCTGATTTTTTGTAAATTTTGCGGGTGTGCCCACTGGGGCACACCCGTATTTTTTGGGTCTTCCATTTTTGGAAAAAGCGTGTATAATGAAGAGAGTAATTTCCCGGAAAGATAGAGGAGATTTAGATAGTGAAGAAGATTTTACTTGCGGAAGTGGCTGTGCTGCTGGTTTTGGTGCTGGTGGCGGTGTTCATCCGCATTGGTGACAGCCGGCAGTCAAGTGTTACGCTGGATGGCACTCAGCAGACTACTGCGCCTATGGATTCAGACTCGACGCAGCAGGTGACAGAGGTGTTCAATCCCGAGCCCGAGCCTACCACAGAGCCTCCCACCGAGCCGCCCACAGAAGCGCCCACCCCGGCGCCTACTGAGCCGCCCACAGAGCCTCCCGCCGAGGCACCAACCCTGCCTGTGGTGCCGGAGGAGCCCGGTATCCCTGTGCCGTTTAAGCTCAATGCAAAGCACTATTTTGTGTATGACATGGAGCGCAGAGAGTATCTTGCTCTCTCCGGCAATGAGGATACGCCGATATATCCTGCCAGCATTACCAAGCTTTTCAGTGCCTATGTGGCGCTGCTGTACCTGGATCCGGAAGAAGTTATCACCGCAGGCGAAGAGCTGAGTCTGGTGTCGAAGGGTTCTTCTCTTGCCTATATTTATAAAGGTAATCAGCTCACGGTGGACATGCTTGTAGAAGGCATGATGCTTCCCAGTGGCAATGACGCTGCCTATGTGCTGGCAGCCGCCGCGGCAAGAGCGGCCACCGGCAACCCGGATATGCCGGCAAAAGAAGCGATTACATACTTTGTCGATCTTATGAATTTCACTGCGGGTGTTATGGGGCTGACCGGCTCCAATTTCCGCAATCCTGACGGTTTCCATGTGGCAGACCATTATACCACCTGCCATGATTTGACCATCATCGCAAGGCTGGCCCTTGACAATGAGGTCATCAGCCACTATGCGGCCATGAAAAAGGATTCCAAGGTGGTTTATGAAAGCGGCGAGATCATCTCCTGGAAAAATTCCAACGCGCTGCTGAATCCGGATTCCGGCTATTATACGAAAAATGCCATCGGCCTGAAGACCGGTACTACCGGTGCGGCAGGTAACTGCCTACTGTCTGCCTTTAAGGAAAAGGATGGTGTGTACATCGTCGGCGTGTTCGGCTGCGAGGAAAGCAACGACCGATATGATGATACCAGAAAGCTCTATAAGAATGTCGTGTGCGATTAAAGATAAGAAAAACCCCAACCTTTCGGTTGGGGTTTTTATTTTGGATCAATTACTTCTGAGCGCCGGCGATCTGAGCAGCGACTTCATCAGCAAAGTTCTCTTCCTTCTTCTCGATGCCCTCGCCCTTGATGTAGTGCACAGCATCCACGAAAGTGATCTTGCCGCCCAGCTTCTTGGCAGCGTCGGCAATGTAGCCGGCAACGTCGCCCTTGAAGAGGTCGGAGCGGACAAACTCCTGCTGCAGCAGGCAGCTCTCCTTGAAGAAGGCAGCCAGCTTGCCCTGAGCGATCTTCTCCTTGACCTGAGCGGGCTTGGAAGCCATCTTGGGATCGTTGTCCATCAGAGCGACCTGAACGGCCATCTCCTTGTCAACGTCAGCCTGAGGCACCTGGGACTTGTCCCAGTACTTGGGATTCATAGCAGCGATCTGCATGGCAACGTTCTTGCCCATCTCAGTAACATCGATGTCACCCTCAACAGCCAGGTTGACCAGAACGCCGTGGGAGCCGCCCATGTGGACATAAGCGACGGAGGTGTTCTCGGGGTAACGGGCAAAACGGCGGATCTGCATGTTCTCGCCGATGGACATGACCTTCTCCTGCATGATCTCGGTGACGGTCAGGTTGGAGCCGGGGTAGGTGCAAGCCTTCAGAGCCTCAACATCAGCGGGGTTCTGTTCGGCAACAGCGGTAGCCAAGTTCTTGGCCAGATCCATGAAAGCATCGGTCTTGGCAGCGAAGTCGGTCTCGGAGTTCACTTCGATCACGACGCCCACGCCACCGACGACAGTCGCGTAAGCAACGCCTTCAGCAGCGATGCGGTCAGCCTTCTTAGCGGCCTTGGCCAGGCCCTTCTCACGCAGCCAGTCGACTGCCTTGTCCATATCACCGTCGGTAGCCTGCAGGGCCTTCTTGCAGTCCATCATGCCGACGTTGGTCATCTCGCGGAGTGTCTTAACGTCCTGTGCGGTAAAAGCCATTGTAGTATCCTCCTGTAATTATGAATTACTCAGCCTCGGGAGCCGCAACCTCAGCGGTCTCAGCGACTTCAGCAACAGCGTCCTCGCCCTGGCGGCCTTCGATGGCAGCGTTAGCCATGGTAGCAGCGATCAGACGGATAGCGCGGATAGCGTCGTCATTGCCGGGGATAACGTAGTCGATCTCATCGGGATCGCAGTTGGTGTCAACGATCGCAACGATGGGAATACCCAGCTTGTGAGCCTCAGCGATGGCGTTGCGCTCCTTGCGGGGGTCAACGATAAACAGAGCTGCGGGCAGTCTCTTCATTTCCTTAACGCCGCCCAGATACTTCTCCAGCTTTTCGATCTCAGCCTGCAGCTGGATGACTTCCTTCTTGGGCAGCATAGCGAAGGTGCCGTCAGCTTCCATCTTGCGCAGCTGAGCCAGACGGTCGATACGGGTGCGCATGGTGCGGAAGTTGGTCATCATGCCGCCCAGCCAACGGGCGTTGACATAGTAGCCGCCGCAACGGGCAGCCTCTTCCTTGATGGCGTCCTGTGCCTGCTTCTTGGTGCCGACGAACAGGATGTTGCCGCCGTTAGCGGAGGTCTCACGGACAAAGTTGTAGGCCTCTTCCAGCTTCTTAACGGTCTTCTGCAGGTCGATGATGTAGATACCGTTACGCTCGGTGTAGATGTAGGTGGCCATTTTGGGGTTCCAGCGGCGGGTCTGGTGACCGAAGTGCACGCCGGCCTCCAGCAGTTGCTTCATAGATACGACAGACATTTTTGATTTCTCCTTTTTTGTTTTTCCTCCACCCCGATCATCTCGGTGAGCCCGCCCTTTCGGGCACGGGGGCAGCCGATCACCGGGTGTGTGGCGTTAAAATAGTGTCATGGGCAGACCCATGCCGATACATTATAGACCATTCCTTTTTATTTTGCAAGTATTTTTTCCAAAATTTTTTAATTTTAGTACAAAAAATCTGCCGCTCCGGAATGGAGCGGCAATTGCGGTTTATGGGGCAGTTTCTCCCCTAAATTGTCATTCCGAGTATAGCGTAGCGAATCTCAATCATCATGCTTGCCAGCGGCAAGCATACGATAACATTCGCGAAGCGGAATCGAGGAATCTACGCACTTATGGGATATATGCAGTCAAATTGGTGCCAAGATCCCTCGACTACGCTCGGGATGACAAGCTCGTTTGATATTTACAGCTCACCGTCAAACTGAAATTTGACACATCATACACCCCAGCCCAGTCCCGGTCTTGGGAAAAGACAGTCGTCGGGCTTGATATCCACCAAGATAATATCCGGACCGATCTTTTTGATACACCGCCATGGGATCACAAAATCATCTTTTCTGCCGAAAAGCCCAAGGAAATGGCAGGGGCCCGGCACTACGATGGCCACCACATTTCCGCCGGGCACTTCCACTTCCACATCCGTGACGAAGCCCAGCCGCTGTCCGTCGGCGATGCAGATGACCTCCTTGCATTGCAGCTGGGTGACGCGCATACCCATAACCATACCCCTCCCTGAGCGATTTGGTACAGAGTATGCAGCATAATGCGCGGATATGATAGACGTGGTAAATGATCGTTTAGCGGCGTAGTAACGAAAACCCGTGTCATTGCGAGGAGCGACAGCGACGTGGCAATCTCCAGCACAAATGCTGCAGATTTTGATGCACCAATTAACATTGAATGTCTTGAATTTTCAATGTTAAGCACCATTTTTTTGTATCATTCTGCTCTGCAGGAGATTCCCACGGGCCTAAAGGCCCTCGGAATGACATTTTCGGTGGTGCATGCTAATATAAACGATCATTTATGATATGCTGATATGCTTACGCATGGCGTTGATGGCGCCTTTTTCCAGACGGGACACCTGTGCCTGGGAGATGCCGACAAGATCTGCCACTTCCATTTGGGTCTTGCCCCCAACGAACCGCAGGGAAAGGATCTGCTTTTCCCGGTCGCCCAAGGCTTTGAATGCGCTGCGCAGGGTGATGTGCTCCATCCAGTTGAGCTCCGTGTTTTTTGTATCCCGGACTTGGTCCATCACCGTCAACGGGTCACCGCCGTCAGAATACACCGGATCGTAAAGGCTCACGGGTGCACATACCGCATCCAGAGCTTCACTGACATCCTCCACGGGGATGGAAAGCTGGGCGGATATTTCGTCCAGTGTGGGCTCTCTTCCCAAGCTGAGAATCAGGTTTTCTTTGCATTGCAGCACCTTGTATGCCACATCTCTTATAGATCTGCTGACACGGATGGCGCTGTTGTCTCTGAGGTAGCGCCGGACTTCACCGGCGATCATGGGCACACCGTAGGTGGAAAATCTTACCTGTTTTGTGGGGTCGAAGTTGGAAATGGCTTTCATCAGACCGATGCAGCCTACTTGAAAAAGGTCGTCCGGGCTCTCACCCCGTTTGTCAAATCGCTGGATCACGCTGAGCACCAGCCTTAGGTTCCCTTCGATCAGTGCCTGACGGGCATCTTCATCTCCGTTCTTTGATTTTATGAGCAGTTCATCCATTTGCGCGGGGGTCAAAGTTCTAAGCCGGGCGGTATTTACACCGCAGATCTCTACCTTTCCCTGCATGGCTTCCTCCTGTGCGTAAAAATGGTAATACCAGTATCTCCATTTCCATCCCAAAGATACCCAAAGTACTTTTGTCTGTTTTGCACAAAAAATTTGGCGGCCTTTGGAAACGGTAGCCGCAAAATCGGTGCTCATAAAAGAAATTGCCAACATTTTCGGCAAAAATGTACTGGAAGAAAAAGGGGGTAGCTCGTTTCCGTAACACGGTTGCAGATCGGTTATGGCGGAGGCAATGCACATTTTTATACACAGCTTTTGGCGGGTTCAGTTGGGGAAATCCCGGGAAATAGGTGTTGAAAACTCTGACTTTTCCACATTGTCCACAGAGTTTTCCACAGAGGACCGCTTTCGGGGCATATTTAATTTTGGTTAACATAAATTTTTTTGACAGCATTCGACAAAGTTTCTACTTTTTCATCCTCCGTGTTTTTCACAACACACATTTTTGGGGACAAAAAATTGGACTTGACAAAGGCATTTTTTACAAAAGAGTGGTGAGGGAAGCGGAAATCACCTCTAAAAACCGAAAAAAATTTTGAAAAAGGGATTGATTTTATGGAAAACAGGCGTTATAATGTTTATCCGTATGAATAAGTTTGGCGCATAGGAGGTGTAACACGATGCCCAACATTAAGTCCTCTAAGAAGGATGTCCTGTCTTCCAAGATCGCTTATGAGAAGAACAAGGCCAACAAGTCCGTTCTGAAGACCAACCTGAAGAAGTTTGACGCTGCTCTGGAGTCCGGCGATAAGGCCGCTGCCGAGGGTGCTTACAAGGTTGCTGTCCAGACTGTGGACAAGGCTGTCCAGAAGGGTCTTCTGCACAAGAACAATGCTACCCGCAAGAAGAGCAGCATGACCCTGAAGCTGAACAAGCTGGCTTGATTCTCTGAAAATATCTCCTTCCGAGTTTGACTTGGAGGGAGTTTTTTCATTTTATGGACAAGTCAATAAATTGCGGTTTAGCGGGCTGAGGGATAATCAATGTAGGGACTGGCCTCCCGGACAGTCAGAAACGATTTTGGGGCTCGATGCACCAAAATCGTTAAGTTGCAGGGCTTTTTTTGCAGAAAATTTGCCCATCGAGGTCAAATTTTCTGACGGACCGTCGAGGACGCCGGTCCCTACAGTTTATCGCTCAGACAGAGCGATAAACTGAAATTTGAAAATCTTGTATAGTTGTGCTATACTATATAAAAAAGGAGGGTGAGGACAGATGGCAAGACTTTCAGATCCCATTACCATCTTAAAGGGCGTTGGCCCTACCAAGGCAAAGCAATTTGCTCAATTAAATATTTTCACCCTCCGGGATCTTATCTGCCATTTCCCCAGAGGCTACGAAGACCGCACCCAGCTTGTGACCATCGATAAGTTAGAGGTGGACAAGCCTGCCTGCTTCAAGGCCATGGTCATGAACACGCCCCGCACCAACCATATCCGCAAGGGTCTGGACTTGACCCGTGTGCAGATCGCGGACCATACCGCCCGTCTTACGGTGACCTTCTTTAACAACAAATTTGCTGCCGAGCAGTTGCAGTATGGCCGGGAGTATATCTTCTACGGACAGGTCAGCGGCGATTTTATCGGCTACAATATGACCAACCCCGTTTTTGAATCCTTGGATTCCCAACCGGTGGTGACCCGGCGGGTGCTGCCCATCTATCCGCTGACGGCAGGGCTTTCGGGTGCTGCTATGCTCAAGGCGGTGCGGCAGGCGCTGGCGATCTGTGATGTGCCGGAGGAGATCATTCCGGAGTCAGTGCGCAAGCAGTATGGCATCTTGGGCGCAGAGCGGGCTTACTACGCCATCCACGAGCCACAGTCCATGGCGGAGGCGGAGCTTGCCAAGAGACGGCTGATCTTTGAAGAATTCTTTGTCTTCTCCGCAGGCCTTTCTCTGATGCGGGCATCCCGCGCCCAAAAAAGAGTCGAGCCTTATCACAATTTAGATCTTTCCGCCTTTTATAAGGCTCTGCCCTTTGCCCTGACCGGTGCCCAGTGCAGAGCCATCGACGAGATCTTGGCAGACCTCGGCTCCGGCGCTCCCATGAACCGCCTTGTGCAGGGTGATGTGGGCAGCGGCAAGACCATGGTGGCGGCTGCGGCTGGCTACTGCACGATCAGAAACCGCCGGCAGGCGGCGCTGATGGCACCTACGGAGATCCTGGCAGAGCAGCACTATCATTCCTTAAATAAGCTGTTTGCTCCCATGGGCATTCGTACAGCCCTGCTGACCGGCTCTATGACACCCAAGCAGAAAAGGGAAGTCCGGGAAGCCATCGAAAACGGCACAGTGGATTTCGCCATCGGTACCCATGCCCTGCTTTCTGAGGCCACGGTGTTTGCAGACCTGGGCCTTGTTATCACCGATGAGCAGCACCGTTTTGGGGTAGGGCAGCGTTCTAAGCTGTCAGCCAAGGGAAATGATCCCCATTTGCTGGTCATGTCCGCAACCCCCATCCCCAGAACGCTGGCGCTATTGATGTACGGCGATTTAGAAGTATCTATTATTAATGAATTGCCCCCGGGTCGTGAACCGGTGGACAGTTTCCTGGTAAATGAATCCTACCGCGCCCGGATCAATGCATTCATCCGCAAGCAGGTGCAGGAGGGTCACCAGTGCTTTGTGGTATGCCCAGCGGTGGAGGAAAACGAAGACCTCGGCATAAAGGCCGCCACAGTGTGGGCGGAAACCTTGCAAAAGACCGTATTTCCCGACCTGCGGATTGCGCTGCTCCACGGCCAGATGAGGGGTCAAGAAAAGGAAGCGGCCATGGCAGCCTTTGCCCGTGGCGAAGCAGATGTGATGGTGGCTACCACCGTTATCGAGGTGGGCGTGGATGTACCCAATGCAACCTTGATGGTCATTGAGGATGCCGACCGTTTCGGCCTTTCCCAGCTCCATCAGCTCCGGGGCAGAGTGGGCCGCGGCGGCAGTAAGAGCTACTGCATTTTGACCTCCCACAACAAAAACCCCGACACCTTGCAGCGCATGAAAGCCTTCTGCAAGACGACGGACGGCTTTAAGATCGCAGAGGAAGACTTAAAAATGCGTGGCCCCGGCGATTTCTTCGGCAGCCGCCAGTCCGGTCTGCCCACTTTCCGGGTGGCAAACCTTTCCATGGACCTGCAGACTCTGAAGGATGCGCAAGCCGCATCGGCTGCGTGGATCGATCATGAGGGCACGGCGGATACCCCCGAGGGCATCGCCCTGCGCCGGCGCATCGGCGAGTTGTTCCAGCGTGCCGAGGGCACTATGAATTGAAAATGTAGCCTCGATCTCCGGGATTTGTGCTTAAAAAAGTGCAAACCCCGGGGATTTTTTTGTAAGGTTGCGTAAAAAATAAAAAACAACTTGTAACTTTTAAAAAAATGTAGTAGAATAGTATGACTGAAAATATGTATATTGGAAGATTTCCCTTTTGGAGGTAATATAATTATGGAAAAACCCATCGTATTGGTGATTATGGACGGTGTGGGCAAGGGTGACGGCGGCAGCGGTGACGCTGTTGTAGTTGCCAAGACTCCCACGCTGGATCATCTGCTTGCAACTTGCCCCCATACTTACCTGAAGGCCCACGGTACTGCCGTCGGTCTGCCCAGCGACGAGGACATGGGCAACTCTGAAGTTGGCCACAATGCTCTGGGCTGCGGTCAGGTCTACTCTCAGGGCGCGAAGCTGGTTGGCGAATCTATCGAAAACGGTGCACTCTATGCATCCGCTACCTGGAAGGCTCTGGTTGCCAACGCAGAGGGTAAGGCTATGCACTTCATCGGTCTGCTGTCTGACGGCAATGTTCACTCCAACATCGCTCACCTCATTGCCCTGCTGAAGCAGGCAAAGGCTGAAGGTGTTAAAAAGGCCTACTGCCACATCCTGCTGGACGGCCGTGATGTGCCCGCTACTTCCGCACTTGAGTATGTGGAAATGCTGGAAAATGTGCTCTGCGAGCTGAATACCGAAGGCTGTGACTATGCCATCGCTTCCGGCGGCGGCCGTATGCAGGTTACCATGGACCGCTACGAAGCCAACTGGGGTATGGTGGAAAAGGGCTGGCGCACCCATGTCCAGGGCATCGGCCGCATGTTTGCCTCTGCCGCCGAGGCCATTGAGACCTACCGTGCCGAGACCGGCTGCATCGACCAGGATCTGCCTGCCTTCGTCATCGCCCGGGGTGGCGAGCCCGTGGCCAAGATTGCCAACGGCGACAGCGTGGTGCTGTTCAACT
>JAZUNW010000031.1:0-15502 GCA_045604325.1 Faecousia sp. | reverse complement strand
TTCGCCAATTAAAGCGGCACGCGAGCTGGGTTCAGAACGTCGTGAGACAGTTCGGTCCCTATCTGTTGCGGGCGTAGGAGATTTGAAGGGAGCTGTCCTTAGTACGAGAGGACCGGGATGGACGCACCTCTGGTGTACCAGTTGTTCTGCCAAGGGCATGGCTGGGTAGCTACGTGCGGACGAGATAAACGCTGAAGGCATCTAAGCGTGAAACTCCCCCTGAGATAAGATCTCCACTGAGGCTCGACGTAGACTATGTCGTTGATAGGTCAGAGGTGTAAGTGCAGTAATGTATTTAGCTGACTGATACTAATAAGCCGAAAGCTTGATCTAAGCAGGCTCAGTGTTGACCAGACCCGAGATTGCAAACAGAAAACAATGTTCAGTTTTCAGGGTATATGCCTTGAGGGAGTAAGCGCCTAAAATTTTTCTTGACATGGGAATTTTGCGGTGCTATAATTTCCTTGCTATTAGAAGCCGTAAGGCTTTTGATATAACGATGGCCTGAGCCATCCAATTGAGTTGGTATTGATTGCCATGAGGGTCCACCTGTTCCCATCCCGAACACAGAAGTTAAGCTCATGTGCGCCGACAATACTTGGCGGGTGACTGCCCGGGAAGATAGGTAATGCCAACACCAATATTCCTCTTTAGCTCAGTCGGTAGAGCGACGGACTGTTAATCCGCAGGTCGTTGGTTCGAGTCCAACAAGGGGAGCCAAAGAAAACCACCGTTTTCACATTGAAAACGGTGGTTTTTCTTACTTTTTACGGTATTTTCAAATGCCCTGTTTTTGCATTTTGGGTCAATTTTGGGTCAATGCCCTAAAAAACAGGTCTGTATGGGGGTATTATGCCCTTTTCCGGAGTAGAACATCAGCTATGCATTCAGAGGCTTTTGCCTTGTTTTCCTCGATTATATGGGCATAGAAATTCTCTGTGGTGCTTGCGCTGGCATGGCCCAGCTGCGCCGCCACGGTCACAATGTCGGTGCCGTTGGCCAGGAGCACAGACGCCACCGTGTGGCGGAAGGCGTGAGGGTTGATATGCGGTAGATCGTGCCGGCGGGAAAAGTCTGCAAGCCAGCTGGTAATGCTGTCCGGGTTCATGTGATCGCCGGCGTCTGTAGTGAACACGTACCCGCTATGGATCCACCGGTCACCGTTCCGGAACTGCAGGCGCAGCTGCTCCCGCTTGTGTAGCTTTAGCAGCTCCATCGTTTCCCGGGGTAAGGTCAGGTAACGCACATCGCTGGTTTTGGTGGTGCTCTCGATCACGCCCATGGACGGGGAAGTGATCAAGGCCCGGTCGATCTTGACCCGGTTATTCTCGAAATCCACCTTTTCCCATTTAAGGCCCATGATCTCCCCACGGCGGCAGCCGGTGACAATCAGCATCTGCGTGATCAGACGCCACTTGATCGGCTCATCCTCCAGTGCGTCCAGGATCTCTGCAATGGTTTCCGGCTGGAAATAGTTAGGATCTGCTTTTGTTGCACGTGGCGGTGTGGCCTTTGTAGCGGCGTTGTAGGGTACCAGCATTTCCTTTTCAGCCTGTGCCAGGACAATGGAGATCAACCGGTGGTATGCCAGGATCGTCTTATCAGCAAGCGGCGAGGCGGCTTTTTCTATGCAGAAGATCTCCTGCGGCTTTTTGCCGAGCGCTTTTGCGATTGCTGCAGCTTTATCCTCCCGGATCGATTGGCCCTGTACGGCGGCGCTGACGGTCGATGCCGCCACGCCGGCAGCTGCTGCGATCGCTGCCCGGCTTTGCTTGTGTGCTTTGAGCCAGGCGGCAAGATCGATCTTTGCCGTGGCGGATCCCGCATTCATGCGTACACCCGGTGCGGCCAGCTGCTTGTAGAAACTGTTCAAATGCTGCGGCCGCAGATCTGATAGCTTCATATGGCCTATTGCGGCATTGATCCGGATCAGCAACTCCCGGTACCGGTCGAGAGTTTTCTGTTTGGCACCGGTGCGCTCCTTCAGATCCAGCACGTATTCTGCATACTCTGCAAAGGTCTGTCGGTTGTCCAGTGCGTATCCCTGTTCGATAGATCTCTCAAAGTCTGCGGCGGCCCGCTGAACGGCTTTTTGTACCTGCCGTTCTGTCATACCCGGGGCCGGCTTAAAGGTGGATCTGTGGCGGATCCGCTTGCCGGTGGTATCAAATCCACCGGATACGGTGATCCGGTAAGAAATGCCATTTTTACCGCAGATTTTCTCAATAGTTGCCATATTTTCCTTGCCTTTCCGGGGCAAATCTGCTATAATAAAAGGGCAGACGGCCCCTATCGTAGTGGGTGGGTGTTTTCTGTATTTACCGCTTCGGTGCTCCAACACCGGGGCGGTTCTTTTTTATCCGCTGCAGGTCAATCCTGTGGCGGATTTTCAATTGTTTGCTGTTCCCTCAAAAAATCTATCATTTTGCGAATAGTTTCTTTGTTGATGTTAGATAACGTTTTATATTCAAATGCGAAATCCACAATTTCCTGATCATCAGGAAGTATGACATTACGGCGTTCTATTATTCTCTGAGTCAATAAAGCACGTTGCGCTTCAACATAAGAACGTTCCTGAGTGCCTTCCTCATAACCGATATCATAAGCTTCAGCAATCGTATCATCGGCAAGATTTAGCCAATGGATTTCCAAAGCATCTGCAATTTTTCTTAAGGTTTCAAATTTCGGCTTGCGTAAGTCGTTCTCATATTGACCTATCATAGAGGCGGAAACACCAAGCTTTTCTCCAAGTTCTCGTTGGGATAAGTTGGCTTTTTTACGGGCGGCCTGTATGCGTTTTCCAGTGGTCACGATAATCACCTCAACAGTACAATAACACACTGCGGATAAAAAAACAAGCAAAAGATAATAAAATTCTTGACATTATCAAATGATAATGCTATTATCGAGACACACAAGCAAATGCTAACAATCAAAAGGAGGCGAAAACATGAAATTGAAGACGCAGAAGATCCTCATTCTTTTGGCAGAGAAGAGAATGACAAAGGCAATGCTGGCGGCAAACAGTGGCATATCTCGGCAAAATCTTTGCACTATTTTAGGCCGTGGCACATGCGCCCCCATTACTGCCGGCAAGCTGGCTGCGGGCCTTGGTGTGCCGGTGATCGAGATCGTGGAGGAATGATCTATGGAAGAAAAACACATAACACCCATTAAGGCCATCCGGCAGAAATGCCTGGATTGCAGCAACGGATCTGCCAAAGAGGTCAAGCTGTGTCCGGCTGCAGGCTGCCCGCTGCAGCCGTTCCGGTTAGGCAAAAACCCAAACCGGGCGGGCAAGGGAGGAAAAGGCGCTCACAAGCAAGAAAACACCAACTTAGCGCAGGTTTCCGCCGAGAATACCGGACAGGAGGTACAGCATCATGCCCCAAATTATGACCATTCGTGAGGCGGTCCAGCGGGCCAAGAAGGACGGCTTGCCGGTGAGCGAATACACCCTAAGGCGGTGGATCCGTGCCGGTGCGATCCCTGTTCGGAAGGTGGGGCACAAGGTTTTGTTATTCTACCCCAATTTGATCCGGTACTTACAATGTGAGGACAATCCACCCGCCACGGAGGCGGCCATTCCCGGTATCAGCCGGGTAGATATGTTAGGAGGTTAAACGATGGCGTACTACAAATGCTGTCCATATTGCGGCGCTGCGCTGGATCCCGGCGAACGGTGCGATTGCCAGGATAAAAAAGCAGCTCCCGGTACTGCGAATACCGAGAGCCGCAAGGCGGATAAGGATTAACACCCCTAAATCCGCCTCCATTATACCGAAAAAACAGGAGGAAATCAAGCATGAAAACAAAAGACAAGGCGCTGCAGAAGATATGTTCTTTGATCGAGGCCCAGGGCGATAAGTTCGAGCAGATGGGCCACAATGACGGTTTCCGTAGAAGCGGCAGCAAAGCGGAACAGGTTGGCCTTACCCTGGCTAAGCGCACCGCACTGAACGATATAGCGTTTTCCCAAGAGGTTAGCGCATACATGAAGGAACGTTACACAAGCGGCTACAATGCAGGAAAGGCGGCACGATATGAAAAACGTTAATATGCCGGGCATGCGTTACTTAGGGCATGTGTCCCATGAGAAGGTAAACCAGGGGCAGCCGGTGCCGTTGTTTAAGCCGGCGGCGCCGATGGGCCGCCCCAGTATCAATACCAGGGAAGGGTGGAATGCTGCAGCAGAGAGAGCCAACGCCCGGGCATTTACCCAGGCATTCGGTAGATCTCCTGTGTGCCCAGCTGAGCTGAAGGCATGGGAGCGCAGCGGTTTTTCTGCTTCATTCAGGTATGAAAATTAAGATCGCCTATGTTCCGGAAGAGGAGAAGGACGCCGCCGATTCGGTGGCGGCGCTCCTTCAGATCCTCCCGGACGCCAGGATCCGCCGGCAAGATCAGCAAACACCCTTTCGGCATATTTACATTACAACGGCCAAACCGCCGAAGGATCCCGGCAAAAAATAATCACACAAAGAATACGGCACAGAGTACCGCCCTACGGGGTTAGCCTTCCACGGCATGGGAAACAGCTTATTTATGCTGCTCCTGTGCCGTTTTTTCTTTGCCCGGGCGGGGGTTTTCCTCCTTCCCTCGCACCGGGTTATATCACAAGAAGGAGGAGAAAAAACAAAAAAAGGATGGTAAGCAAATGAAATTCACAGAAAAAGTTATGAACACCGTACACAATGCCCTACGTCAGCAGGAACAGGTGGCGGGCCAGCTGGAGATCCTGGAGGCCAAATTCATGGCGCAGGAGATCTCCGGAAAAGCCTATGAAGAGGAAAAGACGGCCCTTGAAAAACAAAAGATCGCAATCCTTCACGAGGCGGAACAGCAGCTGCAGGAGATCAACAGCGAATACTGCAAGGCCGCAGAGAAAGGCCAGGAGATCGATGGCAGCATGCTGCATGAAGACGCCAAATTGCTGCAGCTGGATCTGCAGATGACTCCCCACCAGTTTGAAGCGTTGGTAGAAAAGCATAAAGACAATCCTCTGATGGTCCAGCTCCTGCAGGAGTACAGCAATAAGCACGAAGGCTTGTATGCCGGTTACTTGCCCACAGCAGACGCCAAGATCAGCGCTTTTGCCGGGTTTGTTGGCGCCGCCCGTAACACAATCCGCACGCCCAATACTCTGCAGGCGGCCATGTTCCAGGACGGCAGATACACGCCCCAGGCCTGCACGGAGAGCGAATAACCGTGGCGGGCGGTGTAGGTTACCGGAAAACACGGAGCTATGAGAACCTGGAACGGCGGCTGTTCGGCGGTGTAGGTCAGTACGGCATCCCCCAGCTGGCACCGGTAGACTATGCTGGCGGCTGTGAGTTTATCGGCTTTAACTATGCCGCCACCGCCAAAAACCGGGAGCAGAAGGGAGTACACTTCTTCCTGGATGATTACCAATTTAACCGGGTTTGGACCAATGCAGACAGGTATGTAGATCTGTTGCAGCAGTTCCGGTATGTCATGACCCCGGACTTCTCTACATACACCGATTTTCCCAAGGCAATCCAAATATACAACCATTACAGAAAACACTGGATCGGTGCATACCTGCAGGCGGCCGGCGTTGATGTGATCGCCACGATCTCTTGGAGTACTGCAGACTCTTTTGCCTGGTGCTTTGATGGAGAGCCTGAGGGTGGCACAGTGGCGGTTTCTTCTGTTGGCTGCATGAAGGGGGAACGGCAAAGAGATCTCTTTATTGCCGGCTATTTAGAGATGATTAACCGCTTGCACCCGGAAAAGATTATATTCTACGGCGATATACCACCGGAGTGCACCGGTAACATTATCAGGATCAGAGCATTTCAAGATAAATTCAAGGAGGTACAATGCGATGGGTGGTAGAGGATCCTCCAGCGGCTTAGGAGGCGGCGCAGGTGCGGCAGAGAAAAACTTTAGTATACCCAAGGTTACCAGAAAGCAACTGGCGCAGATGAGCCGAAAGGAGCTGAGAACCATATCAATAGCAATTACCGCCAATGATATGATGAGCAAAGGTCTGTCTAAGGCAGAAGCTGTCAGGCGTGCAACCTTGCTTGATGGTGATACTGACGCACAGTTACGAAAATACATATCCAAGTACGGTAAAAAATACTGGTAATTATGAGCAAACCAAGATACCACTGGTGGTCATATGCAAAGGCAATGATCCGTCTGTACCCTGAGCTAAAGAGGGAATATGATGCAATACATACGCCGCAAACAACGCACAGCATAGAAAATGTCTGTGGCGGCCGGGGTTGCATATCGAGATCTACGGAAATATGCGCTCTGCGGCAGCTCCCTCCGGCCAGGCAGCGGGAATATGATGCCGTATCAAAAGCAATCGAATTGACAAAGAAACGGCAGAACGGTGACAGCCGGCTTACACTCATTGACATGGTGTACTGGAAGTGTTCAACCAATATTGCCGGTGCTGCCCTCCGCTTGTTTGTCGATGAACGGACCGCAAAGCGGTATCACGGTGATTTTGTGCGCCTGGTTGGTTTCTGCTATGGTTTGGAAGACGTAGAAACCGAGGAATAACGCAGGCCGCCACGGTGGCGGCTACAAGAAGAATACCCACCCACTACGATACAGGGACAGGCTGGTGATCTGCTGGCCTGTCCCGGAAAGGCCTATGCGCATGAGAGTGAAAAGAAGAATATATGCCGGTTGCGTCTGTGAGCAGGAAGTGTACACGGTATCCAACCGGATCAAGGATCTTTCCAAGGCAGAGCCAAAGCGGCCCAGGTTCAAGACAGAGGAAGAACGCGAAAAGCACTATATGGACACGGCGCGCAGAAAGCACGCCCGGTACTTTAACGAGAATTTTTCACCGTCCTCTCTGTACAGTACATTGACTTTTGATGACGAACATGAAATCCACGATTTTCAATCGGCGAAGCGGATCCGGGATAATTTTTGCCGAGTGCTGAAATACCACTATCCGGATGCCGTCATATTTCTGTACATAGGAAAAGGAAAAAGCACCCACCGGCTACACCTGCATATGGTGTCTGAAGGTGTGCCCAAGTCGGCAATACAGGAAAAGTGGATACATGGCCGCATTCGCAGAATTGACGAACTTAGGGAACACAATTTCTACGAAGGCGTAGACCATGGCCAAGACTATACCGGCTTAGCAAACTATCTGTTTGCCCACTGGACAAAGGAACAGGGCGGCCACAGATGGAAAATGACAAAGAACGCAAGGAAACCGGAACAGGAGAAACCCCACGAAGTAAAGCCTATACCGGCAAGGACACCAAAAGAGAGATACACACTTGATCGGCCACCAAAGGCCCCAGCCGGGTATATGCTGGTCGAAAAGCGGGCCACGGCATACGGATATTTATATTTCCGGTATGTGAAGGTACCGCCGCAGCAGAGCAGCGGCAGAAAAAAGCGGATACAAGATCCGCAAAATTCAGCCTTGTAAATGTGTAAGTTTTTGGAACGAAGGCCCCCATGGTGGCGGCTCTCCCAAATTCCCAAGCGCATGGGATTTTAGTTGATCAGCAAGAAAGGAACTTATGCCGTATGGATTGGAAACAATTTGCCATTGATAAGCTGGGGGAATATAATGCCCGCAAGCAATCCTTGACCACGATCCCCGTGCTGATAGCTGAGATCGATGCGTCCATGTCAGGGGTACGCAGTGCCAGGACGGACAACATTGCAGTGAAGACAACGGCCAAGAATAACCAGGAAGATATGCTGCTGAACTGCATAGCAAAGAAAACAGAACTGCAGAACAATCTATCCCGGGCCAAGAAGTGGATCCAATGCATGGATAGGGCCCTGGAACAGCTGCAGCCGGAGGAACGGCGCATTTTGGAGCTTCTATTTATTTATCCTGCAAAGAATAATGTTGACCGGCTCTGTGATGAATTGTGCGTTGAAAAATCCCGTGTGTATGACAAACGGAATATGGCGCTGCGCCGGTTTACGATCATTCTGTACGGCTATGTAGAGAGCTGAACGCAAGAAATATTGAGAAAACCATAGTTGCTTGCGTGCGTACGTGCGTGCGCACGTGTGAGGCGGGAAGGCCCCTAAAGAATTTTGGGTCAATTTTGGGTCACACGCACCGCAAAAGCACAAAACAACACAACATGATTTGCTACGATATACCCCAAAAAACGGGAAGAAAAGCAACATAACACAACACTATAAAACGGTGCAATACGAACTAACGCAATCTGTTAATCCGCAGGTCGTTGGTTCGAGTCCAACAAGGGGAGCCAAAAGGAACCACACCAGACGGTGTGGTTTTCTTTTTGCCCTTTTTTGAAGCAAGTGTACAAGTGATCTGTGATTTGCTGTCCGTCGGGCACTGCTTGAGCGCCGGCGACCCAGTTACCGGGCGGATCACCTGATTTCCTTATATGCTTTCTTTTAATTTGATTTTAGGCTTGAACTATCAAAAATGTATGGTAGAATATTACATGGCGGCGTTTTGGCGTTGCCGCATACTCACACGGATGCAATCCTTATATATAAAATGTTATCAAAGGAGTACTGAGGTATGATTGAACAGTTTCTGAATTGGTATGGAGGACTGACTGACAGCGTATGGGGCTCCATAGCATTGTTTATTGTCGGTGTGCTCTTGCTCATTAAGGGCGGCGACTGGTTTGTGGACAGCGCTGTAGGTATCGCGAAGCGTTTCCGAGTGCCGGAGATCATCATCGGTGCCACCGTGGTGTCCATCGGTACCACGCTGCCCGAAGTCATGGTTTCCGTTACCGCAGCTGTGAACAGCAACGGCGCCATCGCTTACGGCAATGCCATTGGCTCCATCATCTGCAATACTGCTCTGATTTCCGCCTTGACCATCGCCATCCGGCCCGCACCCGTAAACCGCAAGGCAGTGATCACTCCTGTGATATTTTTCTTTGCGTCCGCTGCCATTTATGTGGTTGCCGCCTATGTGTTCGGCCGCTTTGACAGATGGCTGGGCATCGTGATGCTGGCGGTCTTTGCCGTGTACATGATTTTGACGGTCCGCAAGGGCTTTAAGAACCCCGACACCGTGGAGCATGAGGAAGCCGAAGAAGAGCAGCCCAAGAAGGGCGGCCTGGTGAAGGACCTGATCCTTCTGGTCGTAAGTGCCGCGCTGATCGCCGTGGGCGCTGACATGCTGGAGGGCTCTTCTGTATCCCTGGCTACCATGGCCGGTATCCCCACTGAGGTCATCGGTGTAACTGTGGTTGCTCTGTGCACCTCCCTGCCCGAGCTGGTCACCGCCGTTACCGCCCTTGCAAAGGGTCACGGTGCGCTGTCTCTGGGCAACATCATCGGTGCCAACATCTTCAATCTGGTGCTGGTTTCCGGTGCCGCTGTCACGATCTCCCCCTTCGCTATCCCCGAGGGCAGCAAGCTCTTTGGCTACAACACCTCCCAGCTCATTGAGATCCCCCTGATGATCGCTGTGATGGCCATCATGACGCTGCCTGCCGTTTTTAAGGGCAAGCTGCGCCGCTGGCAGGGCATCTCGCTGCTGACCATCTATGTGGCCTTTGTGGTGCTGCAGGTGCTGATCGCATTGAAGGTCCTGTGATCCCGGTTTAGCAAACAGATATGCTCCCCGGTGCCAGCCGCCGGGGAGCATGCGAATTTTTCCGGGGAATTTACAATTTTTTCATAGAAACGGTGCGCAGAGAATATATAATGATCGTAAATCAAAGGATGAGGAGGTGCGTATGTGATCAGACTCGGTGTTGTGCTTTCCGGCTGTGCCAGCAAGGGCGCATACGAGATTGGCTGCTTGCAGGCCATTGAGGATTATTTTGGCATCGAAAGCATCTGTTGCGTCAGCGCCTCTTCCATAGGTGCGTTGATCGGCCAGCTTTACGGCATGGGGCTCAAGAGCGAGCTTGTACAGGCCTTCCGGGATATGGACAGCGGCCGGTATGGGCGCTATATCCTGGGCTTCACCAATAATAAGGAGGCTATGGCAGAGCTGGGGCAGATCGTTTCCCACCCACATGTGATGCACTATGAACATTATGTAACGATGTGGAATGTATCGGATTCCAAGGTGGAATATCTGCCATTCCACGAGCTGCCTCCGGATCGGCTGAGCACATACCTGCGGGCAGCGGTTTCTTTCCCAATATTCACCCGGGGCGTGGTGATCGACGGTACAAGGTACTTAGACGGAGCCTTGCTGGATAATATCCCGGTTTATCCGTTGGTGGATAAGGATCTGGATTACATCTTTTGTATTTATTTCGACAACAGCCAATATATTTTTGAAAACCCGGAATTCGACCAAAAGATCATCAAGCTGCACGATTTCCCCAATCAGGATCGGTTGGAGGTGCTGTTCTGCGAGCCCGGCTCTTACGAGCGGATGTACGATTATGCGTATCGCTACACCACGCAGCTGCTGAATAAGCTTTTTGCAGATCCGGAAGGCGTCCGTGAAGCGATCGCCCTGCACAATGCAACCAATGAGCCCGCCTACAAACACCGTCTGACAGCGGATGTGGTGCTCAGCGGGATTAATGTGATGAGTAAGAAATACGGCAAGGCGCTTTCTACAAGAGAAAAGATCAAGACAAAATGACAAATCCTGCGAGGGATTTGTCATTTTTTGTGCTGTGTACCGCAAAAGGAAGGCTTGATGTGGCACGGCAAAAGTGCTATACTGGCACAAAAGAGGTGAATATAATGACCATCGACCATTTTATTTCCTATGATGCCCCCAGAGTGCAGCTTTACGGTTGGGAGCATATTACATATTTGCTGTGCAGCTTTGCCATCATATTCCTGCTTGTTTGGTATCGCAAGGGTGTGCGCACCCACCGAAAGGCCATCACCGGAATTTTCCTGGGGGTGATTTTGTTCCAGCAGATATTTTTAATGTACGGCTGGTATATTTTCTGCACGGATGTGGTGCTGCAGGACGGTCTGCCGCTGCATCTATGCCGGGTGTCCACCCTGCTGACCATCTGGTATCTGATCAAGAAGGACAACCGGATCATGGATGTGATCTTCTACTTCAGCATTTATGCGCTGATCTCCTTCTTCTATCCGCTGGATGTGCACCATTTTGCCCACATCGGCGGCATTTCCTACATGATCAACCACCTGGTAACGGTACTGATCCCCATTTTCGCAGCCATCGCATTTGATTGGAGTCCCAGCTGGAGATCCTGGGTGCGGGCGTCCGCAGCATTTACAGTGTATCTGCCTGTTGCGGTGATCGCCAACAAGCTCACCGGCGGCAATTATTTTTACTTAGTAGAGCGCCCCTTCTGGCACAGCGCCCCGGCCTGGCTCTTCACGGGACTGGCCTATGTGGTGACGCTGGCCGGCTTTGCGGTTGCCACGGTGATCGTCCACGCCTGCTGCCATATCTATAAGACCCGGCAAGCAGGGAAAGCGGAAAAAATGAGCGTTTGATTTTCTACATAACCGGCAGTAAAAGCTGCCGGTTATGTTTATAAAAGTGTTGTTTTTTGCCCAGGGGTGTGATATATTGGCATAAAATGGTTGAAATGAGGGCTTTTATGTATTATCGGCACGAACTGGACTACGTTTACCCCAACCGATGCGATGAGCACATGATCGAAGTGCCGCACCTGCGGGATGTGGTGGTGGACGAGCACTATCCCTATCTGGACAAATCCTTTATTTATAAGTGCAAACGGGCGCTGTATTGGTTCGTGAGCACCTGCGTGCTCAGCTGGCTGCTGTATATTACGCACGGCCTGCGCATTCACGGCAAGGAGCACCTGCGCAAAAACAAGGACATTCTGAAAAAAGGCCCTATTACCATCTCCAACCATGTATTCTACTGGGATTTCTGCTGTATCCAAAAGGCAATGGGCGCTCGTCTGGGCCGTTTTCCCGCCTGGCGGATCAACCTGGAGGGCCCCAACGGACCGCTGATCCGCATGGCCGGCGGCATTCCCATTCCAGTGGACAACATCCGTGCCCTGAAAAAGTTTAAGGCCGCCATGGATGAGGTCCTGGAGAGCAGGACCTGGATGCATTTTTATCCGGAGGGCTCCATGTGGATGTTTTATCCGGATGTACGGCCCTTTAAGAAGGCGGTGTTCCAGTATGCGGTGCGTTATGACCGTCCGGTGATCCCAATGGGCTTTTCCTTCCGTCCCCGCAAGGGCATCACCAAGCTGTTTACTGATGTTCCCCAGGTGGACCTGCATATCGGCGCGCCCTTGTACCCGGATCATAGCCTTTCTCCCATGGAGGCCACCCGGAAGCTGCAAAAGGAAGCTTACCATGTGGTGCAGGGCTTGTGCGGCATCTACCCCGGCGACCCCACCTACAACACAGATCAGGAGATCGCCAATTATCAGAAGACCATGTAAGTTTCGGACCCCTGCTTTGGCAGGGGGCTTTTGTAAACAATCTGTGGCAGTGTAAATCCCTTGTTGACAAGAAAAGGGCCGGTTCTTATAATCAAAGCAGGAACTTATGGAGCCAAAGAAGAGTTTGGAGGAATGAATATGCTGACGAAACTGAAGAGCATTTATGCGGATTATGATCAAGCGGTCCAGGAGGTCCGCAAGAATGCCCGTGCCTTTGACGGCGTTTTCGGCCTTGGCAAGGACCCCCGGAAAGATGCCTGCCATGATCGCTTT
The DNA here is from genome assembly GCA_045604325.1 of Faecousia sp. Lineage (GTDB taxonomy): Bacteria > Bacillota > Clostridia > Oscillospirales > Oscillospiraceae > Faecousia. Next base: position 2,888 of record JAZUNW010000031.1, on the reverse strand, counting down.
TATCAGGAAGTGGGCGTGTGGGTCACGGAATTTTTAGCAGCGGAGCCGAACGGGGAGGAGCTGCTGGAGGCTGCCATGTTTATCACAGAAGCACCGACCGCCTATGAGGGCAAGGAGTGCTACTGGTACATGTATGCTTCCCACGGCCATCTGAAGCCCATCATCCCGCTGCTGTCCCCGGAAAGCCGGACTGCTGTCAGGGAAAAGATGGAGGCTTGCTACAAAAAGCGGGAGCGCATGCCCCTGCAGAAGGAAATTCTGAAGCTGCTGAGTAAATAATTATTCATGACCCTTAGGGAAAGGAGGCAGATGACATGCGCAGGACCAAATGGAGCTGGCTGGCATTGTATGCGGCGCTTATATTATTTGCGGCCAACAGCTATGTGCTGATCCGGCAGGATCTGTGGTGGATCGCCCCGGCGGTGCTGGCGCTGTTTGCGGTGCATGTGCTTTCTGCCCGCAGCCTGCTCAGCTTTGACCGGCTGCTGATCTGCCGTCACGGGGTAGAGCTGCTGATTCTGTTTTTGGCGACCACGGTGCTGACGCTGCCGGGACAGATCCTCTACGCCCTGCGCCTGTGGCCGATCAACTACTGGGATGCGATCCTGACGCTGCTGGTCTTTGTTTTTGTGGAGGCTACCGTGTTTTGGCACGGCATTCTGTGTATCTACTGCACCTCGGTGCAGATGGGCATCCGCTACCGCATGTGGGGTATTTTCTGCAGCCTGATCCCCATTGTCAATGTGGTGATCCTGATCTGGATCCTGCGTATTGTGATCCGGGAGATCCGCACGGAGGAGGCCAAGCAGCGGCTGAACGAAAGCCGCCGGGACGACCGCATCTGCGATACCCGCTATCCCATTTTGCTGGTCCACGGCTTTTTCTTCCGGGATTCCAAGCTCCTCAATTACTGGGGGCGCATTCCCGGAGAATTGGAGCGCAACGGTGCGGTGATCTTCTACGGCGAGCACCAATCTGCCGCCGCCATTGCCGACAGCGCCCAGGAGCTGGAGCACCGGGTCCACGATGTGCTGCGCAGGACCGGGGCGGAGAAAGTCAATATCATCGCCCACTCCAAGGGCGGCCTGGACTGCCGCTATGCCATGGATAAGCTGGGTATGGCACCCTATGTTGCCTCGCTGACCACCGTCAGCACCCCTCACCGGGGTTGTATCTATGCGGATTACCTACTGGAAAAGCTGTCACCCAAGTTCCAAAATAAGGTGGCCAATGCCTATAATGCCCTGTTTAAGCGCCTGGGTGACCACAAGCCGGATTTCCTGGCGGCTGCCCGGGATCTGAGCGCTTCCGGCTGTCAGCGCTTTGAGGAAATGCCGGCACCGGAGGGTGTGTTCTGCCAAAGTGTTGGTTCGGTGCTGGAAAAGGCCCGCCGGGGAAATTTCCCCTTTAATGCCACCTATGGCTATGTAAAGAAATTCGACGGCGTCAATGACGGCCTGGTAGCGGAAACCGCCTTTGAATGGGGCGAAAAGTACACGCTTGTGAAAACCAACAGCAAGCGGGGCATTTCCCACACGGACATGACCGATCTGAACCGGGAAAACCTGCCGGATTTCGATGTGCGGGAATTCTATGTGCAGCTGGTGGCGGACCTGAAAAACCGTGGTCTCTAAAAAATACGGGCAGCTTTGTCAAAAGGCTTGCAAGTTGGGCTGTTTGGTGATAAAATATTGTCGTTACTATGCGTAAATTACACCTGCCCGGCGCAGGTGAAGCAAACAAGGAGGAAAAACATGACTTCCAGCGAAAAGAAGCAACTGCAGATCCTTGCCTGCAAGGTCCGCATGGGTGTGATCGAATCCACCTACGGCGCCAAGGCAGGCCACCCCGGCGGCAGCCTGTCCTCTGCCGAAATGTACACCTACCTGTACTTCAAGGAAATGAACATCGACCCCAAGAACCCCAAGTGGGCTGACCGTGACCGCTTTGTTCTTTCCAAAGGCCACACTACCCCCGGCCTGTACTCTGTGCTGGCAAACCGCGGCTTCTACCCCGTGGAAGATCTGCCCACCTTCCGCCACATTGACAGCTACCTGCAGGGCCACCCCAACATGAACACCGTTCCCGGCGTGGATATGTCCACCGGCTCTCTGGGCCAGGGCGTTAGCGTTGCTACCGGTATGGCGCTGGGTGCCAAGCACGCCGGCAAGACCTGCCGTGTGTACTCCCTGCTGGGTGACGGCGAGATCCAGGAAGGCCAGGTTTGGGAGGCATGCATGGCAGCCGCCCACTACCAGCTGGACAACCTGTGCATCGTGGTCGACAACAACGGCCTGCAGATCGACGGCAACATTGCCGACGTGATGAGCCCCTATCCCATCGTGGACAAGCTGGTAGCCTTCGGCTTCCATGTGATCGCCATTGATGGTCACGACTTCGACCAGATCGAGGCCGCTATGAACGAAGCAAGACAGACTAAGGGCAAGCCCACCGCCATCGTCATGACTACCACCAAGGGTAAGGGCATCTCCTTCATGGAGAATGACGCAGGTTGGCACGGCAAGGCTCCCAATGACGCTGAGTACGCCAAGGCTATGGAGCAGCTCAAGGCTCAGCTGGCAGAACTGGAGGCATAATTATGGCAGATGTGAAAAAGATCGCAACCCGCGACAGCTACGGCAACGCTCTGGCAGCCCTGGGCGCTGAGTTCGATAACCTGGTCGTCCTGGATGCCGACCTGGCAGGCGCCACCAAGACCGGAAGTCGGATCGTAGCCATGTCGTTCTGTGAGCCAAGGAGTTGCAATAGTTGCTTGTCTTCCTAAGACCGCTTGGCCTCCGACTTGGCAACGCTCTGGCAGCCCTGGGCGCTGAGTTCGATAACCTGGTCGTCCTGGATGCCGACCTGGCAGGCGCCACCAAGACCGG
>JAZUNW010000030.1:0-10995 GCA_045604325.1 Faecousia sp. | reverse complement strand
GTAGGCACCACCGAGTATGTCATTCCGAGGGAGCGTTAGCGAGTCGAGGAATCTACGCATTTCGTTTACATTTGTATTAAAATCGGTGCCAAGATCCCTCGGCTCCGTTTCACTCCGCTCGGGATGACAGCATTTTTGGTGGTGCGCTAAACGATCATTTACAACCGTATCGGCAGGCCGTTTTTTCTGTCCCAAAGACAGAGCAGGCTGCCGCTGCGAACGGTAATACAGGCCTGCTGACCTATAAAATGATTGCTGACACCCAAGGGAAAACCGCTGGTAAGTGTACCGTCCGTCAGCGGGTATTGCAGACCCTCCAACGTGATGCCGGAAGCATCCGGTCCAAGGCAGAAGAGGGATACGATACCCTCGGCATCTTCGGAAAAGGTGACGGTTTCACCGGAAATAACGGTTGCGATGTATTCAAGGCCTACAAGATAGCCCCGTGCGCCGTGGTCAGCAAGAAACTGCAGGGCTTGGAAGTTTGCCACGGTGTGATCCAGCCGCTTGCCGTCTAAGCTGCCGTAAAGCAGGAACTCTCGGAAGCCCAGGCTAAGGCCGTGGCGGATGGCCAGCATGGCGTCGGTATCGTCTTTTTCTACCGGGAAAACATCAGCGCCCTCCGGGGTGTAACCAAGGGAATCGAAATCCCCCAAGGTGGCATCCGGTGTAAGTCCCAGCCCCCGGGTGTGCAGCAGGCCGCCGTCGGCGGCGATGACGAGATCGCCCTGCGCAACAGGCTGCAGGAGCGTGTCAAAGCCACCGGCACAGAAGATCAGGCATTTTCCCACGAGAAATCCTCCAAACAACGTAATTTTCATTATTTTACCACATCCGCCGCAAAAGCGAAACCCCACAAAAGAAGAAAATTTAAAAAGCGGCAAGGGTAACCTTGCCGCTTTACCGTTATTCGCCGGTGCCGAACTTGCCGTCCAGCCATGCCATTCTCTGGTCCAGCCATGTACGCAGCTGCTCAACATTGCCGGGGTAGGTCTTTGCTGGCTTTCTGTATGCAAGTTGGGTGATGGGGTAGGTCAGCGCCCAGTTGGCGCCGTCTTTGGAATAGTTGCTGATGAAATCGTCCTGATAAACTTCCAGATACCGGTCGATGGCGTTTTTGCCAAGCTCGTTATCCCGGAATATGTTTTCCGTAACGGGCCGCAGTTCCTGCCAGCGCTGGCGCACCAAATCCATGAAGTAATCGTCCTTGCACAGCCACTTGTACCAGTCGCCGTTGACCCAAAGGCCTTGGGTGCTGTCACCTGAGCCGTTGCCCTGACCGTCACGGTTCCAGTAGCGCTTGTAGACGGTTTCGGAGTATTCGTTGGAGATGTTGCCCATGGAAAGGTCAAAATCCCAAACAGGGCCAGCGTGGAGAATGCCGTCTTTGACATAGTAGCGGGTGGAGAAACGGCCAAAGTCGATGTCCTTAATCAGCTCGTGGAAAACATAGAAATCCACAAAGGACTGCACATTGATCCGGGTCTCGTACTGGGTGTGGTCCTTGGTCATGATGAGGGCCTCGATCTCGTTAAGGACCGCAAGGTAGCGCTTGGATTCTTCCTTGGTCATTTCGTCCGGATCGCTCATTTCAAACCGGAGACCGCCCTTGGTGGTGATATAGCTAACACCGGTTTCAGAGCGGGAGCGGTTGCGCTCGATGATGAAATCGTCGTGATCCTTGTCGATCTCCACTCTGCCGGGGTCAATGTCGATGGGTTCGACCATGAGATAGACACCACGGTACTTTCCGTTGAGGTAGACCTTTAAGAACCGGATCTCAGAGGTGTAAGCAAGGCCGATGCGCTGGGCATATTCAAAGCCCACAACACTTCTAAGCAGGCTCTTGTCGTAGGGTGTGCCTAAGAAGGTCCACTTTTTACCCTCGTCCAGACCCATGACGGATACCTTGCTGTCAAATTTGATGTTGTAGGATTTTTTGCTTGTCATAGAAGAGGAGTATCCCCGGGTGCGGATCTTGGCGGTCTGCTCTTCGATTTCGCCGCCTTCCCACTTGATGGAAACGGCGGCGTTGCCGTATTCGTCGGAAATGGTGTTTTTGGATGTGATATGCAGCTCGCCCATGGGCATGAGCTCATCCTGCACAACGGGAGGCTCTGTGGGAGGCTCCGTAGGTGGCTCGGTAGGTGGCTCCGTGGGCGGCTCCGTTGGAGGATCCGTCGGAGGATCGGTAATGGGTGCCGTTGTGCCGATGGGGTCGGGGGTGCTGTCTCGCCCACCGAGGAAAATCACAACACCGACCAGCGCAGCCAAAATAACAGCCAGCACGGCAATTAAAATCGGCAACAGCCGATTAAATTTCTTTGCGGACATATTGCGGTTCCTTTCCTGATGTTTCTATGAGTTTACCATCCTTTCGGCAGGATTACAACCCCTATATCAACTGATAAGCGTGGAGGAAAGGATCTCGCCGTTGGCAGAGACTACATATTCATACTCAGCATCGCCTACGGTGATGTGGATGCTGTAGCTGGGCTTGCCGCCCTCAGTCAGAACATGGGTGTGGGCATCCTGCACCTCATTTGCAGAAACCCCAAGGTCTTTCAAAGCAATATTCTGAGCTTCGCTTGCGGAAATGACGCGGCTGCCACAGCCGGTGAGCAGGCACAGTAAAAGTGCGGTGATCGTAAGGATAGCAATATAATTTTTCATGGGATTACCTCCTTTTTCTACAGTATACCACAAATTTGCCCCAACGACAACGAGAAATTGCGGTTTATCGGTGAGATCATCTACATACCCTCTCCCGGGGAGAGGGTGCCCAGTGGAAACACTGGGCGGGTGTGGTGCGGCGTACACCAAAGCTTTGGAATAAGCCTGTTACAGTGCAGAAACCGAAACATTTCCGCCCGCATACCACATCTGTCACCGCTTGGAGCGGTGACAGCTTCTCCCCGGGAGAAGCCATGGCGCTCCCGCGCCACAGCAATAAAACAACTGTCCGACTAACTGAAATTGGCAGCAAAACGGCTCCCCAAAAAGGGAGCCATGAATATTGGTGTTTATTCTTCCAAGCGGGCTTTGAAATAGTGGCCGATGTCGGCGGCCAGCCGCAGAGCGGAAAGGTACAGCGGCTCGGGGAAACGGATCTCGTAACCCACGTGCTCAAAGGTCAGGTCGCCCTGATAGTCGATGGACTTCAATGCGGTGACCATCTCTTCAAAATCCACCGCCCGGGTATAGGGCACGGTGTGAATGTCATCCTTGGAGCTGACATCGTGAATGTGCAAGGCGGCAAGGCGGTTGGGGCCCAGCATGGAAATGATCCGGGTCAGGTTTTCGCCGGTCAAAATCACATGGCCAATGTCAAGGCAGCCCTTAAAATAGGGAGAGTTCATCATGTCGATATATTCGCAGAATTCCTCCGCCCATGCGCAGGTGCTGGGGATGATATGCTTGCTTTTGGGCTGCACCTGCCACATATTCTCCGTCAGGATGGTGATGCCGAACTTTTCTGCATACGGAAGAAGATCGGAATAAAAACGGCAGTTACACTGCTTGAGCTCGTTTTTGCTGTAGGGGTAGTGCAAATGATGCATGGGGTGCACAACGATACCCTTTGCGCCTAAGATGGACGCCACCTCCATGGACCGTACGGTCATTTGGAACAGGGCGGAATCTTTTGTCGCGTCGCCGTGCTGGGTGCCGAAGGGGGCGTGGGACTGGTTGCAGGGAAGACCGATGCTGTCAGCAAATTCCCGGAGGGCATAGGCTCTGTCCTGGTAGTCATCACCGTAAAAGGTGCTGTTGATGACCTTTTCGGTGCTGCCGGTTTGGTCGATGTCATAGGCGGTAAAACCGGCATCCTTGATTAGCTGCAGATTTTTCTCAAAGCCAACTTTTTTGGCCAAAGCGGTGCTTGTGGAAACGAGCATGTCCATCTCTCCTTTTTGGTCGGAAGATACTGCTATTTTAGCATGGAATGCAGGGAAAGGGAAGTGCAAAAATGCAAAGAAACACGCACGCAGAAATTCTGCGTGCGTGTGGGGGAGTGATAGCTTACTTGAAGTAACGCTCCAGCAGACCCTTCAGAGCGACACCGTGCCTTGCTTCGTCGCGGGCCATCTCGTGGACGGTGTCATGGATAGCGTCCAGACCGTTCTTCTTGGCGCAGGAGGCCAGGTCGAACTTGCCCTGGGTTGCGCCGAACTCGCAGTCAACGCGCCATGTCAGGTTGTCCTTGGTGGTGGCCTTCATGTTGGGCTCTAAGTCCTCGCCCAGCAGCTCTGCGAACTTGGCAGCATGCTCAGCCTCTTCCCAGGCAGCCTTTTCCCAGTACAGGCCGATCTCGGGATAGCCCTCGCGGTGAGCGATGCGGGCCATGCACAGATACATACCGACCTCGCTGCATTCGCCGTTGAAGTTGGCCATCAGCTGATCGAAGATATACTTCTTATCCTCGGGAGTGATGTCGGGATTGTTCTTCACGGTCTGAGCGTAGACGCCGTACTCATGAACGGCAGCTAATTTCTGCTCGCCCTTCTGCTCCACGAACTTGGAAGCGGGAACCTTACAAACGGGGCACTTAAAATCAGCCGCCAGCTCTTCGGCGGTATGCACATAACCACAAACACTGCAAACAAACTTTTTCATAATTAAAATCCTCCAAAAATTTTTATGATGTTATATTTATATTTTCTAAAAATTAAACTTCTTCTTCGAACTGATCGGGACCGACACCGCACAGAGGGCACTCGTAATCCTCTGGCAGCTCATCGCCTTCGTAGACATAGCCACAGACGACACAAACATACTTTTTCATGCTGTTTCCTCCTTTCGACAATCCATACAAGACCCCGTAAAGGTCAATTGACAACCGGATACTTTTCCACCGGTGGCATCTGCCACGGCGCTTTGCAGCTCCTGAGGAACTGCGATGCCCTCTAAGTCCAGCACACATCCGCATCCGTCGCAGATGAAATGCACATGAGGGGCGGTGTTGCCGTCGAACCGCTCTACACCTTTGACGGTTCCCAGGCTGACGATGATTCCCTGATCCTTAAAGAGATTCAGGTTGCGGTATACGGTGCCAAGGCTCAGATCCGGGATTTGGGGCTTCAGCTGGGCGTATACCCAATCGGCAGAGGGGTGGGTGTCCGTCTCGCGCAGGCAGGTCAGAATGGCATCACGCTTGCGAAAGTGCTTTGCCGTTCTTTCCATAGGGCACCTCCTAAATGCGAATGATTATTATTTACATCCACAATATAACATACCCGCATTTCGTTGTCAACATCTTTTTTTGAAAAAATGTAAAAATTTTTTGTCCCCATTGCACACAAAGACCTTGAGTGGTATAATCCATTTATAATGTATGACGGAGGAAACCCATGAGAACACTGCTTCATGTCTGCTGTGCCCCCTGCGCCAACCAGTGCATCGATGTATTGCGCGGTGACGGCCTGGAGGTCAGCGGATTCTGGTACAACCCCAATATCCATCCTTTTACCGAGTACCGGGAAAGACGCAACTGTTTAAGGGATTATGCTCAAAAGATCGAACTGCCGCTGATCGAACGGGACGACTACGGTCTTAGACCCTTTGTAAGGGAAGTGGCAGAGGATATTCCGGGAAGATGCGTCAAATGCTATGAGATGCGGCTTTTTGAAACCGCACGGCAGGCAAAGGAGCTGGGCTTTGACAGCTTTACCAGTTCTCTGTTCATCAGTCCCTATCAAAATCACGAGCTGATGAAGGATGTGGCGGAAAGGGCCGCACTGCAGTACGGTGTGGAGTTTCTGTATCGGGATTTCCGTCCCTACTTTAAGGCAGGGCAGGAAAAGGCAAGAGAGCTTGAGATGTATATTCAGAAGTACTGCGGCTGCGTGTTTTCCGAGCAGGAGCGGTACTTAAAACCAAAGAAGATCATTCCGTAGCGGGAGAAGAATTATGGCAAATTATCAATTCATTGCGCCCACGTTGTTTGGCCTTGAAGGCCTTGCCGGAGATGAGCTGCGGCGTATGGGAATGGAAAATGTAAAAGTGGAAGACCGCCGTGTGTTCTTTACCGGTGACGAAAATGCACTGGCAAAGGCCAATATTGCCCTTCGTACTGCAGAGCGGGTCATGGTGGTCATCGCTCAGTTTACCGCCAAAAGCTTTGAGGAGCTGTTTCAAGGGGTGTACCATGCTGACTTAGAGCGCTATATCCCCGCTGATGGCCAGTTCCCCGTAAAGGGTCACTGCTTAAACAGCCAGCTGATGTCGGTTTCCGACTGTCAGGCCATCATCAAGAAAGCCGCAAGTAAGCGGTTGGGAGAAAAGTACGGCGTATCCTGGCTGCCCGAAACGGGAATCAAGTTCCAGCTGCACTTTACGATCCTGAACGATCAAGTCACCTTATCCCTGGATACATCGGGACAAGGTCTGCACAAACGGGGCTACCGGGCTGTGGGCAACGATGCACCGCTTCATGAAACATTGGCGGCCGGCATGATTCTGCTGACCCGATTCCGGGGCAGAGAATATTTCTGGGACCCCTTCTGCGGCAGCGGCACCATCCCCATCGAAGCGGCGCTCATCGCAAAGAACCGTGCTCCCGGCCTGAATCGGCGTTTTGCAGCGGAAGAATATCCCTGGATGCCCAAAGAGGCTTGGGCACAGGCCAAGGAAGAAGCGAAAGACAAGGAATTCAACGGCAAGTATCAGATCGTAGGCTCTGACAGCGATCCTCAGTGCGTATCCCTTTCCTTTGCCAACGCAAAAAAGGCAGGCGTCAGCGACTGCGTTACTTTTAAGGATGGAGACGCCACCAAAATGAGCCTGCCGGCAGAAAGCGGCATCATCGTCTGCAATCCCCCCTACGGCGAGCGGATGATGGAGCAGCAAAGCGCTCAGCGACTTTACGGCGCATTGGGCCGGCATTTGAAGTTCGCCAACAGCTGGAAGAAGTTTGTCATCACTTCCGAGCCGGAGTTTGAGCATTATTTCGGCCGCCGGGCGGACAAAAAGCGGAAATTCTACAACGGCAAGATCAAGTGCGACTATTATATGTTTACTGATAATGCGAGGAAGAAGTAAGAGTCATGACCCATCTGTTTATCATCAATCCCGCGGCAGGCAGCCGTGACAGAACAAAATATTATAAGGAAAAGATCGGCAGCGCTTGCTGTGCAAAGGGCATTGACTACTGCATCGAGGTGTCCGGTGCTCCCGGCGACTGCACCTGCATTGCCCGGGAAGCAGCGGAATCCGGTGAAGAATACCGCATCTATGCTTGCGGCGGTGACGGTACGCTCAATGAAGTGGCGGCAGGTGCGGCAGGGTATGATAATGTTGCGGTTTCCGTTTTTTCCGGCGGCAGCGGCAACGATTTCGTCAAGCTCTTTGACGAGCCCGAGGCTTTCTTCGACTTGGAGCGGCTCTTAGATGCCGAGGAAACGACCTTTGATCTGATCCGCTGCAACGATGATATTTCTCTCAATATCTGCTCTGTGGGATTGGATGCCCGCATCGGCACGGATGTAGCCAATTATAAGCGCCTGCCCCTGCTCCATGGCTTTGCCGCCTATGCCGCATCCACGGTAATCAACCTATTTAAGGGCATCAGCGAGCACTATGTCGTGGAGATCGACGGCGAGGTTTTTGATGGCGACAAGACCTTTATCTGCGCCTGCAACGGCCGGTTCTACGGCGGCGGTTTCAATCCCGTACCGGAAGCAGACCCCACCGATGGGCTGATGGATGTGCTCTTGGTGGACAAAGTGACCTTGCTGCAGGTGCCGGGCATCATCGGCAAGTATAAAAACGGCCAGTATAAGCAGCTGCCCCATCTGGTGCGCCATTTTAAAACCAAGGAAGTCAAGATTATCTGCGATAAGGAGACTCCCGTCAACTTGGACGGTGAGCTGCGCATCGCAAAAGAAGTGGATATCCGCATCGCAAAAGAAAAACTCCGCTTTTTCTACCCCAAAGGACTGACCTTTGCAGTAAAAGAGCCGGCAACGGTATAAAAATCGCCCACGGGAAGTTCCCGTGGGCGTTTGTTTAAGTCTTACGAATAAATTTTTCCTTGCACTTGGGGCAGGTAATGGCAATCTTGCCCTTTTTCCGGGGCACTCTTACGCTTTGGCGGCACTTGGGGCAGTCAAAGTACCGGTGATCCCGGTCCTTAAACCGGTCCACCAAAAGCAGAAACCGCCGGTTTTCCTGATACCGCTTATAGGTATTGCGGGAAAGCATACGGAAAATGCTCCAACCCCACAGCACATAGTAAACGAACATCAGCACCAGTTTTACCGCAGCGCTGGGGATCAGCAAACCGATCACCATTAAAATAACCGATGTCCAGAGTAGACACGAGGTCAGCTTATCGGGGCCGTAGCGCCCTGCCATAAAATGTCGCAGACCTGCACTGATCCGCGTACCAAGCCGGTGAAGCCAGCTGCCGATTCCATCCATGAACGATCACCTGAAATAAAAAGATGATTCTATTATATTGCAAATTCTGCCGTTTGCAACCGGATCTGGCCAATGTTTACGGATTGTTTAATTTTTGTCTTCTGTGTTGAAAGCGGCCGGATCAAAGGTGATGACGGTGTAGATCCGGGTGCCTTCCTGCTGAGAAAGAGTATCTTCCAGCTGCCGCTGGATGGCTTTTTTCTGGCAAGACAGCTTTGCAGGCAGGGATACGTCGAAAATGAGATTGGTATGTCCATCCCCGCTGACCATACGGAAATCATGGGGCTTCAAACCGGGGTCAATGCTGCTTAAAATGGTTTTCACGCAGCCCAGCAGTCGGTTCATTTCGGGGTTATCGGTAACGACGGGGTCATAGTGGATCACCAGGTGGATGTTGTGGCTTTGCAGGCATTCGCGCTCCATGTCATCAATGATCTCGTGGCAGAGGAGGGGGTCTTCTTTGTTGTCCATCTCCACATGCAGCGTGGCAAAGCGCTGGCCGGGGCCGTAGTCGTGGACCATCAGATCGTGGTAGCCCAGCACCTTGGGATGGCGGCTGACATAGTCAACGATCAGCTGTCGCAGCTCGGGACTGGCAGCCTCGCCCAGCAGGGGGCTGATGGTTTCCTTGCCCAAGCTTATGCCGCTGTACAGGATGAAAAGGGCAACCGCAAGGCCGATCCAGCCGTCAACCTGCAAAGAGGTGAAATGTTGGGTGATGGCGGCAAGGAGCACCGCACCGGTGGCCAGCACATCATTGCGGCTGTCTGCGGCGGTGGCAGAGAGGGCAGAAGAGCCAATCAGCTTGCCCAGCTTGCGGTTAAACAGGCACAGCCAAAGTTTCAAAGCGATGGACGCGATCAGAACAAGGGCGGTCACCCAGGAAAAGGCGACGGCAGCCGGGTGCAGGATCTTATCTACTGAGGATTTGGCCAGTTCAAAGCCGATGACGATAATCAGCGCGGCAACAGCCAGACCGGAAAGATATTCAAAACGGGCATGGCCGTAGGGGTGGTCTTCGTCGGCAGGCTTTTCCGCCAGCTTGAAGCCGATGAGGGTCACGATGGCGCTGGATGCATCGGAAAGGTTGTTCATGGCATCGGCCGTGATGGAAACAGAGCCGGAAACCGTACCCACGATCAGCTTGCCTAAAAACAGCAAAACATTGCTGACGATGCCCACGATGCCGGAAAGGCTGCCCACAGCGGCACGGGTCTTGGGCGCGGTATAATCCCCTGGATTTTTGATAAATAAACGCAGAAAAAGCTTGGTCATATGGCGTCCTCCAGTAATTCTACTGCCGGTAGAGTCGTAAATTCTACTGTGCAGAGGGGGTAGAGAAGGGATATTCTCCGAAAAAAAGGGTGACAATTATCTTGATTTGAGATAGGATATGTAGGGTAAAGTGTATGCCCACTCTATTATACGGTGGGCTGGCAAAACTGTCCAGTATTTTTTAGGAGTGTTCTATTTATGGCAAATTATAAGATCATCACCGATTCCGCCTGCGACCTGCCGAAGGCCCTGCTGCAGGAATTGGATGTCGTTACTGTCCCTCTGCAGCTGCTGTTTAAGGGCGAAAATATGTCCGATACCGTTGAAGACAGTGTCATTGCGCAATTTTATGCCGGTATGCGCTCAGGTGAAGCGGGCAAGACCTCTGCCGTCAACCCGGAAGGGTGGCGCGGTGTCATCGAGCCGGTGCTGCAGGCTGGGAACGATGCGCTGGTTTTGGCGTTCTCTTCCGGTCTTTCCACCACTTATCAGTCAGCGGTCATTGCGGCTACGGAGCTGATGGAAGAATATGCTGACCGAAAGGTCATCGTTGTGGATACATTAAGCGCCGCCTTGGGTCAGGGCCTGCTGGTGTGGCACACCTGCAAAAAGCGGGACACCGGCCTTTCCCTGGAAGACCTGGCCGCATGGGTGGAAAATAATAAGTTCCACACCATCCATTGGTTTACCGTGGACGATCTTGTATACTTAAAGCGGGGCGGTCGCATCAGCGCTGCGACGGCTGTTATGGGCGCGATGCTGAACATCAAGCCGGTGCTGCATGTAGATAATGAGGGTCATCTGGTCAGCGCCAGCAAGGTCCGCGGCAGAAAAAGCGCCGTCAAGGCCTTGGCAGACAAGCTGACCCAGGCGGGTGACGGCTGGGATAACAGCACCGTTTTTATCTGCCATGCTGACTGTATGGCAGATGCCGAGGCGCTGAAAGCCATGGTGCAGCAGGCACACCCCGGTACAGAAGTGATGATCGGCAACCTTGGCGCGGTGATCGGCTCCCATGCCGGCCCCGGCACCTTGGCGCTGTTCTTCATGGGCGAGGAAAGATAATCAAAAGGGCTGCCAAATGGCAGCCCTTTTTGCTGCAAAATTGCGGTTTTGCGGTAAGATCATCTACATAAGTCGGAGGCCAAGCGGTCTTAGGAAGACAAGCAACTATTGCAACTCCTTGGCTCACAGAACGACATGGCTATCCGACTTATGGGCGAGGAAAGATAATCAAAAGGGCTGCCAAATGGCAGCCCTTTTTGCTGCAAAATTGCGGTTTTGCGGTAAGATCATCTACAT
>JAZUNW010000029.1:0-23634 GCA_045604325.1 Faecousia sp. | reverse complement strand
CCTGGTTGCAAACAAGCAGTCCGATCCCGCTGTGTATGCTGAGCTGGTCAAGAAGGCTGCTGCTACCGGCCGTACCCTGATCCTGGAGTGCTGGGATGTGGAGTGCGCCAAGGCTGCACTGGAAGTTGCCGGCAAGAATGTGATCCTGGACGGCGCTACCCCCGACAACTGGGAAGCCATGAACGAGCTGGCCACCAAGGCCGGTGTGGCTCTGGGCGTCTGGGCTGAGAATATCTCCGACCTGTATGACACCGTGAAGGCTCTGGAAGGCAAGGGCAACAAGAACCTGGTGCTGGATGTCACCGGCAAGACTGCTAAGGAGACTCTGGCCAATGCTGTTCTGGTGCGCCGCACTGCTATTAAGGACGGTGACCGCACCATGGGTTACCCCTCCATCGTCAACCTGGCCAAGCTGTGCAAGGGCGATGCGAACCTGGAGACTGCCTATGCTGCAATGTACACCGAGAAGTACGCTTCTATCGTTGTTATGTCCGGCATGACCTATGCCCAGGCTCTGCCTCTGTACGGTCTGCGTCAGAACATCTACACCGATCCCCAGAAGCCCATGAAGGTGGAAGCTAAGATCTACCCCCTGAACGGCGCTGACGAGAACAGCCCCTGCGCTCTGACTGTTGACTTCGCTCTGACCTACTTCCTGGTCTCCGGCGAACTGGAGCGCTCCAACCAGCCTGTCAACCTCATTATCACCGATGCTTCCGGTATGTCCGTTCTGACTGCATGGGCTGCTGGTAAGCTCTCTTCCTCCACTGTCAAGAAGACCTTCGAGGAACTGGACATCGAGAACAAGATCAAGAACCGCACCCTCATCATCCCCGGTAAGGTCGCCGTTATGAAGGGCGAGATCCAGGAGAAGCTGCCGGGCTGGAATGTGGTCGTCGGTCCTCTGGAGGCTGTTCAGCTGCCCAAGTACATGAAGGACAAGGAGTACGAGGCTGCTGCCGCTGCCGCTGCTGCTGAGAATGCTGCTAAGGCCGCTACTGTTGCTCCCGTTGTCGAGCTTTCCTTCGAAGAGCTGCTGGCTACCAAGGTGCCCGCAATCGAGGTCAAGACCTGGGATACCCAGTACAAGGGCCACAACCCCGAGTCCCAGACCTTCGTCACCATCGGCGAGCGTATCCACTGCATTGCTCCTTCCATCCGTAAGGCTATGGACGAGCGTGACCCCGAGCCCATTCTGCAGCGTGCATACGAGCAGATCAAGGCCGGTGCTACTTATCTGGACGTCAACATCGGACCTGCTGAGAAGGACGGTCCCGAGCGCATGATGTGGGCTGTCAAGCTGCTGCAGGAGAACTTCAACAACGTTCCTCTGGCACTGGATACTGCCAACATGAAGGCTATCGAGGCCGGTATCAAGGTCTACAACCGCACCAACGGCAAGCCCATCGTCAACTCCGCTGACGCCGGCTCCCGTATCGGCTACATCGACCTGGCTGCTGCCAACGATGCTATTTGTATCGCACTTTGCTCCGCTGACGGTATCGCAAAGGACAACGAAGAGCGTATGGTCCACTGTGACAACATGCTGGAGCGTGGCTTAAGCCTGGGTATGGAAGCTACCGACCTGTGGTTCGACCCCCTGTTCCTGGTTGTTAAGGGCATGCAGGATAAGCAGATGGAAGTTCTGGAGGCTATCAAGATGTTCTCCGAAAAGGGTCTGAAGTCCACCGGCGGTCTGTCCAATAACTCCAACGGTGCACCCAAGCACGTCCGTCCCATCATGGACTCTGCTCTGGTTGCAATGTGCATGATGCAGGGTCTGACCTCTGCTATCGTTAACCCCAACGACCTGCGGCTGATGGAGACCATCAAGTCCTGCGACATCTTCAAGAACCACGTGCTGTACTCCGACAGCTACCTCGACTAATTTCCCGTAATAAAATCCGGGAGGGAGCCACCTCCCTCCCGGATACTTGCTTTTTAGCAATGCCCCCTCCCGGGGAGGGGGTGTCAGCGAAGCTGGCGGGGGTGGTATGCGAGGAAATTACGCGCAGCAAAGCTGTAGTCTTTTCCCACATCCGTCACGGCTGTTGCCGTGCCACCTTCTCCCAGGAGAAGGTATAAGGGGTGCATTCTATGACTGATAGAGCAAATAAACTTACGCCCTTTGCTCGGAAATTACGGAAAAATCAAACGAAAGAAGCGGCACTTCTTTGGTATAATTTTCTGCGCAAGTGCCAGCCTCGGTTTCACCGACAGTATGTGATTGGAAGCTATATTGTAGATTTTTACTGTCATAAGGTAAAACTGGTCATCGAATTGGACGGGCCGCAGCATTTTGAAGGTGCAGGAGCGGCAGCGGATAGGGTACGAGATGCTTATCTGCAAGCGCAGGGGCTGACGATCCTTCGCTATTCCAATGCTGATGTAAATGAAAAATTCGATGCAGTGTGCCAGGATATACTGGAACACCTCATCAGTCAAAAATCATAGATTTTTGACAGCTTCTCCTCAAGGAGAAGCCATTGAAATTCGTATATTCAGCCATTTGGCTTTATATAAATTCTGGAATTACATAATGGGAGGAATCAATCATGAGTGTTTTAACGGATCTGATCTATGGCGGCAGCAATGCGGTTGCGGGCCTTGTAGAGGGCGCTGTGAAAGATGCCATTGCCAAGTACGGTGCCGAGAAGGAAGTCGCATTCCCCGACACCGCCTATTGTTTCCCCACCATTTATGCCGCTACCGGCGTAAAGGTCAAGACTCTGGGCGACCTGCCTGCCTGCGTGGGCGTGCTCAAGAGCCTCATCACCAACCAGGAGGACCTGGGTCAGGCCTTAAATGCCGGTCTTGCCACCGCTGTTGGCGCTGAGATCATCGAGGGCCTTAAGTACGTTGAGGGCGGCGATCCTTACGCAAATGAAAGCGGCATCGGCTTTGTGCCCGATCCCATCATCCGCTCCCTGGGCGTGCCCCTGGTTACCGGCGATATCCCCGGTGTTGCCGTTGTGCTGGGCAAGGCTGAAAATCCCGCCGATGTTGTAAAGGTAGTCAAGGACTACCAGTCCAAGGGCATCATGACCTTCATGGTGGGCGACGTTATCGAGCAGTGTGCCGAGGGCGGCGTGAAGATGGGCCTTGAGTTCCGTGTCATCCCTCTGGGCCATGATGTAACGAGCGTTATCCATGTTGTTACCGTTGCTGTCCGTGCAGCGCTGATCTTCGGCAATGTGCAGCCCGGCGATCTTGGCGGCCTGCTGACCTACACCAAGGAGCGCGTGCCTGCATTCGTCAACACCTTTGGCGCAATTGATGCTGTTGTGGTTTCCGCCGGCGCAGGTGCTATCGCACTGGGCTTCCCCGTTGTGGTGGACATCGACCTGGGTGAAAATCAGGTTCCCGGCGCTCTGGAGAGCGTTTGCGATCACAATGAGACCGTTAAGAAGTCTCTGGAGCTGCGGGGCATCAAGATCAAGGTCACCGAGCTGCCTATCCCCGTGGCATTTGCAGCTGCATTTGAGGGCGAGATCATCCGTAAGGCAGATATGCACAACGAAATGTGGTCTTCTAAGAATGCCACGGCCGAGCTTGTGATGATGAAGGAGCTTAGTGAAGTCGAGGATCACAAGATCACCGTCATCGGCCCCGATCTGGACGCCGAGAAGGAGCTGCCTCTGGTCACCTTTGTTGAGGTCGCCGGTAAGAAGATGCAGGTGGACTTCGAGTCCGTCATCGAGCGTAAGTTCCATGCATGGTTCAACTACATGGAAGGCGTTATGCACACCGGTCAGCGCAATCAGGTCCGTGTCCGCGTCAGCAATGCCGCTTTCGAGGCCGGTATCCGTCTGAAGGACTTCGCAGAAGTTCTTTATGTGATGATTATGAATGAGTTTGACGCTGTTGTTGACAAGTGCCAGGTCACCATCATCACCGACCCCGCTGAAGCTGCCAAATTCCGTGACGAGGTGGCTATGCCCCGTTACGCACAGCGCGACGACCGTCTGGCATCTATGACCGATGAGTCCGTTGACCGCTATTATACCTGCATCCTCTGCCAGTCCTTTGCTCCTGCCCACTGCTGCGTGGTCACCCCCGAGCGTGTGGGTCTGTGCGGCGCAGTTTCCTGGCTGGATGCCAAGGCTACCAACGAGCTTGACCCCAACGGTCCTTGCCAGCCCATCTTCAAGAAGGGCCTGATCGACGAGCGTACCGGCCGTTATGAGGAAGTCAACCGCATGGTCACCGAGGCTACCCACGGCGCTGTTGAGAATGTTACCCTGTACTCCATTCTGGAAGACCCCATGACCTCCTGCGGCTGCTTCGAATGCATCTGCGGCATCGAGCCTATGTCTAACGGTGTCATCGTTGTCAACCGCGAGTATAAGGGCATGACCCCTGAAGTCGGATCGTAGCCATGTCGTTCTGTGAGCCAAGGAGTTGCAATAGTTGCTTGTCTTCCTAAGACCGCTTGGCCTCCGACTTTGACCTCCTGCGGCTGCTTCGAATGCATCTGCGGCATCGAGCCTATGTCTAACGGTGTCATCGTTGTCAACCGCGAGAATAAGAGCATGACCCCTGCCGGCATGACCTTCGGCGAACTGGCAAGCTGCACCGGCGGCGGTGTTCAGACCCCCGGTTATATGGGTCACGGCCGTCACTTCATCGCCTCCAAGAAGTTCGTCAGCGCTGAGGGCGGCATTCAGAGAATCGTTTGGATGCCCAAGGAACTGAAGGACGACATCGGCGAGCGGCTGAATGCCACTGCCAAGGCGCTGTACGGCATTGAAAACTTCGTGGATATGGTGGCTGACGAAACCGTTACCACCGAGTGCGAGGACCTCTTCAACTGGCTGACCGAGAAGGGTCATCCTGTCCTGGGCCTGGAGCCTTTGATGTAATTTCTGATTGGGAGGGGCAATGCCCCTCCCACTACCAAACGCAATACAGACCATCCTTCTGAATCGAAAAAGGGGACTTGCTATGGATGCTTATATTGAGAATACCACCCTGGAAACCCCGGAGCTCTTGCGTGAGGTGATATGCCATATGAACCGCAAAGGCCTCCTGCGCCGCCGATTGATATGTGGTATCGCTGCTGTGGCTTTTCTTGTGTTTGGACTACTGATGGAAAAGTTGCTCTATGTGATTGCCGCAGCGGTTTACGCAGGTGGTTTTATTTGGTATTTGATCCACCCCTGGTGGCAGGCAAGAAAAACACATAAGCAGAAACTGGCTGCTTACAACCAGGTCGAACAGCCGGTTTTCTATCGTTTTTTTGACGACCATTATGAAGTGTCGGATATTGATTCGTGGAATTCTTTTCCCTATGAAAGAATAACAGCTGTGGTGCGGCTGAAGGTATGTATCGTTATACAAACGGATGAGAAAAGCTGTAGCGGTGCGCTCAGCATTGACGGTTTCCAAAAGAGTAGCGCAGAAGAGCTTATGGCGTTTCTCCGCAGCAAATGTCCTCAGGTTAATCCGGCCAACTGGCAATGGTAAAGGGTGCTGTTGGCATAAGAGAGGGGACGGGTTTCCCGTCCCACAATTATTGGGCGGGGAGACCCCGCCCCTACAAAGCAAGACTGAAAGGAACTTCCCAGATGAAAGTAACCTTCCAAATCGAGGGCGGAAGCCCCGTTAGTATCGAATGTAACGCCGGAGATAATCTGCTGGAGCTGGCACGCCGTGCCAATGTGGCCATCGATGCCCCTTGCTCCGGCAACGGCTCCTGCGGCAAGTGCCGCGTCAAGCTGATTGAGGGCGAGGTGGAGTCCATTCCCTCCCGCCATATCTCCGACGAGGAATATAATGCCGGCTGGCGACTTAGCTGCAACAGCAAAGTCATGGGCGACTGCACAGTTTTTGTGCCGGATATCGCCAGCGCTTATCAGAGCCGGATGAAGACCGCTGACCTTTCTTCTCCCGAGGAAGTGGCAATCTTTGATAATTGCCAGAATGCTTTAAAGGAAAGCGGCATCACTTTTGAAAATAACTTCCGTGCAGTCACTGTCACCATGGCAGAGCCTTCGGAAGACGACACCATGCCCGACAATGAGCGTTTAACTTGGGCGCTGCAGGAAGCCTTGGGTGCAACCAAAATAAAAATTCCCTATGCCGTCATGGCAAAGCTTGCAAGCACTTTGCGGGAACAGGGTTTTACCGTGTGCGTCAAGGGCGAAGTGCAGGGGGATACCTTCCTGTGCATGGAAGTTTGCGGTGCTGAAGATACCGCCATCGTCGGCTGCGCCATCGATATCGGCACGACTACCGTTTCCATGGTGCTGGTAGACCTTACAAGCGGCAAGATCCTGGCAAAGGGCTCTTCCGGTAACGGCCAGATCCGTTACGGTGCGGATGTTATCAATCGCATTATCGAAGCTTCCCGTCCCGGCGGCAAGAAAAAGCTGCAGGACGCCATCGTTAAGGAGACCCTGACCCCCATCATTGCCAATCTGTGCAAAACTGCCGGTATCAACGCAAGAAGCATTCTGCGTCTGTCCATCGGCGCAAATACCACCATGAACCACCTGCTCGTCGGTGTGGATGCCGATCCTGTGCGCATGGACCCCTATATCCCCAGCTTCTTCGGTTGGGAGGGCCTGCTGGCGGGTGATCTGCATCTGCCTGCCAACCCCCTTGCACCCGTCATCATTGCACCCAACATCGGCTCTTATGTGGGCGGCGACATCACTGCCGGCACACTGGCCACCATGATGTGGGATATGGACGAGATGACCCTGTTTATCGACCTTGGCACCAACGGCGAGATCGTCTTTGGCAACCGGGATTTCCTTATGAGCTGCGCTTGCTCTGCAGGTCCTGCCTTTGAGGGCGGCGATATCTCCTGCGGTATGCGTGCAACCGACGGTGCGGTGGAAGCCGTGACCATCGACAAGGATACCATGGAGCCTGCCCTCACCATCGTCGGCGACGCCGGTCAAAAATGCGTCGGCATTTGCGGCAGCGGCATTATCGACATCATTTCTGAGCTTTACCGCTGCGGTATTATCAATGCAAAGGGCCTCTTTATCCGGGAAGGTGACCGGGTCAAGCGGGATCAGCATGGCATGGGCCGCTATGTGCTGGCAACAGCAGAAGAAAGCGAGACCGGCAGGGAAGTGGCCATCAATGAGGTGGATATCGACAACTTTATCCGCGCCAAGGGCGCTATTTATTCCGGTATCGACACACTGCTGCAGAGTGTGGACATGACCCCTGACTGCATCGACCGTGTGGTGGTTGCCGGCGGTATCGGCAGCGGCATCAACATGAAAAATGCCGTGAACATTGGCATGCTGCCGGATGTGGACCTCAGCAAGTATCATTACATCGGCAATTCCAGCCTTACCGGCGCTTATGCCATGGTCATTAGCGATGAGGCGAACCTCAAGTGCCACGAGGTAGGGGCGAATATGACCTATCTGGAGCTTTCCACCTACCCCGGCTATATGGATTCCTTTGTGGCGGCGTGCTTTATTCCCCATACCGATAGCCGCCTGTTCCCCAGCTCTATTCAGGAGAATTGATATGCAGATCGAAAACAACAAAGAAGAAGTACCTTTTTCCTACTATGAGGGTCTGTTTCGGCAGCTGCAGCCGGAAGAGGCTGCGGCGCGGACCGGCGTGAAATGGGATGGAAAAGAGTTTTATGTAAACCTACTCGGCAGAGATTTCGCCATTTCTCACCCGGAATATGCTATCCGTGTAATGGACGGCGGCAAGCTGCCGCCTTTGCCCACCCAGACTTTCCTGCTCCGTTTCTTGCTGGAGGGAAAGCAGGCAGCATGGCAAGGCGCGTGGAAGACGTTCCGGGAGATGCCCTGGGGTGAGCTGTACATCAAGCCCTATACCGGCCGTGTCCTGACCCGGGCTGCCTTTGCTTTTGGCACGCGGGTGGCGGCATTCAAGGCTGCCTGCGGGAAAATGGGCGCAGTTGCTGTTAATCACGGCGACGCAGGTTTCCTGTTCAATTTGATTGGTGACTATCAGATGCAGATCCTGGTGTGGGAGGGTGACGACGAATTCCCCCCCAACGCGCAAATTCTGTATTCTGACAATTTTGAAGAGGGCTTTGCCCCCGAAGATCGTGTAGTGGCCGGGGACATTCTGATCTCTACCATCAAGGCAAATATGTAAGAGGTTATTCATGGAGCATTTTATCAAATTTATCGTCTGTTTTGTGGCAGGTATTGGCGCGGGCCTCGGCACCGGCTTTGCCGGTATGAGTGCCGCAGCAGTTATCACCCCCATGCTGGTGACATTTCTTGGTATGGAGCCTTATGACGCAGTGGGCATTGCTCTGGCATCCGATGTTTTGGCGTCGGCAGTCAGCGCCTGGACCTACGGTAAGAACAAAAATCTGGATATCAAAAACGGTCTTATCATGATGATAACGGTGCTGGTTTTTACTATGGTAGGCAGCTGGGTATCCAGTTTGGTAGACAGCAATACCATGGGCGGCGCTTCCGTTTTTATGACCATGATCCTGGGCGTAAAGTTCATCGTCAAGCCTGTTATGACCACCAAAGAGGCCATGGGACAGGTCAGCGCAAAGAAGCGTGTCGTCCAGTCCATCCTCTGCGGCACAATGATCGGCTTTATCTGCGGCTTCATCGGTGCCGGCGGCGGTATGATGATGCTGATGATTCTGACTATGGTACTGGGTTACGAACTGAAGACTGCGGTAGGTACCAGCGTGTTCATCATGACCTTTACGGCACTGACAGGCTCTTTGAGCCACTTTGCCATCGGCGGCGCACCGGACTGGCTGGCGCTTGCATACTGCATACTTTCCACCCTTTTGTGGGCCCGGATCGGCGCCCGGTTTGCCAACAAGGCCACCCCCAAGACCCTCAACCGGGCTACAGGCATCATTTTGGTGATTCTGGGTGTGGTGATCCTTTCGGTGGAGCACCTGGTGAAGTAAAAATGTCTGCCTTTTCCCATAGCACTGCAGGAAAAACAGACGGATTTGCAGATTTTCGAGTATTCACAAATTATTTGGCAAATTTTCAAATTACTTTTAGAATTCTGGATTATAATGCCACAAGAAAGACCCGGGAGGGCCACGAATGAACGACTATGTTTTCCGGCGGCGGGAACAGAAATACTTGTTGGACGAAAAGCAGCGGCAGGCCATCGAGGAGGCCATGCGTGCGTACATGGAGCCGGATAAGTATGCCCGCAGCGCGGTACGGAATGTTTATTACGATACCGCTGACCGCAGGCTAATCCGCCGATCGCTGGAAAAGCCTGTATATAAGGAAAAGCTGCGTCTAAGGGGCTATGGCGTGATAACCCCGGAAGACGAAGTTTTCCTGGAAATGAAGAAGAAGTACAAAGGCATCGTCTATAAGCGCCGCGTAGCGCTTGCGGAGCATCAGGCGACAGCCTACATAGCAGACCCCGCTGCCCGGCTGGATGCCGGTCAGATTGGCCGTGAGATCGACTATTTCAAGGACTTTTACGGCGGTCTGCAGCCTGCCCTCTACTTAAGCTACGACCGGCAGGCCTGGCACAGTGCGGATAACAGCCTGCGGGTGACCATTGACTGGAATATTTGCTACCGCACCCATAACCTCACTTTGGTTTCCGAGCCAGGCGGTGAGCAGCTTTTGCCGTCAGGACAGTCGCTGCTGGAGATCAAGACCGCAACCGCCATGCCTTTGTGGCTGGCAGGGCTTTTAAGCGAATTTGAGATCCGGCAAACCTCCTTTTCCAAATACGGTACCGCGCATCTGCGGCTTTTGAAAGAAGAAAAAACAGAAAGCAGAGGATTCAGTTATGCTTGACATTGCATTTTCCAATTTATTCAGTTCCGGCAATGGTATCACCGTTGGAAACTTTTTGGTCTGCGTAGGCGTAGCGCTGGTGCTGGGCGTGGTTATGGCGCTGGTGTACACCTTCCGTACACCCTGCACCCGCAGCTTTGTGGCTACCGTGGCCTTGCTTCCTGCCATCGTCAGTGTGGTTATTATGATGGTTGGCGGTAATTTAGGCGCCGGTGTTGCGGTGGCAGGCACTTTCTCTTTGGTTCGTTTCCGCAGTGTGCCCGGTACTGCCCGTGAGATCTGCGCCATCTTCATGGCAATGGCCGCAGGCCTTGCCTGCGGCATGGGCTATCCCGGCCTTGCAGCGCTGTTTACTGCTATTGTGTGTGTGGTGAGCCTTGTGCTGACGGCTGTGAATTTCGGCGGCAGAAAGAATGCGGCGCTGCGTCGTGTTCTGCGCATCACGCTGCCGGAAGATCTGGATTACGGAGATGTCTTTACGGATATACTGGAAAAGTACACCGCGGAAGCGGTGATGACTTCCGTCAAGACCACCAACCTTGGCAGTCTCAACAAGCTGACCTATGATATCGTGCTGAAGCAGGCCGGAACAGAAAAGGCCATGATCGACGATCTGCGTTGCCGCAACGGCAATTTGGAGATCAGCCTTTCTGTTCAGGGGCTGGACAGCCGCGACCTGTAAAAACGGAGGAATCTATGTTTCGCAAACAGATCGCAATTCTTTTGATTTTGGCCATGTGCCTTGGCTGCGCTGCCTGCACTCAGCAGGATACGCCTAACGGCACACAAGTACCCACCCAAGGAGCAAACCCCAAGCCCCAGGAGCCTCTGCCGGAAGCACCCGAAGTGCTCACCGTCAGTGCCGATGAGGTGTTTTCTGATCGGGATCGGGATGCAAGCTATGATAATGCCACTACCGTTACCCTGTCCGACAGCGGCAGCAAGGTAAATGGCAGCGGCGTTACCGTAAAGAGCAGCACCGTCACTATTACAGCCGAGGGCACTTATGTATTCACCGGCACGTTGTCCAACGGTCAAATCCGTGTGGATGTTAACAAGCAGCAGAAGGTGCACATCGTGCTTCAAAATGCATCTGTAACCTGCAAGGGCAGCGCTGCGCTGTATGTTATTCAAGGCGATAAGGTGTTTGTAACCCTGGAAGAGGGCACTGAGAACACCCTGGCATCCAAGGGTGAATTCACAAAGCTCTCTGCCGATGGTGTCGACGGTGCGGTATTTACCAAAGCAGATACCACCTTTAACGGCAGCGGTGCGCTGAGTGTCAGCAGCGAAAAGGGCCACGGTATCGTCTGCAAGGACGATCTGAAGTTCACCGGCGGCAGCTTTACCGTGACCGCGGCTAAGCAGGGCATCAGCGGCAAGGACAGTGTGTGTATTGAAAATGGCAATTTTATGGTAGAAAGCGGCACAGACGGCCTGCGCTCCAAGCATGACACCGATAACACCAAGGGATATGTATATATCTACGGGGGCTCTTTTGCTATCACAGCCGGAAACGACGGCGTGGATGCCTCTAAGGATCTGCAGATCACCGGCGGTAATCTTACGATCCGCACCGGTGCAGGCAGTGACGCTAACAATCAAACCACCACGGAAGAATCCATCAAGGGCCTCAAGGCGGCAGGCATTGTGATTACCGGCGGTACTTTTAACATTGATGCTGAGGATGATGCCATCCACAGCAATGCCGGATTGACCCTCAGCGGCGGTGTAATGGACGTTGCTACCGGCGACGATGCATTCCATGCTGACGCAAGCCTGATCGTGATTGACGGCAATATCCACATCACCAAGAGCTATGAAGGCCTGGAGGGCAAGGACATTACCCTTTACGGCGGCGATATCAAGCTGGTTTCTTCCGATGACGGCATGAATGCCGGCGGCGGCAACGATGGATCCGGCTTTGGCGGTCCTTTTGGCGGTGGCTTTGACAAGGCCACAGACGGTTTTATTGCCATTTACGGCGGTGCGGTTACCCTGAATGCCGGCGGCGACGGCATGGATTCCAACGGCGATCTGATCGTCGGCGGTGGCGTGGTATATTTGGATGGGCCCACCAATTCCGGCAACGGACCTTTGGATTATGCCGGCAAGGCAAAGATCACCGGCGGAACGTTCATTGCCCTGGGCTCTGCCGGTATGGCCATGAATTTCGGTGAAGAATCCACCCAAGGCGCAATTTTGTGTGCCCTCAACAGCGCGGCACCTGCAGTAACGGAGGTTTCTGTTAAGGATAGCACCGGTATGGTGCTGGCAAGCTATGTAAGCCAAAAAACCTTCCAGTCCATCCTCATAAGCGCACCCGGCATGGTCCAGGGTCAGACCTACACGGTCTGCGCAGGGGATGCAACAGCTGAGTTTACACTGGAAACCCTTATCTACGGCAACGGTCACGGTGGACCCGGTGGACCGGGTGGTCCCGGAGGTCCCGGCGGCGGTCCGGGCAGACCCTAAAAATAAAAGCAGTGCTCTTTCGAGCACTGCTTTTTGTTTACTTTCTGCCGGCCACTTGGTACATTCTCTCGTTGGAGATCTTGGTGGTGACGGTCAGGTGCTTGGAAAAGATTGCGGCAAGGTCATCTTCGTGCATGAGACCTTTGGATACCTTGCTGGCAGCCCCTTCATGATGGTGGTCAATGGCGGCACGGCTCATGCCGTGGGCCACCGTCAGCGTGCCCCCGGGTGTCAATAATCCTGAAAGGGTGGCGATCAGCTTTTCCGGCTCGGGGAAATGAGGGAATGCGTTGTAGACTACGATGCAGTCAAAGGTTTTGCTAAAATCTACAGCTTCCACATCACCGCAGATCACATTTGCTTCCGGGCATTTTTCCGCGGCGATCTTCGCCATTTCCGGAGAGATATCGATGGCAGTCAAAGCGCTTACCTTTCGGCTTAAGTAGTCGGGGAACAGTACGCCGGTGCCGCAGGCTACATCCAAAACAGCTTTTCCGGCACAAACACCGGCATTGTCCAAAATGGTGGCGATGATATCGTCGTGGCGGATCATATCCGCATCCCACCGGGGGGCAAGACGGTCAAAAAATGCGATAATATCCTGCTTGTTCATGCTACCTCTTCCTTGGGATAACGCACGGGGATCAGCCGTGCTTTCGTTAATGCAAAAACAACTGCGGGCATGACGATGAGCTGAATAATGATGCCGGGAATGCCGGTGACCAAGCTGGTGGT
Source organism: Faecousia sp. (assembly GCA_045604325.1). GTDB lineage: Bacteria > Bacillota > Clostridia > Oscillospirales > Oscillospiraceae > Faecousia. Next base: position 10,666 of record JAZUNW010000029.1, on the reverse strand, counting down.
GACCCATGCAAAGGCGGGAGTGCCGGGGGCAAGGATCAGCGCTTTGACAAGACCGGCGATGACGCGGCCCAAGGCCATCGCAGTGACCATGCTGATATAAAGGTCAGCGGTGGTGCTTTTGGTGCGGATGAACTTCATCATCAAACCGGTAATTGCGCCGTAGGCGGCACACTCTACCATCATGCTGGGCAGCATGGCTATGGGGGGCATACCGGTAAGGCTGGAGATGGCAGGGCCAACAAGACCGCAAACAAGACCGTAGGGCCAGCCGCAGACAAGGCCGCACAGCAGCACGGGAATGTGCATGGGCAGGAAAATAGAGCCTGCGTTGGGCACGGTGTGAAACGCCATTGGCAGAACCAGGCAGAGGGCTGCACAGGCGGCGGTAAAGACCATTTTTTTAACATAGGACATTTGCATACGGGCTTCCTCCTTTTCTGTATGGGGCTATTATACCGCAGCAAAAAACCTTATGTAAGCCCCCCTGGGGGATGAAATTTGCAAAAAAGCAAGCGCTTTTGTGCGCTTGCTTTTCGTTATGAGATTCGCTTGGCGACCACAACGAGACGGCCGTTGTCCAAGGTGTATTCACAGGTAGACAGAGTCACCAGCTTGTCGCCGTATTCGGCTGTAACGCCGGTTTCATAGAAGTCCAGCTCTTTGACGGTCTTGATAAATTCGTCGAATTCTTCCTTGTTCTTTGCTTCGTTAAAACGGTGGTAGGGGAAACCGTCGCCTGCATTGGCGGTGGTCTTAAATGCGGCTATGATCTGGTATGTGTGGTGCTCGTAGAGGGTATCAAAGGTAAAGGTCTGGTGGGTCTCCCAGAAACTCTTTTTGGTGTATTTGTGCAAATTTACAAACATGGACGCGCCGCTGGAGATGTAGTGGCCGTAGATGACCACATTGTCAGAGGGCTTAAACACATCGCAAACTTCCCGCACATAAATAGCGCCCAACCGGCTTTTTTCTTTGTTAAAGTTTCTGTCCAAATAGTAGTTGGGCTCGTCAGGGGTCTGCATGACGGGGTAGTTGACCTTGGTGTCCGGAATGTTGATCCAGCCTACAAGATCGTCATTCATGGCGTAAAGCTCCTGATACTCCGGCAGGATGGTGGGCTCGGTGGGGCCGGTTTCTACGGGCCCCGTGGGCGTCTCCGTGGGGGCGGGACCTGTGGGGTCAGTGGGTGCGGTGGTGGCGTTATTCTTGATATTTGTAAGATCATCCCAGTCGCTGTCTGCCTGAGCGCCGCTTATGTAATAGTTAGCAACATAGATGGCACTGCCGATGAAAACGGCCAGACACAAGGCAAGCAGACTGTAATAAAGGATCTTTTTCAGTTTCCGCTGATCCATGAAAATCGCTCCTTTGCGGCGTTTTTTTTATCATAGCTTATTTCTGCCAAAAAGTAAAGGGGAGCATTGCAACAACGCAGCAGTTGTGCTAAAATGAGGACACAATCATTCAAAAGGAGCTTATTTTATGATTTCAAGAGATATTTGTCAGCGGGTTCTAAGCCGGGCAGTATCCACCGGTGCGGATTACGCGGAGATTTTTGCGGAAAACACCACAAATCACAATATCAACATGATCGCCAGCCGTGTCGAATCCATTAAGGATGCCGTGATCGCCGGTGCTGCCGTGCGGGTCTACAAGGGCCTGCGCAGCGTCATGGCCAACACGGTGGATACCACGGAAAGCGGTCTACTGCGTTGTGCGGAAAAAGCGGCAGAAGCCATGGGTCAGGGCACTGCCGAGATCGACATTGTGCTGCGGGAGCGCATTTTTGGCGATATCCATCCGGTGCAGATCGTGCCCTCTTCCGCACCCAATGCCCGGAAGGTGGAGATCCTCAAGGAGGGCTATTTTGCAGCCAAGGACTACGATGCGTCCATCACCCAGGTAAGCGGCAATCTGCTGGATGTGGATCACAACATCCTCATCGCCAATTCCGAGGGGCTTTACACCCAGGATCGTCAGATCCGCACCCGCATTATGATTAGCGCTGTGGCGGAAAAGAACGGCGAGACCCAAACCGGCTCCTGCAACCCCGGTCGCCGCATGGGCCTTGAAATGTTTGACATTGTTGCCCCTAAGAATGTGGGCATCCACGCAGCCAAGCAGGCGGTCACCATGGCCGGTGCGGGCTACTGTCCTGCCGGTGTTATGAGCGTCGCCATCGATAACGGCTTCGGCGGTGTTATCTTCCACGAGGCCTGCGGCCACTCTCTGGAGGCATCTTCTGTTGCCTACGGCAGATCCCAGTTTGCCGGCAAATTGGGGCAGAAGATCGCCAGCGAAAAGGTCACCGCCATCGATGACGGCACCATCCCCAATGCCTGGGGCTCTATCAATATCGATGACGAGGGCACGCCAGCACAGAAAAATGTTCTCATAGAAAACGGCGTGCTGAAATCCTACATGGTGGATAAGTTTAACGGCCGCCGCATGGGCATGCCCTCTACCGGCAATGCCCGCCGCCAGAGCTATGCCTACACCCCCACCAGCCGCATGACCAACACCTACATTGCCCCCGGTACCGATAAGAACGAGGACATTATCGCATCCATGGAGTATGGCCTCTATGCCAAGGAGATGGGCGGAGGCAGTGTCAACCCCGTCACCGGTGAGTTTAACTTTGCGGTCAACGAGGGCTATATCGTCCGTAACGGCAAAATTTGCGAGCCCGTCCGCGGTGCAAGCCTTGTGGGCAAGGGCAGCGAGATCATTCAGAACATCGACATGGTGGGCACAGACCTTGACATGGGCCAGGGTATGTGTGGCTCTTCCAGCGGCAGCGTGCCTACCAATGTGGGTCAGGCGCTGATCCGTGTGTCAAGCATCACCGTCGGCGGCAGATAAGGAGGAAAGCAGCATGAATTTCGATTCTTTTAAGCAAGCGGTCATCTGCGCAGCAGAGGCTGCGGGCATTACCGAGTATGAGCTTTACTATCAGGTGGCGGAGAGCACCTCTGTCAGCGCCTATCTGCACGAAACGAACCAGTTCACAGCCTCCAATGAAGGCGGCGTGTGCCTTCGGTGCATCGTGGATGGTAAGATGGGCTATGCATCCACAGAAGCCCTAAATGAAGAGCAGGCGGTTTCCCTTGTGGCAAAAGCTATGGACAATGCCAAGACCCTTGAAAATGACGATCCTGTCTTTTTGGGCGAGGGCAGTCAGGAATATGAGCCTTTGGAAGTGGATGCCTATGCACTTCCTACCACGGAAGAGTTGATCGCTGCCGTTCTTGACACGCAAGAGAAGATATATGCTGCCGATAAGGCAGTCATCGACGGCAGCTCTACACAGGGTATTTCCGAGCGCAGTGAATTTGCCATCTATAATTCCAAGGGCCTTGACCTGCATTACACCAATACGGTGGCGGGCCTTGTGGTGGCGGCTGTTGTTTCCGATGGTAAGGAAATGGCCAACGATTACCAGATCAAGCTGGGCAAGCTGGATACCTTGGACCGCAAGGTGCTGGCTGATAAGGCAGCCCGGGAGGCCCTGCGGAAGCTGGGCGGCGATCCTGCTCCCACCGGCCGTTACAATGTGGTGTTTAATCCCGAGGCTATGGCAGACCTGCTGCAGGTCTATAGCTCTGTTTTCTCTTCCGAAGTGGCACAAAAGGGTCTTTCCAAGCTGGCAGGAAAGGAAGGGGAAATGATCGCTTCTCCGGTCGTTACCATCGTGGACGATCCTTTCCACAAGGAAAACCCCATGCCCATCAACTTTGACGCTGAGGGCAGTCCCACCCATCGCAAGATGATCGTGGAAAACGGCAAGCTGAGCACATTGCTGTATAACCTTAAAACAGCGGCGCTGGCAGGCAAAAAAACCACCGGCAACGCATCCAAGGCAAGTTATACTGCTGATGTGGGCATCCGTCCCTTTACCATGTTCCTTAAGGGCGGTGCTGTGAGCGAGGAAGAGCTGCTGCGCAAGGCAGGAAACGGTGTGTATATCAACTCTTTGAGTGGCCTGCATGCCGGTGCCAATCCCGTCTCCGGTGACTTCTCGCTGCAAAGTGCCGGCTTTATGATCGAAAACGGTGTCAAGACCGTGCCGGTGAAGTCTTTTACCGTGGCGGGCAATTTCTATGAGCTTCTGAAGAACATTACCTGCGTGGCGGACAACTGTGAACTGCCCATGGCCATGGGGATGACCGCCTTTGGTGCGCCCAGTGTGCTGGTGGAAGGGCTTTCCATTGCTGGAAAATAATAAAATTGCATGAAAGAGACGCTGGGAATGGCAATTTTATGCCGTTCCCAGCGCTTATTTTGTGGCATATTGCTCAAAACTGCAGGAAAGACAAGCCAAAATTGCAAAATGCTATTGCAATTTCCGGAAGCATTTGGTAAAATAGGTTCATTCTTGAAAGGGGTGTATTTCCATGAATTATGTCGACGAGATCCTGCAGCGCGTAAAGGAGCAAAATCCTGCCCAGCCTGAGTTCCACCAGACCGTGGAAGAAGTGCTGGACTCCCTGCGCCCTGTAATTGACCGCAATGAAGAGGCTTACCGCCGCAACGCCATCTTAGAGCGCATGACTGCGCCCGACCGCGCCATTCAGTTCCGTGTTTCCTGGGTGGACGATGAGGGTCAGGCGCAGGTCAACTATGGCTACCGTGTTCAGTTTAACGGCGCCATCGGTCCTTACAAGGGAGGTCTGCGTTTCCATCCCAGTGTCAACATGTCCATCATGAAGTTCCTTGGCTTCGAGCAGACCTTTAAGAACTCCCTGACCAGCCTGCCTATGGGCGGTGCAAAGGGCGGCTCTGACTTTGATCCCAGAGGCAAGTCCGACCGTGAGGTCATGCGTTTCTGCCAGGCTTTCATGGATGAGCTTTATAAGTATGTGGGTGCTGATATTGACGTTCCCGCCGGTGACATCGGCGTGGGTGCCCGTGAGGTCGGTTACCTGTTCGGCCAGTACAAGCGGCTTACCGGCCGTTACGAAGGCGTGCTCACCGGTAAGGGCATGTCCTACGGCGGCTCCCTTATCCGCCCTGAGGCTACCGGCTTCGGCGCTACTTACTATGTCGATGAGATGCTCAAGTCCTTCGGCGATACCATCCAGGGCAAGACCTTTGCGGTCTCCGGCTTTGGCAATGTGGCATGGGGTACTGTTCAGAAGGTTACCGAACTGGGCGGTAAGGTAGTTACGATCTCCGGTCCTGACGGCTATGTCTATGATGAGGACGGCATCAACACTCCCGAGAAGATCGCTTACATGTTGGAGATGCGTGCTTCCGGCCGTGACAAGGTGCAGGATTATGCCGATAAGTTCGGTGTTCCCTTCTATGCCGGCAAGAAGCCCTGGGGCGTTAAGGCCGATGTGCTGATGCCCTGTGCTACCCAGAACGAGATCGGCATGGCTGAGGCCGAGCAGATCGTTGCCAACGGCACTAAGTACTATGTAGAAGTGGCCAACATGCCCACCACCAACGATGCTATGGCGAACCTGAAGAAGAATGGCGTTATCGTCGCTCCCTCCAAGGCAGTCAACGCCGGCGGTGTTGCCGTTTCCGGTCTTGAGATGAGCCAGAACTCTATGCGCTACAACTGGACCGCTGAAGAAGTGGATGCCAAGCTGAAGCAGATCATGAAGAACATCTATTGGAACTCCTTCAATGCCGCAAAGGAATATGGCATGGAAGGCGATCTGGTTGCCGGTGCCAACATTGCGGGCTTCCAGAAGGTCGTGGATGCCATGATGGCACAGGGTGTAGTGTAAAACTGTACATATCCGCTCCGCAGGGTTTGACCCTGCGGAGTTTTTTGCTTCCGTTATTGGACATACTATATAAAATGGGCCAAAGCAAATCTCAATAATTGGCAAGATGATAAAAAAACAAAAAATTTGTCCCCATTGCTTGTTTTTGGAACGGGAATGTGGTATGATTACCACAATACGTTAAAAGGGAGTTTTGGCGTTGTTTGGGAAAAACACTGCTGATGGAATGGAACCGGAGCAAGGCTTTTCGGATCTCCATACCCATATTTTGCCGAGTGTTGACGATGGCGCACAGGATATGCCGGAGGCAATGGCGTTGCTGCGCCTTGCTTATGAAAACGGCACCAGAGCCATGTTTTTAACACCCCATTACCGGGGACAATATAAGCACAACGGCCCCGCATGGCTGCGGGAACTGTTTTTGATGTTTAGCCAGATGGCGCAGCAGGAATTCCCGGACCTTAAGCTGTATTTGGGAAACGAGATCTACTTTGAACAGGAAGCGCCGGAGCGGTTGCTGGCCGGGCAGATTTTACCCTTGAACGGTAGCAGGTACTGTTTGCTGGAGTTCCGCAGTGCATCCCCGCGTTCCCAAATCATTACCGGTGTGTTGGCGATTTTGAACAGTGGATACATCCCTATTATTGCCCATGCAGAGCGGTATGATATCTTCCTGCAGGACAAGACCCTGATCGAGGAAGTTTTGGATATGGGCGCATTGGTCCAGCTCAATGCCGACAGTGTTATGAATGCCCATGGCCGGGCAGTATCTGCTTTTTGTAAGCGCCTGCTTAAGGAACAAAAAGTCCATTTTATTGCAACAGATGCCCACGATGCAACCAAACGGCCACCACTTTTGCGGCAGTGCTTCCAAATGGTAGCGAAAAAATACGGTAGGGAATATGCAGCGGCGCTTTTTAGCGAAAATGCGCGATTGGTTGCAGACAACGAAGAAATTTGAAGGAGACCCAAATGGAGAATCAAAAAGAATTTGAAATTGATCTGCTGGGATTGATTTATTATCTGAAAAAGAAAGTCGCAATTCTTTTGGCGGTTACTGCAGTGTTTGCGCTGGTATCCTTTGTAATCAATGCCTTTTTTGTGGTTCCGGAGTATACGGCTTCTACCCGGGTATACGTTTTGAATCGGGCCAATGAGCAGAATCTGTCATCGTCAGACTTCTCTATCGCTAACTACATGATTAAGGACTATACGATCCTGATTACCGGCCAGAATGTGACGGACAAGGTCGTTCAAAAGCTGGGCCTGCGGATGTCTGCGGCGGCACTGTCAGGAAAGATCAGTGTCACTGCCCAGGATAATACCCGTGTTTTGCAGATCAGTGTTACGGATACAGATCCCCAGCGTGCGGCGCAGATCGCCAACAGTGTCCGCGAAGAGGCAGCGATCCAGATCAAGGATATCATGGATGTAGATGCTGTGAATCTGGTCTATGAAGCAAAAGTTCCCGGCGCGCCTTCGTCTCCCAATGTAGGAAGAAACACGCTGGTGTGGGCGGCTATCGGATTGGCAGCAGCCGTTGCGGTGCTTACAGTCATCTTTGTGCTGGATGATGCCATCCGCACGGAGGAAGATGTAGAGCGGTATCTCGGACTGGGAACACTGGGCATCATTCCTGTTTCCGGTGAACTGTCTGCAGAAGGAAAGAGTGCAGATCGGCCCATTGACCGTTTGAAGAACGGAGGGAGCTTGAAGTGGAAAAAGTAAATGTTAGTCGCTATATTGCAAAAGACTTCCAGTCAGCGGAAGCAATGAAAACCCTCAGAACGAATCTGATGTTCTGCGGAGAGGAAGTCAAAGCTTTTGCGTTGACCAGTTTCAGTGCCGCAGAAGGAAAGTCCACGATCTCCTTCCAGCTGGCGGCATCCTTTGCCCAGGCGGGCAAGCGGGTGCTTCTAATGGATGCCGACCTGCGCAAGAGCGTGTTGGCAAACCGGTTGCGTGTTCACGGAAAGGTCCAGGGCTTGACTCACTATCTGTCCGGAATGGCCACTGTAAGAGAGTTATTGTGTCAAACGGATGTGCCCGGGCTGTTCATTATGTTTGCCGGTGCCAGAGTGCCCAACGCCGCAGAGGTGCTGGGCAGCAGAAGTTTTAAAAAGCTGATTCCTGCGCTGAAGGAAAACTTTGACTATATTATTGTTGATGCTGCGCCAGTAGGGCAGGTGGTCGACTGCGCCATCATTGCGCCGGAGCTGGACGGTGTGTTAATGGTTATTGATGCCACAAACAATAGTTACAAGTTGGAGCGCCGGGTTAAAAACCAGCTGGAGAAATCCGGAGCCAGGGTTTTGGGTGCTATCTTGAATCGTGTGGACTTTAAAGATAAGAGCGGCTACTATGGCAGAGCTTATGGCTATGGCTCCTACGGAAACGATTAATCAAGATAAAGCGCTGACGCATTTGCGTCAGCGCTTTTTTCGTTGCATAAGGACGAGCCGTAGCGAATAGGGTAGAGCTGGAGGTGTTGCCTATGCTGGCGGCTGTATGGCTCATGCTGAGCGGCCTGCTGTACTCACTGCAGCTTTCCACCGGAAGCTTTCCACGTCCATTGACTGCTCAAGAGGAGAAGCACTATCTGGAACTTTCGGCAAACGGGGACTTGGAAGCTCGAAATGTGCTTATTGAACGCAACCTGCGACTGGTTGCGCATATCATGAAGAAGTATTATACACAGGTGTCTGACCAGGAGGACCTGATCTCCATTGGCACCATTGGGCTGATTAAGGGCATTACCACATTTGATGTGTCCAAGGGGGCAAGGCTGGCTACCTATGCCGCTCGCTGTGTGGAAAATGAGATATTGATGTACTTTCGGAGTCAGCGAAAAAGTGCTCAGGATGTGTCTCTTTCCGACTATATTGAAACCGGAACGGACGGCGCTGCGCTGTCGCTGATGGATGTGGTCAGCGAGGATGCAGACCTTTTGGAGACCATCAGCGCCCAGGAGCGGATCGTAGAAGTCCGGCGGGCGGTAGACGGATGTCTGACAGAACAGGAAAAACAGATCATCGTACTGCGATATGGTCTTGGCGGTGGCAAGCCTCACCGTCAGCGGGAGGTGGCAGCCAGGACCGGCATCAGCCGTAGCTATGTATCGCGCATTGAAAAGCGGGCGCTGCAAAAATTGCGAAAACAGCTGGAGGGGGAACAGTAAAACCCGGGGAATTCTCCCCGGGCAGATGCTATAGTTTTGAAAGGGCTTCTTCTATGGCTGTCAGGGCAGTATGGGGGTCATCTATATTCCAAACTGCCGTTTCCATAGGGCAAAATCCGGTGCCGGTACGGTCTTGGATGGCCGTTACTTCGCTGCCGCAGCTTACGGCAATGCCACCACCGACCAAAACCTGCCTGGCGGGAGTGCTGATGACGGACGCGTAGACCGCCTCTACGCCCATGAGCAGGTACAAGAACGCTGCTGCCTTGCCTACCACTTTGTCTGCGGCACTGAAGCCGTGCAGGTCTGTGCCACTGCGATAAAATGTCAGCAGTGGACGGATGCCGCGGCGGTTGTCTGCAAATACGGTATCGCTTTTGCAGAGCACGCAGGTGTGGCCGCCAGATTCCAAAAGGCGGCGAGCCTTGTTTAAGTTTTCGTTCATGGGATCAACTCCTGAAAGCTTTGCTAAGAGCATATCATATTTTACGCGGATTTGCAATGCATTCGACGGAAAGAGACAGAAAATAAAGGTTGACAAAGGGGATTGCCCGTGGTACAATACATAAGCACTTGAGAGTGCCCATATCGCGGAGTAGAGCAGTTGGAAGCTCGTCGGGCTCATAACCCGGAGGTCGTAGGTTCGAGTCCTGCCTCCGCAACCAACATTGCGAACCGAAAAAGATATCGGTTCGGAAAACCCCGAAACCACAGCGGTTTCGGGGTTTTGTTATGCCATTTTTCAAAGTATGATTAAAAAGATATCATTTCCCAAAAACGACCTTTGAGGAGGACTTGAACTATATGTCAGAGTAATATTGGGTGGAAAAAGCGACAATCATATGATATAATCAATTCGATAAATAAGAATTTGTTGGGGTACATATTTACAGATTCAGCAGTTAAAAATGGAAACAATAGGGGATGCAAAGAATATTTGCGTGACAAAACTAGTGATGTAAAAGCGTAATTGCTTGTTTTTTTCAGACTCACCATATAAAATGGAACTGTTGGGAGGTATTCAAAATGCAGTTGGGTTTAACGCTAAAAACGATAAGAGAAAAAAACGAGCTGACACAAGAGGATTTTGCAAAAAAATATAATGTAACGCGACAAACCGTTTCCAATTGGGAAAATGGGAAAAGTTATCCTGATTTATTAACACTTGTACGAATTAGTGATGATTTTGGTTATTCTCTTGATTCCATGTTAAAGGAGAATCCAAATATGACTGAAACGATGAATAAAAAAATAAAATACGGTGAGTCAATGGCGTTGCTTGGAGGGGTAAGTGCAATATTCCTTTCCATAATTACGCTTGCAATGATTGTATTAAATTATGGCAGTGTATATGTAAAGGGTGGTTTCTTCCTGATTGTTTTGATAAATGCTGAAGCCATAAATATTACAATAAAGCAGTTAAAGAAAGAAAACAAAAAATCAAAAATCCTTTTTGGGTTAGGTTGTTTTGTAATGGCTTTGTTATCGTTCGGCATAATTTATTACATTCGCTAAAAGAGTAAAAACAACAAAATTCCAATTTGTAGGCCAGTTTCAACCTTGATATCTTTTTCGGTGCGACGAGCCAGAAAAGAAAAAGTCATCCCAACTGCACCGAACCAGTAAAACTGGACAATAGACAAAAAGGCCCCCTGTGTAGGATAATAACTACACAGGGGGTATTGTTATGGAGAAACGAAAATACACACATCTGAAAGCCGTAGAGGGGCTTATATTGTCGATGCGACAG
>JAZUNW010000028.1:0-11938 GCA_045604325.1 Faecousia sp. | reverse complement strand
CCCGAGCGGAGTGAAACGGAGCCGAGGGATCTTGGCACCGATTTTAATACAAATGTAAACGAAATGCGTAGATTCCTCGACTCGCTGACGCTCCCTCGGAATGACATACTCGGTGGTGCCTACTAAGATAAACGATCATTTCTCTTATATAAAAGCGGGGCGGTCGGTTTTCACCGACCGCCCCTGACAAAGAGGAAAGAAAAGAAAGCGTATTTAGCTCAGGGCAAAAAATTCTGCCGGGTCCATGGGCTGGTCATTGCAGGTAACGCTAAAATGCAGATGGTCGCCGATGGCGCTTTCCATCAAAGCGGTGTTGCCCACAGTACCAATGGCCTGTCCCAATTTGACCGTATCCCCAACCTTTACGGAAAGCTCTTTCGCCAAACTGGAATAGGTGGTGACATAGCCATTTTCATGGCGGATCACCACGGTAGTACCCATGGTATCGTCCTCATACACGGTATATACCGTGCCGTCAGCGGAAGCTGCCACCTGGGTGCCCGCTGCCGCGGCAATGTCGATGCCGTTGTGGACCCGCCAGTCCCTTGTGGTCTCGTTATAGACAAGGCAGTCCATGGCGTATTCGGCAATGGTTTCCCCTGCAAGGGGTCTTCCCGTCTTGAGGGGCTTTTTGACCGGATCAGTAGCCCCGGGTGTAGGCGTTTCGCCATTTGGCTCGGTGACAATCACCTGCACATCGCCGTTAGTGGGGTCCAAAACTCCAACATCCCCGGTAGGATTCTGGAGCTGAGGGTCGGGTTCGTTTGCATTTCGGTAATACAAATAGCCTGAGATCCCGATGGCAGCCGCACACAGGATCAGGGCTATGTAGTAGCCCTTGCCGCTGAAGCTGCCGGTGTTTTTTCTGTTGCTCATTTTTAAGCACCTCCGTAGCTAAGTATTTCCAATTTTCGGGGAGTTAAACCCTTTCGTGGAAAATATTTGTTTGCACATTTTAAGCACAATTTCTCCCTTTACTTTTATTGCAATCGATGATAAAATACGAAACAGAAAGGAGGCCGTCAAATGCGGGATTTTCTACAGGAATTAAAATACTTTTTCCGCAAGGGCGACATGGTGCTTTTGACTATGTGTCTTGCCACCTCGGCATTCGGCTGCCTCATCATCGCCAGCACCAATAACTACCGTGGATTTACCCGTTATGTCATCGTTCAGCTGGCCGCCGTGGCGCTGGGTGTGATCCTCTATGCCATTACATCCTCCATCGACGCGGACTTCTTTTCTGAGCACCGGCTGGCGCTTTCCCTATTCAGCGTCGGCTTGCTGCTTTTGCTGGTCCCCTTCGGTACGGACCTGGATACCGGTAACCGAAGCTGGCTGGAATTCCCCTTTCTGCCCGTTAACATACAGCCCGCGGAAATTTGTAAGATCTTCTACATCTTAATCATGGCCTCAGTCATGGCATCCCACCAAAACCGGCTGTCGGCAGTCCCTTCTGTGATCCATATGGTTTGGTATCTGATCTTGATCGTAGGAACAAACATGCTGGTTTCCAAAGATGCCGGTGTTTCTCTGATCTTCGTGTTCATTTTCATCGGTATGGTCTTTGCCGGCGGTGTCAGTCTTTTCTGGTTTTTGTTAGGTGGCGGCTGCGTTGCCGTGGCATTCCCCGTTCTGTGGTCTCAGATCATGACCCAAAAGCAGAAGGACCGTATTTTGTACCTGTTCTATCCGGATGTCATCGACCCCCAGGGTCTTGACGAAGGCTGGCACGCCAGCAGAAGCCTAAAATCCCTCACCGGCGGCGGCATGCTGGGGCAAGGCCTTTTTAACGGCAACCGTACCCAAAGCGGTCAGCTTTTTGCCCAGCATACAGACTTTATCTTCTCTGCCATCGGCGAGGAGCTGGGCTATGTAGGCTGCGTTTTGGTGCTTTTAATGCTTTTTGCCATCATCGCCCGGTGCATCTGGGTGGGCCGCCAAAGCAACGACTATATGCGCAGGCTCATCTGCTACGGTGCTGCTGCGGCGCTGATTTTCCAGGTCATCAGTAATGTGGGTATGTGCATCGGCGTTACCCCCGTTATCGGCCTGACCCTGCCGCTCATCAGCTATGGCGGCAGCTCCATCGTTACCATATATGCAATGCTGGGATTAGTTTCCGGCGTACACGCAAGACCCTCCCCCAGAAGCCACGAGCGATACATCCGTCCCCCAAGATAATACACAAGGAGAATTGATATGAAAACATTTATGGACAAAGATTTCCTCTTAGAAACCGAAACCGCCAAGCATCTTTTTCACGATTATGCCGAGAAACTGCCCCTGGTGGACTACCACTGCCACTTGAGCCCCAAGGAGATCTATGAAGATCGCCGCTTCAACAACTTAGCAGAGGTTTGGCTGGGCGGCCGTCAGCCCGATGGCACCTACTTTGGCGACCACTACAAGTGGCGTCTGATGCGCTCCAACGGCGTTGACGAAGCCTTTGTCACCGGCGCGGAAGATCCCTACGAGCGATTCGTTAAGTTTGTAGAAGCTTTGGAAATGGCCATCGGCAACCCCATGTACCACTGGTGCAACCTGGAGCTGAAGTACTTCTTTGGTATTGAAGAGCCTTTGACTGTAGAGAATGCAAAGCAGATCTGGGACAAGTGCAATACTATGCTGCGCGAAAGCCCCGACCTTTCCGCTCAGGGCCTGATCCGCAAGGCCAATGTTGCTTTCATCGGCACCACCGACGATCCCATTGACACCCTCGAGTGGCACGAAAAGATCGCAGCAGAAGGCCAGCTCACCGCCAAAGTCTGCCCCTCCTACCGGCCCGACAAGGCCGTGAACATCCACAAGAACGGCTTCCTGGGCTACATGGAGCAGCTGGCAAAGAGCGTGGGCAAGGAAAGCCTTGCAACCATGCAGGATGTCTGCGACGCGCTGGTTACCCGGCTGGAGTTCTTCCATGCACACGGCTGTAAGGCTTCCGATCACGGCCTTGACTATGTCCCCTTCCAGAACTACACCATGGAGCAGGCAGACAGCGTCTACCAGAAGGCTCTGCGGGGCGAAAAGCTGACTACCGAAGAGGTGGAGGGCTATCAGACCGTGATCCTCATGTGCCTTGCCAAGGCATATCACCGGCTAGGCATCGTCATGCAGCTGCACTACTCCTGTCTGCGCAACAACAACGCACGTATCTTTAAGCTGGAAGGTCCCGATACCGGCGTGGATTCCATCTCTCAGAACACCTGCGGCGGCAATATCGCCCAGCTGCTTTCCACTTTGGACGAAGAGGGCTGCTGCCCCAAGACCATTCTGTACTCCCTGAATCCTGCCGACAATGCCCAGCTGGGTACCCTGATCGGCTGCTTCCAGGACAGCTCCATTCCCGGCAAGATCCAGCACGGCTCCGCCTGGTGGTTTAACGATACCAAGTCCGGCATGGAAGAGCAGATGAAGTCCCTTGCCAATTTGGGTCTGCTGGGCAACTTCATCGGTATGCTGACCGATTCCCGCTCCTTCCTCAGCTACACCCGCCACGATTACTTCCGCCGCATTATGTGCAACCTCATCGGCACATGGGTGGAAAACGGCGAGTATCCCAACCACGACGCTTCTCTTAAGAAGATCGTCGAAGGCATCAGCTGCTCCAACGCAATGCGCTACTTCGGCCTGTAATATGCATCTGCCCGGTGTCCTAAAGGACACCGGGTTTTTGCGAAACTTGACGAAACAGCACATTTATGGTACAATACCGCCATCACGGGAACTGCAATTACCGTTGCAGTTCTTATTATTTGACCGATCATTTACTCGGAGAATAAAAATGATGTTACAGACGAATGCTTTACCCGATTCCATCGGAGATAACTTTATACTTCGCCTGCAAGTGCATCCGATCTGCAGGAAAATCAACGCATTTTTCCTTTCTCCCGTTTATTTTCTTCTGATCGGCGCTTTGACGGTGGCTGCCAGCGTATTTTCCGCGGAGCTGATCGTATATACCTGCTTTATCCTGCTGGGTCTGTATGTAAGCTTCTGCGGCAAGGACTATCTTCCTTTAATGCCCGTAGTAGTCTGCTGCTACATTGCCCCTTCTGTGGCCAATAACCCGGGCATGAACGAAAACTCCATATTTTTCCCGCAGAATGGTGGCATTTACCTTATGTGCCTTGCAGGACTTTTCGTCCTGTCGCTGATTCTGCGGCTGTGCATGGACCCCGAGATCGGCCGCAGAGCATTTTTTAGCTGCAAGCGCAAACTGCTGCCCAGTATGCTGATCCTCGGCGGCGCTTATCTGATGTCCGGCGCCTTCAGTGGCCACTATTTTGATAACGGTGTTCGCAGCATTCTGTTTGCATTCATTCAGTTTGTTTCCGTCTTCCTTTTGTATTTTGTGCTTACAGGCGCTGTCAAATGGGAGGATGTCCCCAGGGACTACATTGCGTGGACGGGCCTTTGTATCGGTTTCGTTATCCTCTGCCAGCTGACGCACATTTACATCTCTCACTGTGTAATTGTAGACGGTGAGATCCTGCGTGAGCGCATATACAGCGGCTGGGGCACCTACAACAATGTAGGCGCTCTGCTGACCATGATGATCCCCTTTGCATTCCAGCTGGCTTGCTCCCGCAAAAGAGGCCTCATCTATCACCTATGTGCCTTGGCATTTCTGTTCGGTGTGGTAATGACCTGCTCCCGGGGCTCTATTTTGGTAGCTATCGCAATTTATGTGCTGTCTTACAGCATCGTCATTTACAAGGACTTGCATACCAAAAGCAGTGTCCTCATCCATTTTATTACAATTATCGTTGTGGGTTTGCTGATCGGTTTTTTCCACAAAGACCTGTACCAGCTGTTCCATGTGCTGATTGACCGGGGCTTGGACCCTTCCAACCGGATTGAGATCTATCTGGAAGGTCTCAAGCAGTTCCTCAAGCACCCCATTTTTGGCGGTACTTTCTACGCAACGGACTATGTCCCCTACGAATTTTCCAATATTGCCGCATTTTCTTCCTTCTTCCCGCCCCGTTGGCACAATACCGTGGTGCAGCTGCTGGCATCCAGCGGCATCGTGGGCCTCATCGCCTATGGTTACCACAGATTGGGGACGCTGATGCTGTTTGCCAAGAAGCCCACCTTGGGAAAAGCGTTCATCGCACTCAGCATTATGGCTTTGCTGGGCACCAGTATGCTGGACTGTCACTTCTTTAATGTGGGTCCTACCCTCTTTTATTCCATGGCGCTTGCTTTTGCGGAAAAAGCGAATACCCGCCAAGATAACTGGTAAAAAACCCGCCGAAAATCGGCGGGTTTTCTTTTAAAAAAGCTATTGCAAAAAGGAAATCATTGTGCTATAATGCCCAGTGTGTGTCCGATGCCGGGCAACCTTTCCTGATATTGGGATGTCGCCAAGCGGTAAGGCACCAGACTTTGACTCTGGCATTCGTAGGTTCAAATCCTGCCATCCCAGCCATTTGATCCGCTAGCTCAGCCGGTAGAGCACCGCCCTTTTAAGGCGGGTGTCCTGGGTTCGAGTCCCAGGCGGGTCACCATAAATAAAAACACCACCCACCGGGTGGTGTTTTTATTTATGAGGGAGCTGACGGGACTCGAATGATCTAAATTGCAATATGCCAGTGGCATATTGCTGCCACCAGTTCAAAAACTGGTGGCTACCTTAATTTCCGCATAGCGGAAATGCAAACGAGTCCCGGCGGGTCACTGCCGCAAGGCAACCCGGCGGGTCACTGCTGTACCAAATCAATTTTATATGTATAATTATCTCTTGTTTTTCCATTTAGGCTGGAAAAGAAAAACATTTTATGCTACAATTACTCTATAACACCGAACTATGAGGTGACAACCATGCTGGAAAAGAAATATCTATCCTGCGATCTTTGCGTCATCGGCGGCGGTATAGCTGGCCTTGCTGCCGCTGTCACGGAGGGCGAATATGCTCATGACCGTACACGCCGCATTAAATGCGTCACAGGCTACCAGATGACCAATCAGCAGTTTATGCTGGTTGAGGCCGCCAGCTTCATTACCGGCATCACACTGGCCGTTGACGGCGGCTACACCTGCATTTAACCCGGGAGGAAACACTTTGAACAGACTTGCTTTGATCCTTTTCCGCAATATCACCAAACTCCCCGGCCTTTACGGAAAGCTGCGCCACTACGCAAAGCATACCGAAAAATATCCGGAGGAAGAAAAGTGGCAGCACATTCGCCGCATTATGCAGCTGGCCGCCACCTCCGGCAATGTGGCTCTTAAGGTATACGGCACGGAGAATATTCCCCAAGAAAACGGCTTTATGCTCTATGGCAACCATCAGGGCATGTTCGATGTGGTGGCTATTGCTGCCTCCTGTGAAAAGCCCCTTGCCATCGTATACAAAAAGGAACTGAAAAAAGTACCGCTGCTGACGGAAATTTACCGCTGCACCAACTCCTTTGCCATGGACCGTGAGGATGTGCGGCAGTCACTGACCGTCATTCAAGCGGTCACCAAAGAAGTCCAAAAGGGGCGCAACTATGTGATCTTCCCCGAGGGCACCCGTAGCAAAAAAGGCAACGAAATGAACGAATTTCACGGCGGGAGCTTCCGCTGCGCCATGAAGGCCAAATGCCCAATCATTCCCATGGCATTTATAAACAGCTTCAAGGTGCTGGACCAAAAGGGCAGCGACCCCGTAACCGTGCAGCTGCACTACCTGCCCCCGATTCCTTATGAAGAATATAAGGATATGAAAACCGTAGAGCTTGCAGAGCTGGTAAAGAGCAGAATCCAAAAGGTAATTGACGAAAACACATAAAAAGATCCGTGGGAAAGCCCACGGATCTTTTTTAGTATTCACCTAACCAGCGAGGGCTGGTAACGGCCACAGCCTCTCCTGCCGCCAGACTTTTGGGGACATCCAAGATCCGCTGGTTACGGCTGCCCCGGAAAGCAAGCTCCAAGCTCTTTTCCGCAAGCAGGAACGGCCCGTCGATAAGCACATCGATCTGCTCCAAGAGTTCTTTCTGGGCAGGCGTTCCTTTCAGCAACTGCTCAAAGGTAAAGCCGGTGTAGGATGCCACCTCGTAGCCTCTTGCCTTCAAAAGTCTTGCCAAAGTTGCAAAGCCCTCAGCCTGTGCAAAAGGCTCTCCGCCGGAGAAAGTCACGCCCCGGCAGAGGGGGTTTTGCTGGACAATCTCCAGCACCGCTTCCTCGGAAATCTTTGTGCCGCAGCCAAAGGCCCAGGTCTCAGGATTGTGGCAGCCTTCACAGTGGTGCGGGCAGCCTTGGCTGAAAACGCAGGTGCGGATGCCCGGGCCGTCTACGATGCTGTCGCTGACGATTCCGGAAAGCTCAAGCATTGGTCATGCTGTGCTTCACGCGGTCCCGCTCCTCGGCCCGCTTGGCATCGTTCCACTTATCCATGGTGCCCACCAGATAACCGGTGATGCGGCGAATGCGCTCGAAGCCAACGCCCTGGCCCATCTTCTCGTTTTGTGTCTTAACAGTCATAACAATTCCTCCTTAGCGGATACCCTGGAATGCAGGCATTTCAGGATACATTCTCTTCAGTTCTTCTACTCTTTCGGGGGCGATCTCCTCGCCTCCATGACGGCCGCAGCGGGGGCAGACATCGCCGATGATGCCCACATAGCCGCAAACGGGGTCACGGTCAACAGGGTGGTTGATAGAGCCGTAGCCGATGCCATGGTCATGCATGCAGCGGACAACGGACTCGAAAGCTTCCACATTCCGTGCGGTATCGCCATCCAGCTCCACATAGCTGATATGGCCTGCGTTACACAGGGCATGGTAAGGTGCTTCCAGACGGATCTTATCGTACACGGAAATGGGATGCCATACAGGCACGTGGAAGGAGTTGGTGTAGTACTCACGGTCGGTAACACCGGGGATCTTGCCGTAGCGCTTCTGGTCCATGCGGATGAAGCGGCCGGAAAGGCCTTCTGCGGGAGTGCCCAGCAGGGTGATATTCATCTTCAGCTCCTGAGACTTGCGGTTGCAGTAATCGCGCATATAGCCGATGATCTGCTTGCCCTTCTCCTGCATCTCCTCGCTCTGGCCATGGTGCTGACCGTAAAGAGCGGTGAGGGTCTCGGCAAGGCCGATGAAGCCAATGGACAGGGTGCCGTGCTTTAAGACTTCACGCAGGTCATCCTGCATGCCTAAGTTGTCAGAGTCCAGCCAAATGCCCTGACCCATGAGGAAAGGATAGTTGTAGATGTGCTTGCTGGCCTGGATCTCGAAGCGGTCCAGCATCTGCTGGGCCACCAGCTCCATCATAGCCTGCAGCTTTTCATAGAACACCTTCTCATCGCCCTTGCTCTCGATGGCGATACGCGGCAGGTTGATGGAGGTGAAGGAGAGGTTGCCTCTGCTGTAGGCGATCTCTCTGGTGGGATCGTAGACATTGCCCATAACGCGGGTACGGCAGCCCATGGTAGCCACTTCCGTCTCAGGACGGCCGGGGACATAGTACTGCAGGTTGTAGGGGCTGTCCAAGAAGGTGTAGTTGGGGAACAGACGCTTTGCGCTGACCCGCATGCTGAGGCGGAACAGATCGTAGTTGGGATCAGTCTCGTTGTAGTTGACGCCTTCCTTGACCTTGAAGATGTGGATGGGGAAAATGCAGGTCTCGCCGTGACCCAAACCGGCTTCCAGAGCAAGCAGGATGTTCCGGATAACCATACGGCCTTCAGGAGTGGTGTCAGTACCGTAGTTGATGGAGGAGAAGGGAGTCTGGGCACCGGCACGGGAGTGCATGGTGTTTAAGTTGTGAACAAAGCCCTCCATTGCCTGCTTGGTGTCCCGATCCGTCTTCTGATAAGCACGCTTGGCAGCCCGGTCGATGAGCTTGCGGGCCTTGGCATCGTCTACACTGTAGCGGCCGCACAGACCCTTGGCAACGGCATCCACGAAAGCGGCGCTGTTTTCCAGCTTAGCAACCTCACCGGAAATGGTTTCAGCAGCAGCTACGATGGCACTGATATTCTCGGCTTCATCAGCAAGATCCAGATAATCTTCCACCGCATCTCTCAAACGGCGGGAGAAAGCCTTGCGGTAAGTCTTGGCAACACCCTCAGCCATGGCGTAGTCGAAGTTGGGGATGGACTGACCGCCGTGCTGATCGTTCTGGTTGGACTGGATGGCAATGGCAGCCAGGGCAGCATAGCTCTGAATGCTCTGGGGCTCCCGGAGATAGCCGTGACCGGTGGAGAAGCCACCGTGGAACAGCTTGAGAATGTCGATCTGGCAGCAGGTGGTGGTCAGGCTGTAGAAATCAAAGTCATGGATGTGGATGTCGCCCTCACGGTATGCCTTGGCATGCTCGGGACGCAGCAGATACATCTCATTGTAAGCCTTTGCACCGGCAGCGCCGATCTGGAGCATGGAACCCATGGCGGTGTTGCCGTCGATGTTGGCATTGTCGCGCTTCATGTCGGAAATGCGGGCATCGATGTTGGTGATCTCATCAATGGTCTTCATCAAAGAAGTGCCGGCCTCACGGGCACGGGTGCGGTTGGCACGGTACAGAATGTATGCCTTGGCTGCGGCATTGAAGCCGTGGTTCATCAGCTGGCGCTCTACGCTGTCCTGAATGGCCTCAATGTTGGGGGCCTCTTTGGTAAAAGCAGCTTCCAGCTCCAGCTGGACGTCGTTGGCAACACGGGCTGCATCGGCGGCATTGCCCTCCTGAGATACTTCCAGCGCCTTCAAAATGGCAGCGGCGATTTTGTTCTGATCGTAGAGAACAACGCGGCCATCACGCTTGATAATGCTTTGGATCATGTCTTTCTTACCATCTTTCCTATGTATTATTGTATTGGAGCCCGGCACAATATGTTGTGTCTGTTATTAAGTCTCTCCACAATATATTGCCACACATCCGGTGGTTTGTCAATGGTTATTTTTGCTTTTTTTATGCTTGACAAAACACTTTTTTTGGTATATTATCTAAGTGACATTACATGACTGACGGATTTCGTGGATCACCACGGGGGAATGTAATGGTTATCTTATGCCGACCGTCTGGGCAATTCAGTTCTCGGAACTGGATTGTCCATTTTTTGCTATAAGGAGCATTTTATGGAATTTCAGTACAAGGGCCTCAAGGCCCAGTATGCACGCCACCTGGTCACCGATTCTGAGGTAGACCGCCAGATGCAGCGTCTGCTGCAGCAGAATCCCCGGATCGCTGTTATCACCGACCGCCCCACCGAAAGCGGCGACGAAGTGGTGCTGGATTACGCCGGTTTCGTGGGCGGTGAGCAATTTGCCGGCGGCACCGCTGAAAATCAGACTTTGGTTTTGGGCAGCGGCGCGTTTATCCCCGGTTTTGAAGAGCAGCTGCTGGACAAGGTCCCCGGTGAGGAAGTTACCGTTAAGGTCACCTTCCCTACCGAGTATCATGCTGATAACCTTGCCGGTAAGGAAGCAGAATTTAAATGTAAGATCCACGAGATCCGTGTCAAGACCGCCTACGAGCTGGACGACACTTTTGCCAAAGAGGTCGGTAATTGCGACACCCTTGCCGAGATGCAGGAAAAGCTGAAGCAGAGCCTGCAGGCTTACACCGACGAGCGGGGCGAAATGGATCTGCAGGACCGGCTTCTGCGTCAGGCTGCCGCCACCCTGGACTACACCGTAGATCCTGCCGAACTGGAACGGGCTGTGGACGATCAGCTGAACAACCTGCAGGCTCAGCTTGCCCAACAGGGTCTGAATTTGGAGATGTACTGCTCTTTCATGCAGACCACCCCCGAGGATCTGCGCAAGGATTCCTATCCTGCAGCCGAAGCCGCTCTGCGCAACTTCGCTGCCATCGATAAGATCGTAAAGTTAGAAGGTCTTGAGGCCACCACTGAGGACATCAGCGAGGCAATCGCAGTGATCTGCCGCCAGAACGGCATGACCGTCGAGGAGCTGAAGCCTTACTATGACACCGAGTTTGAAATGGCCGTCATCCGCAGCATCATGACCACCAAAGTCATGCAGCTCATCCGCGAAAACGCGGAAATCACCAATTGTTAAAAAGCGCTATAAGCGCCAAATATAAGGAGGAAACATACTATGGCAATCGTTTATGACGAGAACGGCAAGTACGTAGACGAAAAAGGTCTCGTAAAGCTGGACCCCACTAAGTTTGCTGACTGGCAGATCGCTGAAGAGGCTGAGAAGACTCTGCCTTCCGTGGATTACTTCCGCGAGAAGCTGGGCCTGCTGCCCGATGAGATCATCCCCTACGGCAAGACTCCCAAGACCGACTTTATCAAGGTTATGAACCGTCTGAAGGACAAGCCCGACGGCAAGTTCATCGAGGTTACCGCTGTTACCCCCACCCCCTTCGGTGAAGGTAAGTCCACTGTTTCTCTGGGTCTGATCGAAGGCCTGGGCTACATCGGCAAGAATGCCGGCGGCGCTCTGCGTCAGCCCTCCGGCGGCCCCACCATGAACGTTAAGGGTACTGCTGCCGGCGGCGGCAACGCTCTGCTGATGCCCATGACCGAGTTCTCCCTGGGCCTGACCGGCGACATCAACGACATCATGAACGCCCACAACCTGGCCATGGTGGCCCTGACTGCCCGTATGCAGCACGAGCGCAACAACACCGACGAGTGGCTGGCCAAGAAGGGCCTGAAGCGTCTGGACATCGACCCCAAGCGTGTTGAGATGGGCTGGATCATCGACTTCTGTGCTCAGTCCCTGCGTAACATCATCATCGGTATCGGCGGACGTCTGGACGGCTTCATGATGGAGAGCAAGTTCGGCATCGCTGTTGGCTCCGAGCTGATGGCTATTCTGGCTGTTGCTAAGGATCTGAAGGATCTGCGTGAGCGTATCGGCAAGATCGTTGTGGCTTACTCCAAGAACGGCGACCCCGTTACCTGTGAGGATCTGGACGTTGCCGGCGCTATGACCGCATGGATGCGGAACGCCATCAACCCCACCATGTGCTACT
>JAZUNW010000027.1:0-7229 GCA_045604325.1 Faecousia sp. | reverse complement strand
CGAGCGGAGTGAAACGGAGCCGAGGGATCTTGACACCGATTTTAATGCAAATATAAACGAAATGCGTAGATTCCTCGACTCGCTGACGCTCCCTCGGAATGACATACTTGGTAGTGCTTGCTAATATAAACGATCATTTATATGATTAAGCGAAGAACAGCTTGTTCAGGGTCATGGGGTCAATATACTCGCCGTTCTTGTAAACGCGCATATTGCCGGAAGCAACTTCGTCGATGAGCATGACCTTGCCGTCGGGAGCATAGCCGAACTCAAACTTGATGTCATACAGCTCCATGCCTTTTTCGGCAAGATCGTCAGCAACGATCTTGGTGATGGCCTGGGTCTGCTCCTTCAGGGAATCGTACTGCTCAGCAGTCATAACGCCCAGATCCACCAGACCGTCCTTGGTTACCAGGGGATCGCCCAGAGCGTCGTTCTTGAAGGTGGTTTCCACATAGTAGGGAAGATCCTGGCCCTCGGTGCAGTACTCGTTGTAGCGGCGGAAGAAGGAGCCCACAGCCTTGCGGCGGCAGATAACTTCCAGACCCTTGCCGAAGACCTTGGCGGGCAGGACTTCCATGGTGGTGTCTTCCAGGTTGGCGTTAACATAGTGGGTCTTGATGCCGGCGGCATTGATCTTTTCGAAGAAATAGATGCTCATCCGCAGGTTCACATCGCCCACGCCTTCGATGGTCAGGCCGACGGAGTTTTCGCCGGGATCGAACACGCCGTCCTTGCCGGTGCAGTCGTCTTTAAACTTGAGCAGGCAGTTGCCGTTTTCGAGGGCGTATACGTTCTTGGTCTTGCCGGTGTAGAGAAGCTTCAGATCTTTCATAGTTAATACCTCTTTCGATAATTAAAATTTCTTGTTAAATTTTCAGAGATATCGGGACAAGATATCTCGTATCTCATATCTCATATCTCGTATCTGCTTTACTGCAGTGCGGCGTCTTTTTGGAGCACCTTTTCGGCATCGGCTTGGCGCTTGGCATCCAGCTTGGCAGCCAGCTCTGCATCGGAGACGGCCAGGATCTGGATAGCAAGCAAAGCGGCATTGACTGCGCCATCTACTGCTACGGTAGCTACTGGAATGCCGGAGGGCATCTGAACGGTAGAGAGAAGGGCATCAATGCCGTTAGAGAATGTAGAGGATTTCATAGGGATACCGATAACAGGCAGGGTGGTGTTGGCGGCAAGAGCACCTGCTAAGTGTGCAGCCATACCCGCTGCGGCGATGATGACGCCGAAGCCGTTATTACGGGCGTTTGCGGAGAAATCCCGTGCCTGCACGGGGGTGCGGTGGGCAGAGTAGACGTGCATTTCGTAGGGTACGCCAAAAGCAGCCAGCGTCTCCGCCGCCTTCTTTACGACGGGCAGATCACTGTCTGAGCCCATGATGATACCAACTTTTTTCATGTGGTAACCTCCTTGCAAAATAAAAATGGGCGCACTTTTCCTAAAGGAAAAAGTGTGCCCAGACGGTCGGCTGAATATTGCCCTTACTCCGTGTGGTGCTCCACTGATCCGTCAGTAATAAAGGCCTTGTCGATTACCTACACATTATAACACAAGGGGTATAAAATAGTCAACTTGTCGAAAAGACAATTTCTGCCTTTTTACGGAGCTTTTGGCTGTATAAGTTGACAAAAGCGGCACGAAGAAAGGGGTTACCCTGGCGCAAACACCGCGGCATATATCTGTCAATTTATATCGATATGAACATATTTTTTGCAGCAACTTTGTGAAATGTGACAGAAAGCTGTGGACAAATCGAGGAAAGTGCGCTATGATTATGAGGGAAAAGAGGGACAACTGTCCCATGAATTTGTGTAAGAGGTGATTGTAAATGGCGTTTCCCATTTTTGGAGGCGTTCACCCCAAGGAAAACAAGGGCTATGCCAAGGACTGCAAGGTGCAGACCTTCCCGGAGCCGGATGTTTTGGTGATCCCCATGAGCCAGCACATCGGCGCGCCCTGCCTGCCCTTAGTGAAAAAAGGTGACCGGGTACTGGTTGGCCAGAAGATCGGTGATAATGCAGGTCTGTGCGTGCCGGTGCACGCATCTGTTTCCGGTACAGTCAAGGCGCTGGATATGAAGGCACATACCAACGGTACGACGCAGATGGCCGTAGTGATCGAAAACGATCATTTGGGAGAAAAGCATCCTGATGTGAAACCCAGAAGTGTCAGCGAAGTGGAAAAGATGACCGCTGAGGAACTGATGGGAATTATTCGTGAGGCCGGTATCGTGGGCATGGGCGGTGCAACCTTTCCCACCCATGTGAAGCTTTCTTCCGGCATTGGCAAGGTGGACACCATCATTGTCAATGCGTCCGAGTGTGAGCCCTACATAACAGCCGATGACCGGCTGTGCCGGGAGCATCCGGGTGAGCTGCTGTCGGGTCTGCAGATCATTATGAGAATTTTTGGTCTCAACAGTGCCGCCATTGCGTTGGAGGACAACAAGCCCGAGGCTGCCAGGGCACTCCGGGCGGCCATTGATCCCAAGACAGGCATCGTGGTGCATACGCTTCCCACCAAGTACCCGCAAGGTGCGGAAAAGCAGCTGATCCAGGCCATCACCGGCAGAGAAGTGCCATCCGGCGGACTGCCTGCGGCAGTGGGCTGCGCTGTATTCAACTCCGCAACCTGCAAGGCCATCCATGACGCGGTCTATGAGGGTATGCCGCTCATCAAGCGGATCGTTACTGTTACCGGCGACATCGTTATGGAGCCGAAGAATCTGCTGGTTCCCATCGGCACAAGCTTCAACGATCTTTTGGAAGCTGTCGGTCACAGAGAAAATCCCTACAAGGTCCTTTCCGGCGGTCCTATGATGGGTGCGTCCCAGTATGATCTCAGCGTTCCGGTTATTAAGGGCACCAATGCTGTTACAATTCTGGGACAGAAGAACCGATATAATATTGAGCATTCTCAATGCATCCGCTGTGGCAAGTGTATCGATGCCTGCCCCATGCATCTGATGCCGGTGCTGATGTACAAGGCGTTGTATTCTGGCTCTGTGGAAGAGATGAAGGCCACCAACATGATGGACTGCATCGAGTGCGGCTGCTGCGCCTACACCTGTCCGGCCTGTGTGCCGCTGGTGCTGGCCTTCCGCTCTGCCAAGCATCATATCCGTGACGCGGCGGCTGCCGCGGCGAAGAAATAAGGAGGTGGAGAAAACTTGGCACAGATGAAATACTTTTATGAGCTGACGATCTCCAGCTCTCCTCATGTGCACTCTCCCATAACCACCCAGACCATTATGCGGGATGTGCTCATTGCCCTTGCCCCTGCACTGGTGGGAAGTGTATGCTTCTTCGGTTTCCGGGCGCTGATCGTGACGCTGGTCAGTGTTGCCGCCTGCGTGTTCTTTGAGTGGGCATGGGATAAGATCATGAAGAAGGACAACAAGATCTACGACCTTTCCGCCATGGTCACCGGCGTGCTGCTGGCATTTGTCTGCCCCGTTACCATTCCTTACTGGGCGTTGATTTTGGGCGATTTCTTTGCCATTATCGTGGTAAAAATGCTCTTTGGCGGCATTGGCCGCAACATCGTCAATCCTGCCCTGGCAGGCAGAGCATTTATGTTCAGCTGGCCGGTGCTGATGAACACATGGGTCAAAGTGGGCTTCGAGAATGCCGCCGGCGTTTTCTCCACAGCAGATGCTGTGACAGCCGCTACCCCCATGGCATCGCTCCATCAGGGCATGATGCCCCAAGAATCCGTGCTTGATCTGTTTTTGGGCAATGTAGGCGGCTCTTTGGGCGAGACCTCTGCGCTGCTGTTGCTCATCGGTCTTGTGTATCTGCTGGCACGCAAGGTCATTACCCTGCGGATTCCTCTTAGCTACATCGGTACTGTGGCGGTGCTGGCCTTTTTGTTCCCCATGGGAAATGACCGCTTTGCATGGATGGGTGCACAGGTCTTTGGCGGCGGTCTGATGCTGGGCGCTATCTTCATGGCAACGGACTATGTTACCAGCCCTGTTACCAAGTTAGGTCAGATCGTCTATGGCATCGGCTGCGGCGTGCTGACCGTTCTGATCCGCTACTTCGGCGGTTACAGCGAGGGCGTTTCCTATGCCATTTTGGTGATGAACTGCTGCGTGGTCCTCTTAGACCGCATCGGCCGTCCCGTGAGGTTCGGCGCACCGAAAAAGGAGGCGGCGAAATGAGGCAAGGTAATATCGTTACTTATGTTCTGCGGCTGTCGCTGACACTGCTTGCCATTACCGCCTTTGTGGCGCTGGCACTGGCAGGAGTCAACAGCGTGACTGCTGACAGGATCGAAAAGATCAAGCTGGAAAAAATGCAGGAGGCTATGGAAGAGGTTCTGCCCGGTGCGGAAAATCTTGAAAGTGTTGCTTTTACCGATGCCACCGGCACGGTAAAGACGGTGTATGCATCCGCTGATGGCTATGTTGTGGAGGTCAATCCTGCCGGCTTTGGCGGCGTGATCTCCATGATGGTGGGCATTAAGACCGATGGTTCGGTAAACGGCATTTCTATCGTATCCCATACGGAAACAGCAGGACTTGGCTCTGTTGCAGCGGCAAACACCGCTGCAGGTGAAGCCTTCCGGGGTCAGTTTGCCGGCGCAAGTGGGACACTTGCCGTGGATAAGGATGGCGGAAACATCGATTCCATCACCAGTGCTACCATTACCTCCCGGGCGGTTACCGCCGGTGTCAATGCTGCGCTGGCAGCATATGCAAGTGCGATTGCAACTTTGGGCTAAGGAGGCTGCGCTATGAATTTCAAAAATCAATTCAAAGAAGGCCTGCTGACCAAGAACCCGGTTTTTGTCCAGCTTTTGGGTATGTGCTCGACTCTGGCCATTACCACCAGCCTTTTTAACGGCATTGGTATGGGCGTCAGCGTTACCATTATCCTCATTTGCTCCAATGTGCTGATTTCTGCGCTGCGGAAAGTGATTCCGTCCCAGATCCGTATTGCGGCGTATATTACGATCATTGCGGGTTTTGTTACCATTGTAGACCTTCTGATGCAGGCGTTTTTGCCGGATCTTTCCGAGAGTCTGGGTGTGTTTATCCCCCTGATCGTGGTGAACTGTATGATTCTTGGCCGTGCGGAGGCGTTTGCATCCAAAAACGGGGTGCTGGCTTCTGCGGTGGACGGTCTGTGTCAGGGCATCGGCTATACCGTGGCGCTCATTATTGTGTGCGTGATCCGGGAGCTGCTGGGTGCAGGCACCTTTGGCGGTGGCCTTTTAAACGGCGGTGAGGGTATTCGCATCATCCCCGAGGGCTATCCTGCCATGCAGCTGGTGATGCCTGTGGGCGGTTTTCTGACATTGGGTTTTGTGATCGCCGGTTTCCAGTGGTTTATGAAGTACCTGCGGGATAAGGAAACAAAGAAGGAGGCAGCGAAGAGATGAACGGATATGTGCAGGCGCTGCTGGGCATTCTGCTCAGCGCCATTCTGACGGAAAACTTTATCCTGGTAAAGTTCTACGGCATCTGCCCCTTCATGGGTGTTTCCAAGAAAATCGATACAGCCCTCGGCATGGGCATGGCGGTCACCTTTGTTATGGCACTGGCCTCCGCTGCCTGCTGGGCGGCCAATCTGGCGCTGGAGGCACTGGGACTGCAGTACATGCAGACGGTGGTCTTCATTTTGGTCATTGCGTCTATCGTGCAGATCGTGGAGATGTTCCTGAAGAAGTCTGTCCCCGCGCTTTATAAGGCGCTGGGTGTGTTCCTTCCGCTTATCACCACCAACTGTGCTGTTTTAGGCGTGGCGCTGGTGAATGTGCAGGAGGGCCATGATTTTCTGCTGAGTGTTGTCAACGGCGCTGCCGGCGGCATCGGCTTTACCATTGCCATCGTGCTGTTTGCCTCCATCCGGGAGCGAGTGGACAAGGCAGATTGCCCCGAGTCCTTCAGAGGATACCCCATTGCGCTGATCGCTGCAGGCTTGCTGGCGCTGGCGTTTATGGGCTTCTCCGGCATGAAGTTCTTTTAAGGAGGTCTACATATGGATATTGTGATTGCAATTGCCATTTTGGGCGGCTTAGGTCTGATTTTCGGACTGGTGCTGGCGGCGGCCTCCAAGGTTTTTTATGTGGAGACCGATCCCAGACTGGATCAGCTCAACGAGTGCCTGCCCGGTGCTAACTGCGGCGGCTGCGGCTATGCCGGCTGCGGCGGCTATGCAGAGGCAGTTCTGAATGGGGAAGCGCCCATCGGCAAGTGTGCCTCCGGCGGCAATGAGTGTGCACAGGCTATGGCGTTCATTATGGGCGTTAAGGCGGAAGAGGTGGCCCGTAAGGTGGCGTTGGTGCGTTGCTCCGGAGCCAAGACCTACGATAAGGACGGCAATCTGGTTTCCGGTGCCAAGATCAAGGCGGAATATGAGGGTTTTAAGGATTGCGTTGCCGCATCGAAGGTGGGCGGCAACGGTCCTCTTAGCTGCAAGTTCGGCTGTTTGGGCTTTGGCACCTGCGTCAAGGCCTGCAAGTATGGCGCTATCCACGTGGAAAACGGTGTGGCGGTGGTGGATGAGGATAAGTGCACCGGCTGTATGGCTTGTGCAAATGCCTGTCCCCGGAAGCTGATTGTCCCGGTAGAGCCGAACCGGAATGTGGTTATTGCCTGTGCGTCTTTGGCAAAGGGTGCTGTCACCACCCGGGGCTGTACCGCCGGATGTATCGGCTGCGGACTGTGCAAAAAGATCTGTCCCCACGATGCCATTACCATTGAGCGCAATCTCGCCGTTATCGATTACTCTAAGTGCGATATGTGCGGCCTCTGCGCAACAGTGTGCCCCAAGCACCTTATCAAGGATTCCAAGGTAGAGATCCTGCCGGATCCTGTGCTGACGAAGAGTTAAAGAAAACCCCGGGAGCATCGCTCCCGGGGTTGTAAACGTTAGGGGCGACCATTGGTCGTCCGCAACACAAAATTCGTAGAATTTTGTGTCATTCCGAGGCTGCGAAGCAGCCGTGGGAATCTACTGTGGAGCAGAAAGATATGGTAAAATGGTGCTTAACATAGAGAGTTTTAAGGTGTTCCATGTTAATTGGTGCAGAAATAACCATAGCATTCCAGCTGGAGATTGCCACAGGTGCAAGCACCCTCGCAATGACATGCGTTTTAATATGTGCGTACCGAACAGCCCCATAAATCGCAATTTGAAAGCCCCGCTGCGTATGCAGCGGGGCGGTTTCGTTTATTCCATTTCTACCATTTCTTCTTTCAG
>JAZUNW010000026.1:0-50284 GCA_045604325.1 Faecousia sp. | reverse complement strand
CGAAGCCGCAGTCGTGGTATGCTTTCAGAATGTCCAAAATACCGGTATCGCCGTCGCAATCCCGGTGGGATGCTTCGGAGAAGTCACCGTTTTCGAAGTGCTTAACATTGCGGATGTGAGCAAAGGCAATGCGGTCGCAGTGCTTGCGCACGATCTCGGCAACATTGTTCCGGGGGTCTGCATTCAAAGAACCGGAGCACAGGGTCAGACAGTTGTAGGGATTATCCACCATCTTCAGGAAGCGGTCGATGTTCTCTTCATTGATGAGAAGTCTGGGCAGGCCGAAGATATCCCATGGGGGATCGTCCATGTGAATCGCCATCTTGATGCCGGTCTCCTCACAGGTGGGCATCAATGCTTCCAGGAAGTACTTGAGGTTTGCCCACAGCTTTTCGTGGTCAACATCCGCATAGGCCTTAAACAGCTCGTCCAGCTTAGCCATACGCTCGGGCTCCCAGCCGGGGAAGGACATATTGGACTTCTCGGTAAAATCCAGTATGTACTTAGCCATGGCATTGTAGTCATCCTGGATCATGCCCTTTTCGTAGAAAAGGGCGGTAGAACCGTCGCCCACTTCATGGAACAGGTTAGAGCGGGTCCAGTCGAAGATGGGCATGAAGTTATAACAGATGACCTTGACACCGTACTTGGCAAGGTTACGCATGGTGGTCTTGTAATTTTCGATGTACCGGTCGCGAGTGGGCAGGCCGATCTTGATATCGTCGTGGACATTGACAGACTCAACAACATCGATGTTGAAGCCGTACTTGTCGCACTGTGCCTTTACCTCTGCGATCTCACTTTCCTCCCAAATTTCACCGGGCATCTTGTGATGCAGGGCCCAGACAATGCTGGTTACGCCGGGGATTTGCTTGATGTCGGAAAGGCTGATCTTATCATTGCCTTCGCCGTACCAACGGAAACCCATTTGCATAGGCATAAGAAAATTCCTCCATATATTTCATAGTCGTGCTTATCGCACGCAATTACCGATATATATTATAAATTGTTCTTCGAAATTTCGCAATAGCCAAAATATGAATTTATCGTAAAAAGTGTCACATTTGGGGCATGCCGTTGGGGATCGCACCCTCCCGGGACACCACCCAAGCGTTGACCTTGGAAACTTTTTACAGATTCTGCCTGTTGTACTCCCTTTTGAGGGCAAGGGCGCCAAAGCACAGCACATCCCGGCGCGGGAGCACCAAAGGCTTCTCCTGGGAGAAGCTGGCAAAAATCTTTAATTTTTGACTGATAAGGGTAAGACTTCAGCCTTACAATAACAGCTTTGCTACGTTTTGCGCTGTATTATGACCCTCATCCGCCCCAGGGGAAGGCTTTTGCCCGACAAACCGCAATTGTGGTGCAAAAAGCGCATCTTTCGATGCGCTTTTTTTCTTATGCACTTATCTTTTTCATTTTATCAAAGGGCAGGGAAATGACAACACCCACCACCATCAAGCCGAACCAAACGAGGATCAGTCCGCTCCAGCCGATCACGGATACCGCATTGGCAAACAGCGTAGAAGAAACGGACGCTGCCATGTAGCTCATGAAGTCCAGGAAGCCCGTGGCGCTGGAAACCATGCCGGTATCCACCAGGCTGGGGCAATACCGGCTCCACAGCATGGCAGAGGCCCCATTGGAAGACAGGATCGCCAGCACCATAAACAGCAGGTTGACCATGGGGGTCTTACACAGAAACACCATCAAGAAGCTGACGGCAGATGCCGTGAACATGATTAAAATCGTAATGTCCATGTTTCTGCCCAGCCGCTCATAAACAAAAATAGCTACAAATGCAGAGGTGGCAATGATTAAAGTTGCCACCGTAAACAGCAGCGCAGCTTGCTCAGAGGAATAGCCCAAATACTCGGATATGTAGGTAGTCAGCCAAAAGACGACTGTGGTTCTGACAATACCGGTCAAAACGGAGATCAGCGTAAATTTCACGATCTGCCGCTTCAAAAGCACCTTGACGCCGCCACCGGCAGACTTTTCCTGCTTATGCTGGCCGTAGCGAACGATGCCCTTCTTCTCAAACAGAATAAACACCACAAAGCATATGACACCCATGACCGCCAGCAAAATGCTGCTTACGGTAAATACCCCCTGCCATGCCAGCAGCGCTGCCAGCACGCCGGCCATAGGCGAGCCAAGGAAGGAGGCTACCGTATAGCCCAAGCTGCACCGGGTAGCATAGACAAGATCCACGCTTTCCGCCACCACCCTGGTCATGGGAGCATAAATCATGGAAAGGAAAAAGCCGGTAGCACCATAGGTCACATACACAGCCACCAGCGAGTCCGACAGCGCCGGCAGCAGCAGATTGCACACGCCTGCAAGTATAAGGCCCAAACTCATCATATACTTTGCCTTGATCCGGTCGCCGATCAATCCGTTGACCAGCTGGCCGCAGGCATAGGCTATAAAATAGATAGAAGAAAGTGTGCCAATGCTCTCCTTGCTGAATACGCCGCTTCCCTCCATTTGGGGCGACACCGCTCCAAGGATATTTCGTGCAACATATACCGCAAGATATGAAAAGAAGCATAAACTTCCCAGCATAAGCGCATTTTTCGCTGCCTTGCTTATTTTTATACCGGCCACAGTTAATCCCTCCGGAAGATTTTTCATTTTCGTCAGTAACGAGTATACTCCTATCCCCTGTCAATGTCAATAAAAATGAGCGGTAAGTGCCGCTCATTTTCATGTTGATTTAGGGGTTCTCTTCTTTGTGCATGGTGTTCAGAATATCCAGATAGTACTGAACGAACCGCTCGCCGTCACCTACCCGGAAAAGGCTGTTATTGGCCTCGTAGCCGCTGTTCTTGAAACCGGGGGTATCCGGCAGGTAACGGCCGTCGCCGCCGCAGTGGAAGCCCATCAAAACCGTCATCTTGTAAGGCGTATCTTTCTTAATCATCATGCCCAAGGTGTCAAAGAACTCGGCAGGCAGGGTGATAAAGGAAAGCTCACCAACGGTAATGGCATTGGTCTCGCCCCAGGTGTCATCGGTGATGAACTTGCCCTGATTGACATTGATGTTACCGCTCTTAATGGATGCAAATGTACCCTCGGTGTTCCATGCTTCAATCACATCCTGGGCAACCAGCTCGCCGTGGCGCACTGCATTGTCATAGCCGGTGCCACCGGTCACGCACTCGCCTGCAATACGGCTGACAGGATTCAGATTGCCGCAAGCGCCCTGATAGAAAATGCTGTGTACATTCAGATCCTTATCCAGCTTATCCCGCATGGGGCCCGCAAAGTCAGCAGAAAGATAGCGGGTGTGACCGTGCTTTGCAGCATGAGCCTGCCAGTTGACCATGAGGATATCCTTCTTGTCCCCTTCACGAACAAAGCGAACCATCTGGATCTCTTCGTCAGCCTCAGTTTCATGGGCGACGATCTTATCACCATGGTCATAATTGTAATTGTCACCGGTCATGCCGCCGTTAGACAGATAGTAGCGGCGGACGAAGGTCAGATTCTCTGTTTCGGTACGACCAACCTCGATGGTTGCAGGTGCAAGGTCGTTAAGAGCAAGCTGGATGGATTCCAGCACACCGTTGTTGAACTTTTCCTTCCACTGCTGATCGGCGGTATCGGTTCCGCCGTAATCAGGAGCATTATGGTTGTGGATACCGCCAATGATGACATGCTCCTTATCGAAGCCAAACCGCTGCTCAATTGCAGGACGCAGTTCGCCCAGCATATGGTTGTTGCCCCAGCTGATGTCAGCAGTTACCATGGCCATAACCGTGCCGGCGGCATCCTTCATGACCACCGCATGGGCATACAGCTCGTGCATGACACCCTCAGACCGTTCCTCGCTGTTGTAAGAACCCATATGGACTACACCTTCGGGGGTAACATCCACCCGACCAAAGCCCACCTGGAAACCGGCTGCGGATTCCTTGTCGTCACCGTTGCCGCCGCAGGCCACCAGCCCCAACAGCATCAGGACAACCAGCAATAAAGAAAGAATTTTCTTCATGATACCCCTCCTAATCTATTTGTTCCCATCGTACCACAAAATGCGGCTGATTACAATGCCCTTATTGCGCAAAAACAGCCGCAAATTGCTTTTAGTTCGCCTTGTTCTGCTGCCGATATTCTTTCGGAGTGACACCTAATTCCTTCAAAAACACCTCTGTAAAATAGCTGGCATTGTCAAATCCGCAAGCAGCCGCCACATCGATGACCTTGCTGTCGCTCATTTTCAGCAGCAGCTTTGCCTTTTTAATTACCTGAGCGGTCTTAAAACCGGAAACGGTGGTGCCGGTCTGCTTTTTGAAAATATGGCGGATGTAGTGGGTGCTGAAATGGAAGTGCTTTGCAAGGCTTTCTGCGCTTACATCTTCCTCCAAATGCTCGATGATGTACCGGCACAGCTCATCGACGATGCCCTTTTCTGAGTATTCGCCCTCGCTGTGAGCGTTGCGAACAAGGCCGATGATCTCATTGAGTACATCCAGCTTGCGGCTACGCTTGTACTCCTCGATCAGCTTGTCGAATTCCTCCGCCTGCAGGTTGTGGATGTTGGTGCAGTTGATCTCATAAGCGTCGAAGACCTCCTCGATGATCGTCTCAGCATCCTTGCTCTGATTGCTTAAGTAGCGCGCATACTTGCTGGTGGTAAAGAGCTCGGTTTCGTTGAAGGGATTGACAAGGTCACCGTCATACTCCGTCAGCTTATAGGCAACATGCTGCAGGTAGCTGCCCTCGGTGACCAGCTCTCCTGCCATAATATCTTCTTCCGTAATGCAGCAGGTGAGGAATTCTCTTGCGCAGTTCAAAATATCGCTGAGCTTGTTGCGCAGAGAGCCACGCTCACGGTCATAGCAGATGTGGATGCGGCCCTCACTATCGATGGCGGCATCGGGATAGGCGATACTCTTTCGCTCGTCAAGCAGCAGCTTATAGGGGAAGGTCCGGCCTTCGTCCTCGGAAAGCATGGCCGTCAAATGGCTGCGGTGCTGACCGGGATAGCCAAAGTGATTAATCAGCAGGATTCTACCGGATGCCAGCCGACGGATATGGAAACGGGAGCAAGGGCCCTTGTAGCCGGTGTCGAAGCCTCTGCCCCAATGCATGCCGCCATCGTAGGAATCGGAAGCACCGATGCCGTAGGTGGTGCGGACGAACATACGGATCACGCCGTTTTTCAGCTCCAGCAGCATATGTTCGTCAAAGCTGCGCTTTTCTACATCCGCATAGCCCAGCTTCCGGAAGGTCTTGCCCTGATCGTCTGTGACATACATAAAGGAACCCTTGGGCTCGATGGGGCTGTCGTACTCCTTGCCGATAGCCCGGACGCCGTGATTCCACACAGCAAGGGGGAACGCCCACTCACCGGTGGAAAGCACGATAGGCTTGTTCATCATCACGCTGTTGCCGATGAAGAATTCTTCACCGAATACCAGTTCGTCAGCATCGGGATCGTCGCAAATGGCGCCGAACACGCCGTCATTGGGGCAGCGGCTCCAGGTAAACCAAAGTCTGCCCAGGGGGTCGATCCAAAGATTGGAGTCAAAGCAGCGATGACCGGGCTCGGGACGGCAAACCGCAATAGGATCGGTAAAATTCTTGCCGTCGTCAGATTTGATAAGCCCCACGAAGTTTCCGATCTGCTCTGTTGTGCCGCCGGAATAGAAGGTCAGGAAAGTTCTGCCCTTCTTTGTCACCTCAATGCTGGGAATACCCATCCAAAGGCACTTGGTACGGGCGTATTCTTTTAATATTTCCTTATTGGTAGTCAGCATGGTTTTTCCTCCCGTTTTTTCTTTCATTATAAAGGAAGTCTGCACATTTTTCTATAACAAAACGGCTTGCGGGCCTTGCAATCTACTGCCAACATGCTATAATGAGAAAAATTGCAGAAAGGTGACATCGTGATGCATTCCTTTTTACTGATCGGGCAATCCAATATGGCAGGCCGGGGCTTTCTCAAGGAGGCTGTGGAAGTAGATACCAAGGGCATCTATATCCTGCGAAACGGCCGCTGGCAGGGAATGTTCCGTCCCATCAATCCCGATCGCAGCTCTTCCGGCGTAAACCTTGCAGAACGCTTTGCCGAAATGTATGTGGCAAAGCACAAAGAAAAGGTTGGTCTTATTTGCTGTGCCGACGGCGGTACAACACTAGAGCAGTGGATGCCCGGCAGCCTGCTTTACGACAATGCCGCTTTTAACGCTAAGCTGGCTATGCGAACATCCTCTCTTGCGGGCATTTTGTGGCACCAGGGAGAATCGGACTGCGCAAACGCAGGCCCCAAATACGAAGAAAACTTACTGAAAATGCTGACACAGCTGCGTGAAGATTTAGGACTACCCAACATCCCCATCCTGTTGGGCGGCTTGGGCGATTATCTTGTGGATTGCCCCAGACCGGAGTGGAAATTGCAAAATTATCCTGCTATCAACACAGCTGCTCAATCTGTGACAAACACTTTGGACAACGTGGGGTTTGTATCGGCAGCCGGTCTTACCTCCAACCCTGATAACCTGCACTTTAACGCCGCCTCCCTTTACGAATTCGGCGGGCGCTATTTCGGTGAATTTGAAAAACTTACCCCCATCGTCTGTGATTCTGTCGAAACCGACACCCAACGCAGAGAAATGGAGCAGCTGTAAAAAATCATTTAAGGCTTGCCGAAGGGCAAGCCTTTTGCTATTAAAACAATGTCGTTATCCAATAAATCAAGCCATACACCACGGACGCCGAGACACCGTAAACGATAACCGGCCCCGCTATTGTAAACATCTTCGCGCCAACGCCCAGAATGAATCCCTCTGCTGCTGTCAATATAGGACACACCATTTTTGCTAAGAAAACTTTGCAAAAAGTTCTTGACAAGTGTACTTGGCAGTGATATACTGACCTTGCAAACAAAACTTGGCAAAAGGAGTTAACGATTATGAACAAAGAAGAAATTTTGCAAAAAGCCCGTACCGAAAACGCCGGTGTTGACGAGGTTAAGCGCACTGTAGAAGCAAACGCTGCACTGGTCTCTCACTCCGTTGGCCTGGCCATGTGTATGCTGCTTAACTTTCTGGACAGTCTGATTCTGCAGACTGATGTTATCGGCGATGCTTGCTGGATCATATACGGCACCATGGTTTCCACCAACCTGTGGGTGCAGGGCTTCGGTCTGAAGAAGAAAAGCTATCTCATCGGCGGCGCAGTGACCACAGTCTTTGTTATCTTACTGACCGTCTTCTTGTTTCTGGGGTGATATAGATGCGCGAAGAACTCATTTTATTAAATAATGTTAAGCAAGCGCGAACCGAAGCCGGTCTTTCCCAGGCACAGCTAGCCGAAATGGTGGGTGTCTCCCGAAATACCATCAGTTCCATCGAAACCGGTCAGTTCTGCCCTACCGCAAAGCTGGCACTTGTCCTGTGTATTGCCTTGGATAAAAAATTCGAAGAGTTGTTCTATTTCGAATAAAACCGGGAGGCAATATAATGGATCAAAATCCTAAACGCAAACCGATCCGCATTGAAGATTACGATTATTCCTCACCCGGGGCATATTTCATTTCGGTCTGCACCGCGAACAGAGGGAAAATCTTCTGGTCTGACCGTAGGGGCGAACTGTGTTCGCCCGCCAATGTACCGTTGTCGGATATTGGAATTATTGTAGATAACGAAATCAAAAGGTTAAATTCTGTGTATGATGCTGTTCGGGTGGATAAGTACTGTATTATGCCTGATCACATTCACTTTATCATTTCTATTGATACAGATGCAGACGGGCGAACACAGTTCGCGCCTACGATTTCAAGGGTAATGAAGCAATTCAAAGGATCGATTACCAAACAGGTTGGCAGGCCAATTTGGCAGAAATCCTTTTATGATCACGGAATCCGGAATCAGCAGGATTATGACGAAATATGGGCATATATCGAGAACAATCCTCTCAAATATGCATTAAACCGGACACTGTAACGGTGTCCGGTTTTTCGGGCGAACACAGTTCGCCCCTACCGTGATGTGTGATAGAATTCGTAGGGGCGACCTGTGTTCGCCCTTTAAAACAATGTCGTTATCCAATAAATCAAGCCATACACAACACTTGCGCTCACGCCATATACAATCACCGGGCCGGCGATGGTGAACATTTTAGCACCGACACCTAAAATAAACCCCTCAGTTTTGAATTCCACTGCCGGGGCAGCGATGGAATTGGCAAAGCCGGTGATGGGCACCAATGTTCCCGCGCCTGCGTGTTTTGCAATGTCGTCATAAAGGCTTAAGCCCGTCAAAAGTGCCGACATCACCACAAGACTCATGGATGCGGCTGCACTTGCATCCTGTTTATCAAGGCCCAGTGCCGTATACCCATTAATAGCAAGCTGCCCCAATACGCAGATCAGTCCACCGATCCAAAAGGCATTCAGACAGTCCTTTCCCATAGGCGACTTGGGCTCCATGCTTTTTACTAATTTACCGTATTCCCGTTCTGTCATGTAAATCCCTCCAAACTGATTTTGCCCCATTTTGAAAAGATTATGAAAAAACAGCGACCTTTCAGTCGCTGTTTTTATTCGTTAGGGAAAGAGCTTTTCCAAAGCGTCACGGGCGGCATCCTGCTCAGCTCGCTTTTTGCTGCTGCCGATGCCCTTACCCACGGTCTCGCCGTTTAAGGTCAACTCCACCATGAACTGCTTGTCGTGATCCGGTCCGCTTTCACCCACCAGAGTATAGGCAAGTATCTGATTCTTCTTTTGCTGTACCAGTTCCTGCAGCGCTGTTTTATAGTCCTTGTTGTGAAAGTTTGCCACGGGTACATTCACCAGTATAAACTTCTCAACAAACGCCCGGGCAGCATCCATACCGCCATCCAGATAGCAGGCTGCAATGACAGACTCTACCGCATCGGCAAGAATGGACTCCCGGCTTCTGCCGCCGCCCTGCTCTTCGCCCTTACCTAAAAGCAAATGGGCGCCGAGACCAAGTGTGTTGGCAACCGCTGCCAGAGTCTTTTCACAGACCATATCTGCCCGCATCCGGGTCAGCTCGCCCTCAGGGCGATCCGGGAATGTACGGTAAAGATACTCCGCCACCAGCATGCCCAGCACACTGTCACCCAAAAACTCCAGCCGTTCGTTGCTCATGAGGCCGTTGTGCCAGCGCTCATTGGCATAGGAAGAGTGGGCAAGTGCGTTTTGCAGCAGCGCTATGTTGTGAAACCGGTAGCCGATGGCCGTTTCCAGTTCCTTAATCATCTTTAAATCTCCTTTACGGCAAGCTGAGAAAGTCCCTGCTCCAGTTCAGCAGAAATGTCATTGCCTGCGGCCGTTTCTGCCTGCCGGATGGCATTGCGGAAAGCCAGGCTGTCGGAAGAACCGTGTGCCTTGATAACCGGCTTTTTAATGCCGAGGAATTCCGTGCCGCCGATGGTGCGGTAGTCCAGCATGCCCATCACTTCGTCCACGCCCTGCTTGCACAGGAGATAGCCGATCTTGGAAAGCAGGCTGCGTTTAAAGATCTTATGCTTCATGAGGCTGCCCATAAACATGGCAGTGCCTTCGATAGACTTTAAGAGCACATTGCCCGCAAAGCCGTCGCAGACCACAACATCCACAGCGCCCAGGGGCACATCCCGGGCTTCCACATTGCCAACAAAGTTGATAAGACCCTGCTGAGCAGCATCGCTTAGGAGAGCATACGCCTCTTTCTGCAAAGGTGTGCCCTTGCTCTCTTCTGTACCGTTGTTGAGCAACCCCACCTTGGGATTTTCTACGCCAAAGGTCTTTTTGGCATACAGCGAGCCCATGAGGCCAAACTGCAGCAAAAATTCCGGCGTGCACTCGGCATTGGCACCGCAATCCAAGATTACAGTCTTGCCGCCGGTCTTATTGGGCATAGCAGGGCCCATAGCCGCGCGGCGGACGCCCTTGACCCGCTTGACGATGAGTGTCGCACCGGTCAGCAGTGCACCGGTAGAGCCAGCAGAAACGAAGGCATCACCCTGGCCTTCTGTCAGCATTCGCAGGCCCACTACCATGGACGAATCCTTCTTGCGCTGGATGGCCCGTGTGGGATCGTCGTGCATATCAATGACATCCTCTGCGTTGGCGATCTCCAAGCCTGCAGGCAGGTCTTCGATGCCGTTTTTGCGCAGGACATTTAAAATTTCCTCACCACGGCCAACCAATGTGACCTGGGAGCCAAATATCTTCGCCGCTTCGACAGCGCCCAGCACCGGTGCTTCCGGCGCGTGGTCACCGCCCATGGCGTCCAGGATGATCTTCATAGCCACACCTCTTTCTTTACAACCCCTGCGCCACAAGACCGTCGATCACTTCCAAGGATCGGTTTGCGATGGCAAGGTTTTTCTCTGCTTTTTTGCGGATCCTCTGCTCCAGCGGCTGAATGATGCTGAAATTGATGTTCATCGGCTGGAAATTCTCCACCGAAGGATCGCTGATGTACAGTCCCAAAGCGCCGATGGCGGTGGTTTTAGGGAATTCGGGAATGTCTCTTCCCTGCACCTTGGCAGCCATGGCAACGGCAGCAAGGAAACCGGATGCGGCAGACTCCACATACCCCTCAACGCCGGTCATCTGGCCTGCAAAGGCGACCAAGGGGTTGCGCCGGTCTGCATAAAACTGATCCAGCAGCTTGGGGCTTTGCAGGAAGGTATTTTGGTGCATCACGCCGTAGCGGACGAACTCAGCATTCCGAAGGGCGGGGATCATAGAAAACACCCGTTTCTGTTCGCCGAATTTCAGATGGGTCTGGAAACCTACAAGGTTATAGATGCTCTTTGCCGCATTGTCCTGCCGCAGCTGGACGACCGCATAGGGCTCTTTTCCGGTCTTGGGGTCGGTAAGTCCTACCGGCTTTAACGGGCCGTAGCGCAGAGTCTCAACACCACGGCGGGCCATGACCTCCACAGGCATACAGCCTTCAAATACATTTTTGTCCTCAAAACCGTGGACAGGTGCTTCTTCCGCCACCACCAGTTCTTTGATAAAGGCCTCATACTGCTCTTTATCCATAGCGCAGTTGACATAGTCCGGTGTACCCCGGTCATAGCGGCTCTGCCACCATGCAAGGTCCATATCCACGCTTTCCGCCGTCACGAGGGGTGCGGCTGCATCGAAAAAGTGGAGATATTCCGTGCCGAAGTATTCGCCGATGGCTTTGCTTAGCGCATCGGAGGTCAGCGGGCCGGTAGCGATGATGACAGGGCCTTCCGGCACTTCGGTGACTTCCCCGGCTGTAATTGTAATATTGGGATGGCTCTTAAGCTTTTCCGTGACGGATTTGGCAAAGCCCTCCCGGTCCACAGCCAAGCAACCGCCGGCCTCCACACGGGTTGCCTCGGCACACTGCATGATGAGACTTCCGCAGCGGCGCAGCTCCTCTTTCAGAAGACCAACCGCATTCTCCAGCCGGTCACCCCGCAGGGAGTTGGAACAGACCAGCTCCGCAAAATCGGTGCTATGGTGGGCAGGGCTCATTTTGTGGGGCTTCATTTCGATGAGCTCCACCTTGACACCCCGCTGAGCCAGCTGCCATGCCGCCTCAGAGCCGGCAAGGCCGGCGCCAATGACTTTTACTGTTGTCATTTTGACTTACCTGCCTTCTTTGTGGTCTTTTGGGCGGTCTTTTTAGCAGTTTTCTTGGGCTTTTCAGCCTCGTCAGTCTTCTTTTTATAGTAGCCCCGCTTATCTTCCGGCAGGAACTGACCGCAGTTTTCATTGATGCAAAATGCCTTTTGACGGCCGCGGCCCGCTTTCTTGAAGAGGGTATTGCCACATTCCGGGCAATCCAGTTCTGTGGGTACATCCCAGCTCATAAAGCCGCAGCTTCCGCCGGTTTCGCAGGCATAGTAAGCAAAGCCCCGTTTTGATTTGCGCTTAAGCAGTCCTGCTCCGCACTTGGGACAGCGACCGGGCATATGCTCCACGATGGGCTTCGTGCTCTTGCACTCGGGGTAACCCGGGCAAGCAAGGAATTTACCAAAGCGGCCTACCTTAACGACCATTTTGCGGCCGCAAATGTCACAGATTTCTTCGCTTTCCTCTTCCGGCACTTTCAAGCGGGTGCCTTCAAGGGCCGTTTCTGCATCAACCATCTGCTGATGGAAACCCTCATAGAAGTCCGCAAGAACTTCCTTC
Source organism: Faecousia sp. (assembly GCA_045604325.1). Taxonomy (GTDB): domain Bacteria; phylum Bacillota; class Clostridia; order Oscillospirales; family Oscillospiraceae; genus Faecousia. Next base: position 38,145 of record JAZUNW010000026.1, on the reverse strand, counting down.
CAGTTGCGCTTGCCTTCTTCCACATCGTCCAGACGGGTCTCCATGTTGGCAGTAAACTCGACATCAATGATGTCCACAAACCGGTCCATCATCAGGCTGTTGACCACCTCACCCAAGGGGGTGGGTGCAAGGCGCTTGTCGGTTTTCAGCACATATTCCCGGTCCTGAATGGTAGAAACGATGGATGCATAGGTAGAAGGACGGCCAACGCCCTTTTCTTCCATTGCCTTGACCAGGGTCGCCTCGGTATACCGGGCAGGTGGTTGGGTGAAATGCTGCTCTTTTTGAATGTCCGCAATAGAGGCAGTATCCCCCTCCTGCAGATCCGGCAAGGGAGACTCCGCCACCTCGGTCTCGTCATCCCGACCTTCTTCATAAACGGCGATAAAGCCGTTAAACTTAACGCTCTGATGGGTGCTGCGGAAGGTATGACCGGCGCACTCGGTATCGATGGCAACGGTATCATACACAGCACTGGCCATCTGGGATGCCAAAAAACGGCTCCAGATCAGCTTATAAAGCTTATACTGCTCCCGTGTAAGGCTATCCTTGATCCGCTCGGGGTCCAGTTCCACATGAGTAGGACGGATGGCTTCGTGAGCATCCTGAGCGCCGGACTTGGTCTTGAATACATGGAACTTTCCATAGTAATACTGCTTGCCATAGCGGCTCTTGATGAAATCCGCCGCTGCGGCCATAGCCTCGTCGGAAAGCCGCAGAGAGTCGGTACGCATGTAGGTAATAAGACCCAAAGTACCCTCGCCGGCAACATCCACACCTTCATACAGCTGCTGTGCAACGGACATGGTGCGCTTGGGCGTCATATTCAGTTTCCGGGATGCCTCCTGCTGCAAGGTGGAAGTGGTAAAGGGAGGTGCGGCGGAGCGCTTTTTCTCTGCACGCTTTACATTGGTCACGGTAAAGTTCTTGCCGGTAATATCGGCGATCACCTTTTCGACCTGCGCCTCATTTTCCAGCTCCCGCTTTTTGGTGTCACCATGATAATGGGCAACAAACGTGCCGGGCTTGCCGATACGGTCCAGCTTTACATCCAAAGACCAGTATTCCTTGGGGATAAACGCCCGGATCTCATTTTCCCGGTCCACCACCAAACGGGTGGCAACACTTTGCACACGGCCGGCGGAAAGGCCTCTGCGCACCTTCTTCCACAGCAGCGGAGAAAGCTGATAGCCCACGATCCGGTCCAGGATCCGGCGGGCCTGCTGGGCATCCACCAGAGAATAGTTGATCTGCCTGGGATTTCCGATGGACTCCTTGACCACTCGCTGGGTGATCTCGTTGAAAGTGACCCGCTTTGCCTTGCTGTCAGGCAGACCCAACAGCTCTTTTAAGTGCCAGGAGATGGCTTCACCCTCACGGTCCGGGTCAGTTGCGAGGAACACAGTATCGGCAGCCGCAGCCGCTATTTTGAGTTCCTTAATCAAGTCTTCCTTGCCGCTTACGGGCAGGTATTTGGGGGTAAAGTCGTGTTCCAAATCTACACCCATGGTGCTCTTGGGCAGATCCCGCAGGTGGCCCATACTGGCCTTGACGGTATACTCCGGCCCAAGGTACTTACCAATGGTCTTAGCCTTGGAAGGCGACTCTACGATTACAAGATTGGATGGTTTGGCCATTTGTTTGCTCCTAAATTACTTTAAGGATAATATATTTCCCGCATTTTTCGTGATGATACCCCTAATCTGCAGCATCGTCACGATAGACGACACCTTCGGGACACTCATACCGCTTTCGGCAATTACTTCGTCCAGCAGCATATCCCCGTTTTTCAAAAGGTCGACGACTTTCCGTTCTTCCGCTGATAAGGCATCATGTATGTCACTATACGGCTGCTTTGCGCTCTTGTCAATGGGTTTTTTCTCTTTCTTTCTGTCAAAAGCCGGGGCTTTGACCGGAGAAAGGGGCTTCTGTGCTACTTTCAGCTCTTTCTTTTCCGGATATTCCATTGGGGCGCCACTTGTAAATGGACGCACTTTATCCCCGTAAATATCCGCATACTCAGAGACTACATCCCAACCGCTGAAAACGGGAATCGCACCCTCTCGCAGCAGAGCATTGCTGCCTGCGAAGGTCTCTACATCGATGTTACCGGGAACGCAGAACACATCTCTTCCCTGCTCCGCCGCATCCCGCGCCGTAATCAGCGCGCCGCTTTTCTCCGGCGCTTCCACCACCAGTACGCCGTTGCTAAGGCCGCTCATAATGCGGTTGCGTTTTGGAAAATTCCAACCATAGGGCAGCGTATGGGGCGGAAACTCGGTAATCAGACAGCCCTGATGTTCCGTATCGGCATAAAGAGATTTGTGGTAAGCTGGGTACACTTTGTCCGCACCGCAGCCCAATACGCCCACCACCGTGCCGCCTGCCATCAGTGCGCCCTTTGCGCCTGCGCCATCGTTGCCTCCGGCAAGACCGGTAACGACGATCGCACCGCATTTTGCGATCTGATAGCCCATCTTCTGGGCGGTGCTGAGACCGTAGGCGGATGCTTTGCGCGTGCCCACGATGGCAACCGCAGGCATGCTGTCAAAATCCGGGAGTCTGCCCTTGTAATAGAGTACCAGCGGCGGATCCGTAATGTTCTTAAGTCTTGCAGGGTATGCCCCATCATGCAATGTGCAGATGTGAATGCCCAACTGCGCACAGTCATCCAAAATCTTTTGTGCCGCGCTCAGGTCCTTATCCTGCAAAGATACCATAGCATCCGGTTTTACATCGTAGTTATCCCCATAGAAAATGTCTTCGGGGTCTTCAAAATGCTGCAAAAGGATATACTTTTCACGCTCGCTCATGCCGTTTCGGGTCGCCAGCCATATCCAATGTATCAGCATTTCTCTATCCTTCTTTCTCTATCTGCTTCGGGTCTCCCACATGACGATGGTTGCCGCCACAGCGGCATTGAGAGATTCGCAGTGGGGATTCATGGGAATGATAAGCTCTGCGTCCGCACTGTCCAAAATCTCCTTTCGGGCACCCTGTCCCTCGCTGCCGATCACCACGGCCATGCGCTTTAAATCTGCATCCCGCAGGTCTTTGGCACGGTCAGACAGGGCTGTAACACCAATGGGGATGCCAGCCTCTGCGCAGGCCGTCTTTGCCGCCTGCCAGGTCGTTTTTACAGGGGGCACACGGAACACCGCACCCATAGATGCTCTTACAACCTTGTGGCTGTAAGGGTCAGCACAGCCCTCCAAAAGGGCTACGGGCACATTCAGCGCATCGGCTGTCCGCAGGATCGTACCCAGATTGCCGGGGTCCTGTATGCCGTCCAACAGCAGCATGCCGGGCTTCGGCGCAAATTCCGTCTTTTCCGGAAAACGGCACAAAAACAGCGCACCCTGCGGTGTTTCCATGGGCGATATGGACGCCATCACATCCTCCGGCACACGAATGACCTTCACCCTCGCAGGGATGTCCGCCTCGATGCCGTCAGAAAGGATCACCGTATCCAGCCCCGGCCAGTATTTCACCGCTTCGCACAAAAGCTTCGTGCCATCAGCTACGAAAAGTCCGGTCTCTTCCCGCTCTTTTCGGGAGCTTACAAGGCGCCGCACCTGCTGTAAAAACGCATTTTTGCGCCCTGTAATTCTTACCTCGCTCATAATTTCTGCACCTTTTCCAGAGCAGCGACATCACCTAAGACAACCACGATATCCCCCTCTTGGAAAGCAAAATCCGCATTAGGAGATACATTGATCTTGCCGCCTCTGCGTATGGCAAGGATATTGACACCTAATTTGGCACGGACATTCAAATCCTTCAAAGACTTCCCGTACCAGCTCTTGGGAGCGGGTACTTCCACGATTCCGTAATCGTCGGAAAGTTCGATGTAATCCAGTACATTGGGAGAAGAGAGACTTCTTGCCAGCCGTGCTGCATTCTCTTTCTCCGGGATCACCACTTGATTTGCACCTAATTTTTCCAGCACACGGCGGTGGGTCTCGTCGTGGGCTTTGCATACGATATGATTGATGCCCAGCTCTTTCAGGTTCATGGTAGCCAGCACAGAAGCTGCCAAGTCATCACCAATGGCAACAACTGCGCAATCAAAGTCCTTTACACCCAGGGCCTTCAGCACACTCTTATCCCGTCCGTCAGCCACAACCGCATGGGTCACACTGCCGGAGATTTCCTGCACCAATTCGCTGTTGGTATCCATGGCCAGCACCTCACACCCATGGGCACGAAGCTGCCGCGCAACTTCCGAGCCAAACCGGCCCAAGCCCACAACAACATAGGATTTCATATCATTTCCTCCTATCCGATCAAAAGATTCGTATTGGCATAACGGTAGCGCTCTACTGCCTTATTTCCCATCAGGAAACCGAGACTGATGGTCAGCACGCCAACACGGCCAAAGTACATATAAATAATAATGAGGATCTGTGCCGGAACGCTAAGGTTTCCCGTAGCACCGGTGGTCAATCCCACGGTGGCCAAGGCAGATACCGCTTCATACAGCGCATCCGTAAAGCCCACAGGGGATGTTGCGGTAATGAACACGCCGCCAAAAACCGCAAGGAAGACAACGATGGATGTGATGGTCATGGCATCCAGCACCTGGCTGCCCGGGATCGTGCGCTTAAATACGCTTACCACGCCCCTGCCCCGTATTCTGGACCACAAAAACAGCATCAGCACCACAACGGTTACTGTCTTGATACCACCGGCAGTAGAGCCGGAAGAACCGCCAACAAGCATGAATGCTGTGGTAGCGGCCTTGCCTGCATCGGTAAGCGCCCCCTGATCCACCGCAGCAAATCCCGCCGTACGAACGGTAATGGATTGGAACAGACCGTTTAAGAGCTTATCTTCCGTAGACATCGCGCCCAACGTGGCAGGATTATTCCACTCCAACGCGCAAAATGCTACCATGCCACCGGCAAGCAGCACAGCCGTGGTCAGCAGTACCAGCTTTGTATACACACTAAACTTTTTCCAACTGTGCAGCCGCACCACCTCTTCCCAAACGAAGAAGCCAAGGCCGCCCAGCACCACCAGTGCGCCTAACGTCATCAAAACTACGGGATCGCTATTCAGCCCGATCAGGCTGTCACCATTTCCGAAAATATCAAATCCGGCATTGCAGAAGGCCGAGACCGCGTGAAATACGCCCCACTTTGCGGCCTGCACCCAGCCAAATTCCGACAAAAACCGCAGAAACAGGACCAGCGCACCGACAAACTGAATACCCAAGCTGCCGCAAAGCACATATTTCTGCAGTCTTACGATGCCATCCATATCATTCACACTAAGAGCCTGCGCCATGACCATGCGCTGTTTAAGACCCACTTTTTTTCGCAGCAGGAAGATCACAAGGGAGGCCGCGCTCATAAAGCCCAAACCGCCTACTTCAATCATACACAAGATCACGGTCTGGCCAAATGCGCTCCACTGACTTCCCGTATCGAACATCACAAGGCCCGTCACGCAGGTAGCAGAGGTTGCTGTAAACAGCGCCGGCCGGAAGCCGCAGCTTTCACCGTTTTGGGATGCTGCAGGTAAGCTCAAAAGGAGTGCTCCGATGAGAATAATGACAGCAAAGGTGACAGCAATGGTCTGCGTCGGTGACAGTCCTTTCCTGTTCCGACCGGACCAAAGACGATATAGTTTGGTACGCAGTGACACCCCACCATCTCCTTTCTGCGCCGCAGGCAAAACTGCGCAATTTACAGTTATTATACCAACTTTCCAATGATTTGCAAGGGGCTGTTGCAAAAAGAAGCGCAGCGGGTATTTTCGTCACCGCTGCGCTCTTACATTAAATTACGATCAAACCCAAAGCCATTAGGACGCAGGCTTGCAAGAAAATGGTCATCACAGAGCCGATGCTGGTCCACATCACAAGCTGTGTTGCCAACTGCTCGTCGTTGCCCATTTGGCCCGCCATCACAGCACTAGATACCGCCACCGGTGTGCCAAAGAGCGCGATCATGGATGCGTATTCGTTAGTGCCTGCCTGCAAAAATCCCAGACCGCTCAGCGCCACAGCTCCGCCTAACCCAATGACCGGCGCCAGCACCAACCGCCACACCGTGCCCACTGCGATCTCCTTGAAAAGGCCCCTTACCGCAGAAAACTTAAATTCACCGCCCAGTACGATCAATCCCAAAGGTGTGGCCATAGCCTTGAGGTTTTCCAGGCACTTATAAACGAATTTCACATCTCTTGAAAGGGAAAATACCACTTCCCCAAAGATCCCTCTTTGTAGCTCCCGCAGCCCCAGGCAAAGCATACCCAGCGCAGCACCGATAATCAGCGGATTTTTCAGAATCCCCAGGACCACACTGCCGGCAGACTTCTTTTTCTGCCCGGGAGTCTTGGTAAACACGGAAAGAACGATCACCGCAAAAATGTTGAACAGCGGGATGCTGAATGCCGATACCACCGCCGCCACACTAATGGCCGTATCACCGCCCAATGCCCCGGCCAAGGGGAGACCGATGATGGAAAAATTGCTGCGGAATACGCACTGGGCAATGACACCTCTGCGCTCCGGCACTTTGGTGGTCGTTAACGCAACCACAAGACCAATCAAAAACAGCAGGCACACCACACCGCAGGTAAACAACACAATGTCCCAACGGATCGCGGCGAAACCGTCAATGCTGTACACATTGATAAACAGCAGCACCGACAGACAGATGCGGAACACAAATTTATTGCCCACCTTTAAAAATTCCTCGGTAAGAAATCCCTTTTTCCGCAGCCAGCAGCCAAATAAAATCAAAAGCACGATGGGCATAACGGCATTGACCGCCGTCAGCAGGATCTGACCCAGCATAGATATTTTTCTCCTTTACTTCCCTTCCGCGATCTTGCGGACGGTATCCTCTTTCAGCTCCCGGCGCAAGGCGGTCAGATACCCGGAAAACGCCACACGGTCGCATGCGTAGGTCTGGTTTAACTCATATTCATGAGGAATCCAGGTATCAAGGGCGGATTCATTGTGCTGCAGCACCGCTTCCAGGCCGTCGATTGCTTTGTATATCTTCGCTTCCACCGTTTGCCGCTCTGCCATTTCTTCATAGAGCGCCCGCATCTGAGCGGCATAAGGCTCCGGCAGGGATGCCACCCAGTCATAAAGCAGCCGCTCTTCTTTTTCTTCGTCGGCACTCGTCTTATCGAAGGTGGGAATGTCACCGGTAAATGCCTCACCCAGATCGTGGATCAGGCACATGGCAATGACCTTGTCCATGTCCGCTTCCGGAAATTTATCTTTCATGAAGTAAGCCATCAGTGCTGCGCGCCAGCTATGCTCAGCAACGCTTTCATGCCGCCCTGCGGCAGTGTAGCAATGGCGGGTGGTGCTTTTCAGCTTTTCCGCCACACCCAGGGCATTTATCAAGGCTCTCGGCTCCATATTTCCCACTCCTTTGCCATTTTTCCTTATCATAGCATATTTTAATAGGGACTGTAAAGTAAAAAGCACCGCCATGCGGTGCTTTTTATACGCTTAATCCAAAGGTTTCATCGTGGGGAACAGGATGACCTCGCGGATGGTGTCGGCGCCGGTCAGCAGCATGACACTGCGGTCAATGCCGATGCCCATGCCGCCCGTGGGAGGCATGCCGTATTCCATAGCATTGAGGAAATCCTCATCCAGCATTTCGGTCTCGTCGTCGCCACGCTCACGCTGCTCCACCTGCTTCATAAAGCGGTCGCGCTGATCGATGGGATCATTCAGCTCGGAGTAGGCATTTGCGATCTCGCTGTGGCAGATGAACAGCTCAAAGCGCTCCGTCAGCCGAGGATCGGCAGGGCTGCGCTTAGTAAGGGGGCTGACCTCAACGGGATACATGGTAATAAAGGTGGGTTGAATGAGGTGCTCCTCTACCCGCTGATCGAAGCAGGCATAAAGGGCATTGCCCCAGGTCTTCTCGGCAGCATCGTTAAGCTCCACGCCCTTGGCAGCGGCGGCAGCCACAGCCTCGGCATCGTCTGTGATGGCATCAAAGTCGATGCCCACATACTCGCGGACTGCCTCGACCATGGTCATGCGGCGCCAGCCGGGAGTCAGATCGATCTTCTCGCCCATCCACTCCACCTCGTAAGTGCCAAGGATCTCCTTGGCAGCACCGGAGAGGATACCCTCGGCGATGTCCATCATATCGTGGAAATCGGCATAAGCCTGATAAAGCTCAACAGTTGTAAACTCGGGGTTGTGCTTGGGGTCCATACCCTCGTTGCGGAAGATGCGGCCAATCTCATAAACCCGGTCCATGCCGCCGATGATGAGCCGCTTCAAAGGCAGCTCAGTGGCGATTCGCATGTACATATCGATGTCCAGAGTATTGTGATGGGTCACAAAGGGACGGGCAGAAGCGCCACCGGCGATGGTGTTCAGCACCGGGGTCTCAACCTCGATATAGTTCATATTGTCCAAGTAAGAACGCATGAACTTAATAAACTTGGAACGGACAATGAAGTTCTGCTTAACCTCGGGATTGACCATCAGATCCACATAGCGCTGACGGAAACGGATCTCCTTATCCGTCAGACCGTGGTACTTTTCGGGCAGGGGCAGCAAAGACTTAGAAAGCAGAGTGATCTTGGTGGTACGCACGGAGATCTCACCGGTCTTGGTGGTGAAAACCTCGCCCTCGCAGCCCAAAATATCGCCGATGTCGTTCTTCTTGAAGCGGTTGTACTCCTCTTCGCCCATCTCGTCGATCTTGACGAAGAGCTGGATACGGCCTGCACAGTCCTGCAAGTCGCAGAACATGACCTTGCCCTGACCGCGCTTGCTCATGAGACGGCCGGCGACCTTAACGGTCTTGCCCTCGTAAGCCTCATAATTTGCCTTGATGGCAGCAGAATCCGCATCAAAATCAAACTTGGTGATCTGGAAGGGATCACGGCCCTCACCCTGCAGCGCCGCCAGCTTTTCACGGCGGATAGCAGCCTGCTCAGAAACAGGCAATTCTGCCTGCGGTACAAACTTTGCCATAGCTTAGCCCTCGCGGGAAACGCTGACGACCTTCATCTCGTAAGAGCCGGCAGGTGCAACCACATTGAAGGTATCACCAACAGACTTGCCCACCACAGCGCGGCCAAAGGGAGAATCGTCAGAGAGCTTAAACTCCATGGGATTGGCTTCCTGAGAGCCGGTAATGCGGTAAGCAGTCTGCTTGCCGGTCTTCAGGTCCTCAACAACAACGGTGCAGCCCAGACCAACACGGCCGGTAGCCTCGTTCTCGTCCTCGATGATGACAGCATGAGAAAGAATGTCCTCGATCTCAGCAATGCGGCCGTAGAGCTTTGCCTGCTCGTTCTTGGCAGCATCGTACTCGGAGTTTTCGGAAAGGTCGCCGTAGGAGCGAGCCTCTGCGATCATGGCAGCGATCTCGCGCTCACGGGTGGTCTTCAGATAGTTCAGTTCCTTCTCCAGATCTGCAAGACGCAGACTGGTAATCTTATATTCTTTTGCCATAGCGGAAATCCTTCCTTTACCTAATTATTTCAATAGCACCCAATATTATAGAGGAAAACTATGCTTGCGTCAAGGTTTTTTGGAACTTTTTGCGTCAAAACTTACTGTTTTGCCAGCACATCGATGGCAGCCAGCACCTGGGGGTCTTTCATGGGGTCCAGCGTGCCGTAGTAGATGCCTTCCTGAGTTTCTTTATCCAAATCGTCCACAACAACATCCGGAGTCACGCCCACGCCCGCAAGGCTCACGCCCTTGGGGGTATAGTACTTGCCCACAGACAGACCAACAGCAGAGCCGTCGCTGAGCTGATAAGTGCTCTGGAAATAGCCCTTGCCGCAAGTCTGCTGACCCACGATCACCGCCTTGTCATAGTCTCGCAGCGCCGCCGCAAAGAACTCCGCTGCAGAGTAGCTGTCGCCGTTGACAAGCACCGCCATGGGCACATTCAGCTCACGGTCATCGGAGTTTTCATCTTCCACCGTGCCGTCATAAAATTCGCTGCGGAAGATAAGGCCCTCAGGCACAAGATAGTCCAAAACATCCACCAATTCGTGCTTATAACCGCCGGGGTTATACCGCACATCGAAAATGAGCTTCGCAGCGCCCTGCCCCAGCAACTGCTCGATGGCAGCAATGGTCTCGCTGGCACAACGGGCATCAAAATTGACAATGGTGATAAGGCCGATATTATCCGGCAGCATTTTGGCAGTTGCCACAGGGGTCTGGATCTGCTTGCGGGTCACGGAAATGTCGCTTTCCTGCTCATCCCGCAGCACCGTTACCTGCACCTTTGTGCCCGCCTCGCCCCGGATTACATCCCGGACATTATCGGCACCAATCTCAGCGACTGTTTTCCCTTCCACCTTAACGATCACATCACCTGCCAAGATTCCTGCCTCTTCCGCAGGACCGCCGGTTGTGACCTTTATGACTTCCATGCCGCTGCCGTCTTTCAAGGAAGAAACGGTAACGCCGATGCCCACATAGGCATTCTTCATCTGCTCCTGGTAGGCGGCATACTCTTTCGCGGGAATGTAGTAACTCCAGCGGTCGCCAAGGGCGTTAATCATGGCATCCGCAGCGGCGTCTTCCATAGCAGTCTGATCCGCTTCGCCAATAAACTTATCTAAGATCAGATCCTCTAATTGCTCTAACTTGCTGTAGCCTTTGGAGGACTGCAACACAAAAATAAACAGTGTGGCCATAACAGCCAAAAGGGCCACAAGAAAGTGGGAGAGGAAAGACATCAGCTTATTTTTCAAAATTTTCACCTCACAGTAGTTTTCCCACAGCCTATTATAGGCTGTGGGAGTTAACTTTAAGCTTAACCGATGTAATTCAGCGGATTGACATATGTGCCATTGAGCGAAATACCAAAGTGCAAGTGGTTACCGGTGGAACGGCCAGTAGTACCAATACAACCGATGACCTCACCGGCGTACACCGTCTGGCCCTCAGCTACGAAGGGCTTACAGCACATGTGCATATACACGCTGCGGAAACCGTCACCATGGTCAATAGTCACGAACCATCCCTCGGTAGTACCCTTTCGCGCGCGGATTACAACACCACTGCGGGTTGCATAGATGGGAGAGTCGGTAGTACCATCCTTTCTCATCTTGCAGGCGGCAGAGAAGTCAACGCCTTTGTGGAAGGACTGCTTCTCGCCGGTAACCGGATGGGTGCGGTAGCCGAACCGGCTGGAAATGCGTATGTAGCTACAAGGAATGACCCATGTTCTGCCTTCCTTGTCGACTTTAAGGCCGCCACCGTTGCTGGCGATGTACTGATTCAGCCGCTTTTCTTCCTCTTCACGGTCCAGGGCGATCTTATAATCGTGTTCTAACTCTGCCTGCTTTTGCTCGGCATCGGCCAATTCTTTTTCGTACTTTTCCATGGCTGCTTCCAGCTCATCACTCTTGGCAACCATCTGCTTCAGCAAAGCATCTGCCTCCTGGCTCTTCTTCTCCTGCTCTTCCTGCATTTCAGCCATTTCGGCCTTGGTGGCCTCCAGAGACTCCCGCTCTGCCTTTAATGCATCCTTTGCGGCGGCTACTTCCTTGGCTGCCTCGTTCATTTCTTCCAAACGGCGAGCATCCGCAGCAGCGATCTCGCTGACGATGTTCAGCCGGTCCAGCAAATCAGAAAAGCTTTTCGCCTGCAGCAGGATGGACCAGTAAGAAAGCTTGCCGTCCTCTTCCATGGCGCGGATACGCTCTTTATTCTTTTTGTTCAGCTCTTTAAGATGCTCTTCGGCAGTTTCCAGCTCCGCCTGCTTGTCGGCAATAAGCACTGCATAAGCAGCGATCTGCTCGTTGATATTATGGATCTGTGTGTGGAGCAGGCTGAGCTGCTGCTCGACTGCATCCTTTTGCTCCATGATGTCCTCGATCTTATCCATATTCTTGTCGAGGTCTTTTTCCAGAGCCTTCAGTTCAGACTTCAGATCTTTGTTTTCCTTTTTTAGCTTATCAATCTGCTGCTTGATCTGGCTGGAGGATACCCGATCGGTAGCCGCACTGGCCACGCTTGCAAACAGGCCCAGCAGCAGGCTGAGGACCAGCACTGCAGCCAAAACGCCTGCAATAATTGATGTAATCTTCTTGTTCATTGCGTTCTCCTGATATTCCTGATTTTAAATATCCATAAACTTACGGATAGAAGTCCAGCTGCCAACCACGCCCACAAACATTCCTGCGCAGAGGAATGTAATCACCATAGGCACCAGCAGTTCCTTAAAGGGCACCAGTGTAATCAAATCCAGCGCGGTCATCATTTCCAGCTGGCCGCATGCCCAATCGTAAAGCAGCCACTCCAGGAAGAATGCTGCGGCAGCGCCAACCATACCCAAGGTAAAGCCTTCCACCACAAAGGGCAGCCGGATAAAGCCGTTGGTCGCGCCCACCATCTTCATAATGGAGATCTCGTCACGGCGCTCATGCATACCCAGCTTGACAGTGTTGGAAATGATAACCAGGCTCACCAGCAGCAGTACAGCGATAATAGCAATGGATGCGATCTGCAGCACATTCTGCAAGGTGGAGAAAAACTCTGCCAGCTCATAGGCTGCGCTGATCTTCACAACACCGGCGATCTTCTGGATCTCGGCAACCGTCTGCTCGATGAGAGCATTGTCTTCCAAAACAACGATCACACGGTGACGCAGGTAAGTTGCGTCCACACCGCCGAAAGTGCCGCCTTCGTAGCTGGCAGTAAAATCCTTCAGCGCCTCTTCGTTGGATTTGAAATCAGCACTGAGAATATTGTCCAGCACACGGATTTTGGTTTCAATGCTTTGGGCATCCTCCAAAGGAAGTGTTTCATCCACATATACCAGGATCTCGTTGGTCTTATTCAGTTCGTCCACCATGATGTTTACATTGTAAACGATGCTGGAGAAGGTGCCCACAATCAGCAGGCAGGCCACCGTAACGCAGATGGCGGCAAAGGACATAAAGCCGTGGAGGAAAATACCACGGATGCCTTCTTTGATGAGATAACCGACATTATTGATTTTCATAGTGATAGCTATACTCCATTCCGTCGTGGGTAACAAGGCCGTTGTCGATGGCGATCACGCGCTTTGAAAAGCGCTCCACAAGATCTCTTTCGTGAGTAACCACCAGCATGGTAGTACCCAGATTGTTGATTTCCTGGAGTAAACTCATGATCTCCAGCGACCGGGCAGGGTCTAAGTTGCCGGTAGGCTCGTCGGCGATAATGGTGGAGGGGTTGTTCACCAGCGCACGGGCAATGGCCAGACGCTGCTGCTCACCGCCGGACAGCTCACCGGGATGCCGGCGGCTCTTGGTGTCAAGGCCCACAAGCTCCAGCACATAGGGCACACGCTCTCGAATCGCTTTCTCCTGCGCACCTATAACCCGCATGGCAAAGGCCACATTGTCATAAACCGTCTTGTTCTCGATCAGCCGGAAATCCTGAAACACGACACCGACTGTACGGCGCAGGTAAGGGATCTCCCGCTTGCGGATACGCTCTAAAGAATAGCCGTTTACATGCACAGTGCCGGTGGTCGGCTTCAGCTCACCGGTAATCAATTTAATAATGGTGGACTTTCCGCTGCCGGAAGGACCTACCAAAAAAGCAAACTCTCCGTCCTCGATCTGCATACTCACACCGCGCAGTGCCTGTGTGCCCACAGAATAGGACTTGGTAACATCGGTAAACTCAATCATAATCCATTCTACTCCATAATAAGTGTAACCGAATTGTAACACATTTCAGTTTATGTGTCAATAAGGGCAGAAAGAAAAGGGTTGTATAAATTGCCGAAAAACAGGACCGCGCAAATGCACGGCCCTGCAAAAAACTTATCAGCGGCTCTCCCGGGAAGACAGGTACTTACGCACCATCAGCGCCACCTTGAAAACAATGGCATGGTCAAACTGCCGCAGGTCCAGACCGGTAAGCTTCTTGATCTTTTCCAAACGGTAGACCAAGGTGTTGCGGTGAACAAACAGCTTGCGGGAAGTCTCGGAAACGTTCAGATTATTCTCGAAGAATTTATTAATAGTAAACAGAGTCTCCTGATCCAGTGAATCAATGGAGTTCTTTTTGAACACTTCACTGAGGAAAATGTCGCACAGTGTGGTGGGGAGCTGATAGATCAGACGGCCGATGCCGAGGTTTTCGTAATTGATAATGCTCTTCTCGGTATCAAAGACCTTGCCCACATCGATGGCGGTCTGTGCTTCCTTGTAGGAATCCGCAAGGCTGCGCAGATGCTCGGCAACGGTACCGAATCCGATGACCGCCTTGACGAACAGCTCGTTCTTCAGGGTATCTTCCATATTCTTTGCGATCTTCTCCAGCTCCTGTGCAGTGGTGCTGGGAGTGATCTGCTTGATGACAGCAACATCGGTCTCATTGATGCTGATAACAAAGTCCTGGCTCTTATCGGGGAACAAACCGGCCAAAACATCAACGGTAGCCACATCTGCATGGCCTACCTGCCGCACCAGGAAAACAGCACGGGGTGCATCGGTCGCAAAATGCAGCTCCTTGGCACGGATGTAAATATCACCGGGCAGAATATTGTCCATGATGATATTCTTCACGAATGTACCACGGTCGTGCTTCTCTTCATAAAAGGTCTTTGCATCGTTCAGCGCGATGTGTGCCATCTGGCAGTAGCTCTTGGAAAGCTCATCGTCACCGGAGCAAAAAACCGCATATTCAACATAGTTGGAGTTATTAAGGATCGCCTTAAAGCTCTTCTGCGCAAAAGTAACCACATCCTCGTAAGAATTTGCCACCTTCAGCGCAGCATCAGACCAGCGATCGCCGATCAAAGACGCCTCTGTGCAGGAAATAACAGAACCCTCCGTGTCGATAACACCAAACACCCGGTCGGACACTTCCTTAAGTTGTACGATCACACCCTGAAAAACACTGTTAGACATGTTGGGGACCTCCTTAGAAATTTGCACAAATGCGCATTCCACAAAAATACCCTATTATTATATATTGGTTTTTAGCATTTTGCAAGTACCTTTTGACATTTTATTGCAAAATCTCACCGTGTTTTTAGGTATTTTTACAGTATTGCTGGATAAGACGCCCAAAAAAGCGGCTGTTTTCAAGGGTTTTGAGGGTTACTCTATCGTCAAAAGTGCCAGTTCCTCATCCGTCAATTCCCGCACTTTTCCCCGTTCAAGGTCGCCCAACGTCAGTTTTCCTTCCATTCGACGCTCCAAATAGGTCACCGTCATGCCCCGGGATGCCATCATTCTGCGTACTTGATGGTATTTGCCCTCGCAAACGGTAATCAGGCTCTCCCCTGCTCCCAAAGGCTCTAAGACAGCTGGCAGACAAACCGTGCCGTCCCGCAGGGTCAGCCCCTCGGCAAAGGCTTGCACATCCTCCTGTCCGGCCTGCCCTTCATGCCTCGCATAGTAGACCTTGGGCACTTCCTTTTTAGGGCTGATGAGCTTGTGCAAAAGATCGCCGTCGTTGGTAAACAGCAGCAGACCCTCTGTTGCCTTGTCAAGCCGTCCAACGGGCTTTACTTCCTGCCGCAGCAAATCCGGAGGAAGCAGCTCCATGACAGTACGCTCTGTTTTGTCCTCGGTAGCGGTAACAAAGCCTGCGGGCTTATTGAGCATAGCAACCACCCGCCGTCTGCCGCCCAACGCCTCGCCATCCAGACAAACTGTCTGGGCAGCAGGGTCTATCTTGCGGCTGTTGTCCCGTTCTACCGCACCGTTTATGGTAACGCGACCTGCTTTTAAGATGTCTTTGACCTGACTGCGGCTGCCAACGCCGGCCGCCACCAAGAATTTATCCAATCTTTCCATAGTATCTCCGTTCTATTCTTGTCCATCCGGGAATAGGTTTTAATGCGAATTTATCATTGGAGGGATTTTTATGCTGGTTATGACCGCAAAAGTCGATAAGAAAAAGATCGCAATCATTTTCGCCGCTGTGGTGGTTGCTGTGGCAGCACTCATTATGCTCTTTAGCGGCGGGAGCGACACCACGCCAACCGCATCCCCTGCCGTATCCGGTAACGATGCACGGGTGGCATTCCTCAAGAATTTTGGTTGGGATGTAACCACCTCGCCGGTAGAAAGCAACCAAGTCCGTATCCCCGAAAAGGCAAGCGAAGTCTTTGACCGCTACAACCAGCTGCAAAAGAGCCAGGGGTATGACCTGAGCGCCTATGCCGGCAAGACGGTAATGCGCTACGTCTACAAGATCAACAACTACCCCGGCGCTACAGAGCCCGTTTACGCAACGCTGCTGATCTATAAGGATCAGATCATCGGCGGCGATGTGACCAACACCGCAGCCAAAGGCGCCATCCAAGGCTTTAAAATGCCGCAAGGCACCCAGCAGCCCGCAGAAACCACGCCTTCTACAGAGCCCTCTGCCACCGCAGCAAGTGCTGCATAAATGATCGTTTATCTTACGATGCGCCTTGGCTCTTCCTCTGGGAGAGGCAACTAGGTGCGCTCAACGACCATTTACTTTATATCACAAAAAGGTCACCTTGACAATAGTCGGTGTCTGTGCTATGTTTTAGCTAACCGAATAGATCTTCAGGGCGGGGTGTAAGTCCCCACCGGCGGTAAAGTCCGCAAGCACATATGTGTTGAATCGGTGAGATTCCGATACCGACGGTTACAGTCCGGATGAAAGAAGATGAACGCAGTATTTTTATGCCCTGAGTCTATGCTCAGGGCATTTCTTTTTGAGGTGATCGGCATGAATAAGTTTTCCACAAAAAAGCTGGTGCTGCTGGCCATGCTGGCGGCAGTGGCTTACATGATCGTAGCACTGGTGCGCATTCCCGTAGTGCTGTTTCTGAAATACGAGCCTAAGGATGTGGTCATTACCATCGGCGGTTTCCTGCTTGGGCCAATGACATCCTTTGTCATCTCTTTGCTGGTTTCCCTGCTGGAGATGGTAACCATCAGTGAAACCGGCCCCATCGGTGCGCTGATGAATCTTCTGTCCACCTGCTCTTTTGCCTGCGTGGCAGCTTTTATCTACAAAAAGAAGCACACCCTTGGCGGCGCGGTAGCAGGACTTGCCGCAGGATCGGCAGTTATGGTCCTCATCATGCTGCTGTGGAACTGGCTGATTACCCCTCTTTACATGGGCGTAGAGCGCAGCGCGGTGGAAAGCATGCTGCTGCCGGCATTTCTGCCTTTCAATCTTTTGAAGGCTGGCCTCAACAGTGCGCTGACTCTTGGACTTTATAAGCCCTTAGTCACCGCTCTGCGAAAGACCGGACTTGTGGAAACCGGCAACAAAACCGGCGTATCCAAAACAGGCATTTACCTCTTTGCCGCCGGTCTTCTCATTACCTGCATTTTGCTGTTGCTTGCATTCCAAGGAAAAATCTAAAAAACCGCCCTCACAGAGGGCGGTTTTCTCATTCTTCAAAAAGCTGGGGTCTGCGAGGCGGCATACCCTCATCCTTGTTCCTGCAAATGAACAGGAAAATGGGCTGCGTAATGGGAATGAGAATGCTCAAAACCAAGAACAGCACGCCGTTAGAAGATTCGCAAGAGGTATACAGGTCATATAGCGCCATAAACCGAACCACGGCCATGGCGATTGCCAACCCGGACATAAGCAGGGATACGCCAACCATTCCCATAAACGTACCCAGCATTTCCATTTCACGGCTGTGATCCACCACAAACACAGTACCGTCGTATGCGATTGCCTGTGCCAAAAACGCGCCAAACAAGACATAAACCAGAACACACAGCAACGCCACCAGAATTCCCAGCGTCAGCAGAGCCTTGCGCTTATTCTTCACTTGACGCTTCACAACGTAACGGTACTGGTCAGAAATGCTGCCCAAAATCCATTCACTTCCCACGGGAATCCATGCAAGCCACGGTTTTCTGATACAACGGCGCTTGGCAACGGCATACATACCCAGCGACTGCAAAATGTACATGCCAAGGCCGACAATCATCATCAGAAGAAAGCAGACCATATAGAAGCCAAGGATAAACTCCAAACCGTTTACTTGGTAGCCATTATAGGTGTAATCCGGATGGAAATCGAAAATCTCATACATGAATCATTCCTCCTTTATGTTTATGTCCCCATTCTATCACGAGCATTCAACGAATGCAATCACTTTTCAAGTATGTGATTTTTCCAACTAACTGTATTTCTGCCATTGATTATTTTGGAATTTATGGTATTATTATAATGAATGATTATGTGCTTACGAAAAGGAGTATAAAATGATTACTGTTTCTAACCTCGGTATGCAGTTTGGCGGCCAGTGGCTGTTCCAGAATGTAGACCTGCAATTCCTGCCCGGCAACTGCTACGGCATCATCGGTGCCAACGGTGCCGGCAAGTCCACCTTCGTGCGGATCCTCACCGGTGAGCTGGACTCCACCACCGGCAACATTTCCATCGAAGCCGGCAAGCGGGTATCTGTCCTGAAGCAGAACCAGAATGCTTATGACGAATACACCGTCCTGGATACCGTCATCATGGGAAATGCGCATCTTTACGATGTGATGAAGGAAAAGGATGCCATCTACGAAAAGCCCGACTTTACCGATGAGGACGGTCTGCGTGCTGCTGATCTGGAAGCAGAATTCGCAGAACTGGGCGGCTGGGAGGCAGAATCCGACGCATCCCGCCTGCTGCAGGGTTTAGGCATCGGCACCGAGCTGCACTACGACATGATGGGCGACACCGATCCCCGTTTGAAGGTCAAGGTCCTGCTTGCCCAGGCTCTGTTCGGTAACCCCGATATCATCATGCTGGACGAACCCACCAACAACTTGGACATTGAAGCCATCAACTGGCTGGAAGACTTCCTCATAGACTTCCCCGGCATGGTCATCGCCGTTTCCCACGACCGCCACTTCCTGAACACCGTCTGCACCCACACCGTAGACATCGACTACGGCAAGATCAAGATGTATGTAGGTAACTACGACTTCTGGTACGAGTCTTCTCAGATGGTGCAGGCCATGATCCGCAACAAAAACAAGAAGAACCAGGAAAAGATCGAAGAACTGCAGCTGTTCATTCAGCGCTTCTCCGCCAACAAGTCTAAGGCCAAGCAGGCTACCGCCCGCCGCAAGCTGCTGGACAAGCTGTCTGTGGAAGAAATGCCCTGCTCTACCCGCCGCTACCCCTTCGTGGGCTTTATGCCGGAGCGGGAGCTGGGTAAGGATGTGCTGACTGTTAAGGATGTTTCTGTCACCGTTGACGGTGTCAAGCTGCTGGACAAGGTCTATTTCAGTGTCGGCCGCAATGACAAGATCGCATTTGTCGGCGAAAACGAGCTGGCACAGACCGCTCTGTTCCAGATCCTGATGGGTGAGCTTGAGCCCGATGAAGGCTCTGTCAAGTGGGGCATCTCCACTGTGCGCAGCTACCTGCCCAAGGATAATTCCGAATACTTCGACGGCAACAAAATGGAGCTGGTGGACTGGCTGCGGCAGTACAGCGTCAAGAAAGACGATGTGTACCTCCGGGGCTTCCTGGGCCGGATGCTGTTCTCTAACGAAGATGTTTTCAAGAGCGTTGAGGTGCTCTCCGGTGGCGAAAAGGTCCGCTGTATGCTCAGCAAAATGATGCTCAGCGGCGCCAATGTGGTACTGCTGGACCAGCCCACCAACCATTTGGATATGGAATCCATTCAGGCTGTCAACAAGGGTCTGGAAAGCTTTACAGGCGTTGTGCTGCTGGCCTCTCACGACCACGAAATGCTTGAGTCCACCTGTAACCGTGTTATCGCCTTCCAGCCAGACGGCACCATCGTGGACCGCTACGGCACTTATGACGATTATCTGGAATGGGTTAAGAACAATCAGCAATAAAACGCTGTCATCCCGAGCGAAGCCGAGGGATCTTGGCACTTAAAGATAGTAAGGCGTAAAGGAGTTGCGTAATGTATTTCGTTTACATCCTGGCTAATTGGGACGACTCCGTATTGTATGTCGGCGTAACATCCAACCTTGCTCACCGTCTTTATGAACACAAAAATGGCTTAGTGGATGGTTTCACTAAAAAGTACAACGTGCATAAGCTGGTGTACTTTGAGCACACAAGTGATGTTTACGGCGCCATTTCCAGAGAAAAGCAACTTAAAAAATGGAATCGGAGCAAAAAGAACAGTTTGATTTGTACGCAAAATCCCGAATGGAAGGATCTATCCGAAAGCTGGAATTAGTTTTCGGTACGTAGATCCCTCGACGCGCTTCGCTTGCTCGGGATGACACACATTTTAGGAGATTTGAAAATATGAATAAAATCTTAGACATCATTACTGAAAAAATGCAGCAGGCATTCGTCGATGCAGGCTTTGATGCATCCTTCGGTCGGGTAAGTGTGTCTAACCGTCCCGACCTGTGCGAATATCAGTGCAACGGTGCACTCTCTGCCGCAAAGCAGTATAAGTGCGCACCCATTCAGATTGCCAACGCCGTTGTGGAAAAGCTGGATGCCAACGACTATTCCATGGTCGAGGCCGTCATGCCCGGCTTTATCAACTTAAAGCTTTCCGGCACATTCCTTGCTAAGTTCCTGGAAGACATGCGTACCGCTTCCGATTTTGGCGTAGAAAAGATCGGTGCAGGCAAGCTGTGCGTGGTGGACTATGGCGGAGCCAATGTGGCAAAGCCTCTGCACATCGGTCACCTGCGGCCTGCCATCATCGGCGAAGCTTTGAAACGGCTGCATAGTTTCCTGGGCTATGAGACCATCGGTGACATTCACTTAGGTGACTGGGGTTTGCAGATGGGCCTTATCATCGCAGAGCTTCACGAGCGCCAGCCGGAGCTTTGCTACTTTGACCCCGATTTTACCGGCGCGTATCCCAAGGAATCTCCCTTCACCCTTTCTGAGCTGGAGGAGATCTACCCCACCGCATCCAGCAAAAAGAGTGACCCCGTGTTTGCCGAAAAGGCACACACCGCAACCTTCGAGCTGCAGCAGGGTCGCCGCGGTTACCGGGCTATTTGGGATCACATCATGGGCGTTTCCCTCCCCGACCTGCACCGGCTTTATGATCTTTTGGATGTGCACTATGAAAAGTGGCTGGGCGAAAGCGATGCCGACCCCTACATCCAGCCCATGGTTGACGATCTGAAGGCCCGCGGTATTGCTGCCCTGAGTGAGGGCGCTTGGGTCATTCCCGTTGCCGAGAATGGCGACAAAAAAGATATGCCGCCCATGATCCTCATTAAGTCCGACGGCTCTTCCATCTATGCCACCACAGATCTTGCCACCATCGTCCAGCGTATGCAGGACTGGAAGCCCCGCAAGATGCTTTACGTTACCGACAAGCGGCAGAATCTGCACTTTGAGCAGGTGTTCCGCGCTGCCCGCAAGAGCGGCATCGTAACGGAAGAAACCGAATTGGAGCACGTGGGCCACGGCACAATGAACGGTGCCGACGGCAAACCCTTCAAGACCCGTGACGGCGGCACTCTGCGCCTTGAGCAGCTGATCTGTGATATGACAGACTTTGTCCGCAGTAAGGTGGTGGAGAACAAGATCGTTTCCGAGGACGAAGTGGAAGCCACCACTGCAAAGATCGCTCTGGCCGCACTGAAATACGGCGATCTTTCCAACCAGCCCACCAAGGACTACAACTTTGATTTAGAGCGCTTTGCCGCATTCGAGGGCAACACCGGCCCTTATATCCTCTACACCATCGTGCGTATCAAGTCCATCCTTTCCAAGTACGGCCCGTGGGAGCAGCTGCCCATCCAGGTGCCTGCTAACGAATACGCCAAGGATCTGATGCTGGCTGTCACCAAGTTCGGTCCTACCCTGGAGAGCGCCCTCAAAACCTCCTCTCCCAATCTGATCTGCGCCTATATTTATGAACTTGCCGGCTGTGTCAACAAGTTCTACCATGAGACCCGGATCTTGGGCGAAGAAAACGAGGAGCTGAAGGCAGGCTACATTGCCCTGATTGGCCTTGCCAAGAACATTTTGGAAACCAGCATCCACATTCTTGGCTTCTCTGCACCCGATAAAATGTAACATTCAAGCGGCATTTTATAAATGCCGCTTGAACTCTATATTTATGCATACACTACCATAGGAGGTAATACAATGCTCACTTATGAACAGATCACCAAAAGCGACGCCATCAAGACCTATATTGTCCGCGCGGACGAGTCCTTGGCTGCTTTAGGTTTTACAGAGCACAGTTTTGCCCATGTGCTCCATGTAGCGGAAACCGCCGGTTATATTCTGCAAACCTTGGGATATGACCAGCGAACGGTAGAGCTTGCCAAAATCGCCGGTTATCTGCACGATATTGGCAATCTTGTCAACCGCAAAGACCATTCCCAGTCCGGTGCTGTTATGGCATGGAGTATTCTGAACGATATGGGCTGCGATCCGGCAGAGGTTGCCACCATCGTCACCGCCATCGGAAACCATGACGAAGGCACCGGTGTGCCTGTCAACGCTGTTGCTGCTGCTATGATTTTGGCAGATAAGGCCGATGTTCGCCGCAGCCGGGTACGCAACACAGACATTAGCACCTTCGATATTCACGACCGGGTAAATTACTCCGTCAAAAAATCCGTTCTGAAGATCAACGAAGACAAAACCATCGTTAAGCTAAAGCTGACGGTAGACACCAACTTCGGTTCTGTGATGGATTATTTTGAAATTTTCTTGGGACGCATGATTTTGTGCCGAAAGGCGGCCGAAAAGCTTGGACTGCAGTTTAAGCTGATTATCAATGAACAACAGCTCATTTAACCGTTAAAAAGCCGCCCAACGGGCGGCTTTTTCTTATTTCATAGCCTCTAAGGCCAATGCATTTTGGGTCTTGTAGAGCTGCGCATAGATACCGTCTGTTTGCAGCAGCTCCTCATGGCTGCCACATTCAGTAATGATGCCGTCGGCAATGGACACGATGCGGTTTGCCGCCCGGATGGTAGACAGCCGGTGGGCAATAATCAGTGTAGTTCTGCCCTTTGCCAAATTATCAAAGGCTCTTTGGATCTTTGCCTCTGTCACGGAGTCCAGCGCAGAAGTAGCTTCATCCAAAATGAGAATGGGCGGATTTTTAAGGAACACTCTTGCGATGGCGACCCGCTGTTTCTGACCACCGGAGAGAAGTGTTCCCCGCTCGCCAACATAAGTGTCGAAACCATTGGGCATGGCAAGGATATCCTCATAAATCTCCGCCTGCTTTGCCGCCTCGACGACTTCCTCCATGGTAGCATCGGGCTTGCCATAGCGAATATTCTCAAAAATCGTGTCTGCAAAAAGGAACACATCCTGCTGCACGATGCCGATATTCTGATGGATAGATTTTTGGGTCACATCCCGCACATCCTGTCCATCGATGGAAATGCTGCCGCTTTGTACATCATAAAACCGGGGAATCAGCTGGCACAGTGTGGTCTTTCCGCCACCGGAGGGGCCAACGATGGCCACCGTCTCGCCGCTGCGCACTGTAAGGCTCACATTGCGCAGGACATCCAGTTCACGGTCATAGGCAAAGGACACATCCTCCACCTTGATCTCGCCTTTTACGTCCTTCAGATCCGGTGCATTCTCCTTATCCTGCAAGGTAGGCTCTGTGCGCATAATGGAAACAAAGCGGTTAAGACCCGCAAAGCCGTTGGCGAACATCTCGCTGAAACCGGAAAGCTTACGCATGGGGCCCACAAAGGAAGAAATATAAAGGGTAAAGGTCAGAAGATCCCGGTAGTCCATTTGTCCCTGCATGACGCAGTAGCCACCGACACCGATGATAACCACATTCAGGCTGCACAGAAAAAACTCCACGCTGCTGTGGAAGCGGCCCATGGCCTTGTGGAACTCCCGCTTAGAGCCTTTATAGATCTCGTTGGCAGCGGTGAAGCGCGCATTTTCCGTTTCCTCATTGGCAAAAGCCTTGGCTGTACGGAAGCCGGACAAGCTGCTTTCGATCTCTTGATTGATATAGCCGGTCTTTTCCTTCGCTGCTTTGGAGGCTTTTCCCATCCGACGGCGCATGGACATCACAACGATCAAAAACACCGGAATGGTCAGCGCCACCACCACCGCCAGCCGCCACTGAATAGAGCCCATGACAACCAGCGCACCGATAATGGTCAAAACGGAAGTCAAGAGATCCTCCGGTCCGTGGTGAGCAAGCTCAGTCAGTTCAAAAAGATCTGTGGTCAGCCGGCTCATGAGCTGTCCAGTGCGGTTGCGATCATAAAAATCAAAGCTCATGTCCTGCATGTGGGTAAATAAGTCCTTGCGGATGTCCGCCTCCACCCGAATGCCAAAGGTATGGCCGTAGTAGGCAACAATATAATTGAGGAACGAGCGCAGCACGTAGCACACAACCACCGCCGCCATAACAACGAAAAAGGTCCTGTACATCTGTCCGGGCAACATATCGTAAAGGGCACTTCTCGTTACCAGCGGGAACAGCAGATCGATACCTGCAATCAAAACTGCGCACAAAACATCGATCGCGAACAGTCTTTTATGATTCTTAAAATAGCGCAGAAAGATCGCTATGGGCGATTTGCGCTGATAATCCTTCGTAGTCATTGCACATTCCTCCATATTCTCCTTCTATTATACATGAATTTGAAGTCTTGGCAAATCTTTTTTGCTTTTTTACCGAAATATGCTATACTTGTAAATGATCGTTTAGCGGAGCAGTTATAAAACCCGCGTCATTGCGAGGCACGCAAGTGCCGTGCCAATCTCCAGCACAAATGCTGTGGATTTTGCTGCACCAATTAACATTGAATGTCTTAGATTTACCATGTTAAGCATCATCTTACCATATCATTCTGCTTTGCGGGAGATTCCCACGGGCCGTGTTTTGCAATGGTAGGCTTGCCCCCGGCAAGCATAGAGATTTTGATTCGCTGTGCGGAGCACCACGGCCCTCGGAATGACATGCTTGGTGGTGCTTACTAGGACAAACGATCATTTATCGCACCAATTGAGGTAATTATATGGAAATTTTATATTCTGACAATCACATCATCGTATGCGTCAAGCCCGTTGGCATGGACTCAGAGCACGATGTTCCTGCTCAGCTGGGCGGTAAAATCTACACCCTCCACCGGCTGGACAAAAATGTAGGCGGTGTCATGGTCTATGCACGCACCAAATCCGCCGCTGCCGCCCTGTCCAAAGCCATACAAGACGGCTCCATGGTCAAGGAATATGTGGCCATGGTCCACGGCACGCCACCGGAATCCGGCGACTGGCAGGATCTGCTTTTTAAGGACAGCAGCAAAAACAAGGTTTTTGTAGTAAAAAAAGAGCGCAAGGGAGTCAAGATGGCACGGCTGGAATTCAGCCGGCTGACCGAAGGTGAGGCTTCCCTTGTACGTATCCGCCTGCACACCGGCAGAAGTCACCAGATCCGTGTTCAGTTCGCAAGCCGTGGCTATCCCCTGCTGGGCGATCATAAGTATGGCGCAAAAGATGTTCTCACCGCCCCCATGCTCTTCTCCTGCTGCCTGACCTTCCCCTATCAAGGCAAAACCATTCGTTTTGAAAAGCTGCCGAATTGGACGCTGTAAGCTGACATAAATGTAACCCGGTATCGTTATAAAACGATACCGGGTTACATCCGGGTCCGGGAATGGACCCGGATTATTGTTTCGCTTCGTCGAACCGTCGCGCGCAACTGTGCACCGGCATGCTGCGATTTAGAACCTTCAAATCTGGCGCAGCATAAAAAAGAAAGACCACTCAAAAGAGTGGTCTTTCTTTTTTGGGACCGACACTCAAAAAGGAACCGGTATTAAAACCTGATTATCTTAATATTTAAGTGTATTTACTTTTCAAAACCTTTATAAGGCAGTCCGACATTTGCTCAAACCCATATTTATTGGGATGTATACCGTCGGCATGCAAGTAAATGCTTGCTGTTTCAGGAGAAATTTTTGTGTTATTGTAAAAATCTACGTATATAACTTGAAATTCCTCTGCAATCTTTTGAATCACATCGTTATACTCTAACAATCCCTTATTATGTTTTTTTACATCCCAATGAAGCATAGAGCAAACATAAATATCAGCATTAGGATATCTGTTTTTCGCCTTATGCACCATCGTAGCATAAGCCTGTCCAAACATAGAGCAATCGCCAATATAAGTTTTTGTGGTTTGGTCATATATGTCATCTACACCGTTATAAGTGCCAATATCGTATCCTCTTAATGCATCGTTTCCACCAATAATGAGAATTATAATGTCTGGTTCAATTTCCAGAGTGTCATTATGAAGTTCGGTTGCACGTTTCATGCAACCCGCTTTTTCAGTCCCGTCAACCATTGTCGTCACACAAGAGCCACTCCAAGAATTATTTACGCACAGTTGCATATTCAACTTTTGAATTGTTCTCATCCACCAAGTGTCACACGGGTCGTTTAGCCATTCAGTTTTGGGATAATAAGGCACATTGTTTGTAATAGTTGTATTATATAATTCACTATTACTAAAGCCGTCAAAAGTGGATGTGCTTGCACCGAGAAGAGAAAAATACTTTTCAGAAAGAGATTTCATATCGTCACCGCCTTGGGTGCATTATAGCATAAAAGCGGTGAAGCCGCAATAGTTATTCACTATTCACTATTTCTTATTACCTTCCAAAAATCCCGAATGCGAGGTTTAGTGAAGAGTGAAAAGTGAATAGTGAAAAAGTAAAATCCCGAACGCTTTCGCATTCGGGATTTTTGGAGCTGCTAGCCAGATTTGAACTGGCGACCTCATCCTTACCAAGGATGCGCTCTACCGGCTGAGCTATAGCAGCATTTGTTGACAGCTTTGCCATTATATAATACAGGCGCTGAAATGTCAAGCCTTTTTTCGAAAAATCTTCTTAAGTTTCGCGGGAAAAATGCCTGCTGTGTTTACGCACAGCAGGCATTCGTTTTACAGCAAAGCGAGAATTAAACCAACTCGATGACGGCCATCTCGGCAGCGTCACCACGGCGAGCACCGGTACGGGTCACACGGGTGTAACCGCCATTGCGCTCGGCATACTTGGGGGCGATCTCGTCAAACAGCTTCTTTGCAACATCTTCCCTGGTGATATAGCTCAGAGCGCGGCGATAGTTGGCCAGGCCGGCCTTCTTGCCCAAAGTAATCATCTTCTCAACAACAGGCTGAACTTCCTTTGCACGGCAGAAGGTGGTCTCGACCTTGCCGTTTTCCAGCAGATCGGTCACCAGCTGACGCAGCATGGCTTTTCTCTGTGTGCTGGTCTTGCCCAGCTTACGAGTTCCGAACATGAACGTTTCCTCCTTTTAATTGTTGCTGCCAGAATCTTCGCTGGCCAGGGACAAGCCCATCATTTCCAGCTTCTTCTGGACCTCGTCCAGGGACTTCTTGCCCATGTTGCGGACCTTCATCATGTCCTCACCGGTCTTGTTGATAAGATCGGCAACGGTGTTGATGTTGGCACGCTTCAGGCAGTTGAAGCTCCGGACAGACAGATCCAGCTCATCGATGGTCATGGCAAGCTTGGCATCAGGTCGATCGGAAGTCTTTTCCACAACGGTAGAACCGGTCGTGACAGTGTCAGAGAGGTTCGTAAATACCGTCAGGTGATCCGACAGGATCTTAGCGCCAAGGGAGACCGCGTCCTTCGCGGAAATCGTGGAATCTGTCCAGACCTCAAGGGTCAGCTTGTCGAAATCGGTCTTATCGCCGATACGGGTGGGCTCCACAGTGTAATTCACCTTTTTAACAGGAGAATAGATGGAGTCGATGGGAATCACACCAATGGTGGTCTGAGCGGTCTTGTTCCGGTCAGCGGAATCATAACCACGGCCCTGAGACAGTGTGATCTCCATATTAAAAGTAGCATCTTCGCCCAGCGTGCAGATATGCAGCTCGGGATTCAGAACCTCGACCTCACCATCCGCCTTGATATCGCCGGCAGTAACCTCACAGGGGCCCACAGCGTCGATATAGACAGTCTTAACGCCCTGGCTGTGGAGCTTCACGATCATGCGCTTCACATTCAGAACGATCTCGGTGACATCTTCCTTAACACCGGGAACGGTGGAGAACTCATGCTGGACGCCGGCGATCTTCACAGAAGTGGCGGCGTAGCCGGGAAGGCTCGAGAGCATGATACGGCGCAGGGAGTTGCCCAGCGTCATACCGTAGCCCCGCTCCAGAGGCTCCACAACATACTTACCGTAGGAGATGTCCTCCACGGAATATAAACAGGTAATACGAGGCTTTTCAATTTCTACCATGAATGATAACCCTCCTTCTCAAGAGTATGGGGTGTAGAATGCACCCCACAATTGACAATACGAACAAATAAAGGGTCGATTACTTGGAGTACAACTCGACGATCAGGTTGACAGCGATGTCGAAGTCGATATCCGCCTTGGTGGGCATAGCAACGACCTTGCCCGTGAGGGTATTCTTATCACGGTCCAGCCACTTGGGAGCAGCAACAAAGGTGTCGGCTTCCTTCAGCGCCTTAAAGAAGTTGTTGGAAACGCTCTTCTCGCAGACAGCAACAACATCGCCAGCCTTCACCAGGTAGCTGGGAATATTGACGCGGTTGCCGTTAACGGTGAAATGAGCATGGTTGACCAACTGACGAGCCTGGCGGCGGGAGTTGGCAAAGCCCAGACGGTAAACAACGTTATCCAGGCGGCGCTCAACGAGGCTCAGCAGGTTTTCACCGGTGTTGCCCTCGTGACGAGCAGCCTTCTCGTAGTAATTACGGAACTGCTTTTCCTGGATGCCGTAAACAAACTTGACCTTCTGCTTTTCGGTCAGCTGAGTAGCATACTCAGACTTCTTAGCTCTTCTCTGTCCGCCGGGGTTCTTATTGGAAGTCTTGTTGTAACCCATCGCGGCAGGAGAAACGCCCAGCGCTCTGCAGCGCTTCAGCACGGGCTGCATATTCTTAGCCATATCGCAAAATTCCTCCTATTTTTAATCAGACGCGACGTCTCTTGGGGGGACGGCAGCCATTGTGAGGAATGGGAGTGACGTCCTTAATCATAACGACTTCCAGACCCGCAGACTGCAGAGCCCGGATAGCAGCCTCACGTCCCTGACCGGGGCCCTTAACATAGACCTCGACGCTCTTCAGGCCGCAAGCATCGATAGCTGCCTTGGCACCGGTCTCAGCAGCAGTCTGAGCAGCAAAGGGAGTGGACTTACGGGAACCACGGAAGCCCAGACCACCGGAGGAAGCCCAGGAAAGGGCATTGCCTTCCAGGTCGGTGATGGTGACCATGGTGTTGTTGAAAGAGGAACGGATATGTGCCGCACCCTTTTCAACGTTCTTACGCTCGCGACGGCGCTTAATGACTTTCTTAGTAGCCTTAGCCATTGTACATATCCCTCCTTACTTCTTCTTGTTAGCAATGGTCTTCTTGGGACCCTTGCGAGTACGTGCATTGGTCTTGGTGCGCTGACCGTGAACAGGCAGACCACGACGATGACGCAGGCCGCGGTAGCAGCCGATTTCGCTCAGACGCTTGATGTTCATAGCGGTCTCACGGCGAAGGTCACCTTCGATGATATAGTTGTGCTCAATTGCGTCACGCAGCTGAGCTTCCTGATCTTCAGTCAGATCCTTAACGCGGGTATCGGGATCGATACCGGTGTTCTCCAGAACCTTGGCGGCACGGGCGGGGCCAATGCCGTAGATATAAGTCAGTGCAACTTCGATCCGCTTCTCGCGGGGAAGGTCAATACCAGAAATACGTGCCATGTCTCTTCAGCACCTCCTATTAGCCTTGTCTCTGCTTATGCTTGGGGTTTTCGCAAATTACCATTACGCGACCCTTGCGCTTGATGATCTTACACTTTTCGCACATGGGCTTAACGGACGGTCTTACTTTCATACTGTTTAACCTCCATACGAAACTTATCGTTTCATTTCTTTACTTACTTCTCCATGTGATCCGGCCTTGGGTCAGATCATAGGGAGACATTTGAACAGTTACCTTATCACCGGGCAAGATCTTGATGAAATTCATTCTAAGCTTGCCGGAAATGTGTGCCAGAATGGTGTGACCGTTGCCAATGTCAACAGTAAACATTGCATTCGGCAGTGCATCGACTACGATGCCCTCAATCTCGATTACGTCGTCTTTTGCCAAGATTTTAACCTCCCAGGTTGTTTTCTTGCATATCCCGGCTGAAATAAGCCAGGTCTCTTCGTAATTCGCTGTTGAGCACTTTGTCGCCTTGCTTAAGCTTTTCGGCGACTCTGGTCTCAGAGCGAAGGACCTTTTGTATGTGCTTACGCTTTTTACGCTTGGGCTTTTCCAGAGTACGGTCCTTTCCATTTGCCAGGGTCAGATAAACCGGGTCAGTTCCAATTACATAGAACAGTTTGCCTTGATCCCGGCCGGCTGTGGACATTACCACATCCGCAATGTTTAAATCCGATAATCGTTCTGGGTCCATAGTTTAAAGTCCTTCGGCGACGGTGAGTATTTCCGGCTCGCCGTCGGTGATGAGTACAGTATTTTCATAGTGGGCAGACAGCTTTCCATCGGCAGTCACCGTTGTCCATCCATCCTTGAGAACGCGAACATCATAGGTTCCCTCGTTCACCATAGGTTCGATGGCCAGTGTCATGCCGGGGATCAGCCGTGGCCCCCGACCGGCAGCACCGAAATTCGGTACTTCCGGCTCCTCATGCAGTTTCGCGCCTACGCCGTGACCTACGAAAGCGCGGACAACTGAAAAACCGTTAGACTCCACATACGTCTGGATGGCGTGGGAGATATCGGACACTCTGTGTCCTCGTGTGGCGAAGCGAATTCCTTCGAAGAAGCTCTGCTTCGTAACATCGATTAGTTTTTGTGCTTCGGTGCTGATCGCACCGCAGGGAAAAGTCGCTGCGCAGTCGCCGTGAAATCCCTTGAAGTAAGCGCCTACATCGATGGACACGATGTCCCCTTCCTTCAGGACGTAACCGCCCGGAATTCCGTGTATAACCGTGTTATTCACCGAGATACAGGTGCTTGCCGGAAAGCCGTTGTAGCCGAGGAACGACGGTTTCGCGCCCTGACTAACGATAAAATCGTGTACGGCCTTGTCGATCTGCTTTGTTGATACGCCCGGTCTTACCATTTCCCCTGCTAAAGCACGGGCTGCCGCGGTAATTTTGCCGGCCTGACGCATCAAACCAAGCTCACGTTCATTCTTGACTGCGATCATAGCGTTACCCCTAAAGCCTTAAGGATATCCCGGTGGGCATCCATGATG
This sequence comes from Faecousia sp., assembly GCA_045604325.1. GTDB lineage: Bacteria > Bacillota > Clostridia > Oscillospirales > Oscillospiraceae > Faecousia. The sequence goes on along the minus strand of JAZUNW010000026.1, from coordinate 6,980 downwards.
GGCTGGTCTCCGCAAATTAAGCGGAGCTTGCCCTGCTTAGCATAGTAGTCCTTCAGAACCTCTGTGGCAGCGTGGTAGACATCCAGCCGGTGCTGCACCGTTTCCGGTGCATCATCCTTGCGGATGGTCAGTGCTGCGTTGCAAAGGTCGCAGACACCTTCGGTCTTAGGGGGATTATTGACAACATGGTAGCTGGCACCGCAAGCAGCGCAGACCCGCCGTCCGGACATTCTCTCCATGATGGCGCTGTCGTCAACTTCTAAGGAAACAACATGGTCGATTCTAACACCCTTCGCGTCGATGGCCTCTGCCTGTGCCAGTGTGCGGGGCACACCATCCAGAATGAAACCATTTCCGCAATCGGGCTCGGCCACCCGGACCGCGACAAGGTCAAGAATGACCTCATCGGGGACCAGGGAACCTTCGTCCATGAATTTCTTGATTTTCTGCCCCAACTCGGAGCCATTTGCCATGGCTTCGCGGAGCATATTCCCGGTAGAAATGGCGGGGATGGAGAGCTTCTTCGTCAGAAGTTCTGCTTGTGTCCCCTTTCCGGCGCCGGGAGCGCCCAGTAGGATCAAATTCATCCTGCCATACCTCTGCTTAGTCCAGGAAGCCCTTGTAGTGACGCATCAGCATCTGAGCCTCCAGAGCCTTCACAGTCTCCAGCGCAACGCTGACGACGATGATGACGGAGGTGCCGCCGATGGCAAGGTTCTTCACGGCATCGGTCAGATTACCGGCAACGATGGGCAGCAGTGCCACAATGCCCAGATAGACAGCACCAAAGATGACGATCTTGTTGATGACCTTCTTGATGAAGTCAGCAGTGGGCTTGCCGGGACGGAAGCCGGGGACGAAACCGCCGTTCTTCTTCAGGTTGTTGGAGATCTCCACGGGATCATACTGGATGGTCGCGTAGAACCAGCTGAAGAAGAAGATCAGCAGGAAGTAGATAGCAGCATAAGTCCAGCTCTCAGCGCTCCAGATGTTGGTGAACATCCAGGTATCTTGCTTCCAACCGGCAAATGCATAGATGGTAGCAGGCAGAGAAGCAATAGACTGTGCGAAGATGATGGGCATAACACCGGTCATTGCCACTTTAATGGGAAGGTTGGTGTTCTGGCCACCGTAGACCTTGCGGCCCACAACGCGCTTTGCATACTGAACAGGGATACGACGCTCAGCATCGTTGACGAAGATAATCAGAAGGACCAGAGCAGCAACACCCAGGATCACCAGGATGCCCAGCCACCAGGTCTTCGCATTGAACATGCTGATGACGGTACCGGCCATAGAGGGGAACCGGGAAATGATATTGGCAAACAGGATCATGGAGATGCCGTTGCCAATGCCGTGCTCGGTGATCTGCTCGCCCAGCCACATGACAACTGCGGAACCTGCAGTGAAGGTCAGGATAATGACCAGAGCAGGCAGGAAGCCTTCTTCGGTAACGATACCGTAACCGGACTTGCTAATCATGGTGTAGTAGGCCCAGCCCATCAGCAGACCCAGTGCAACAGTGGTGCAGCGGGTGATGATGTTGATCTTCTTCTTACCCTCCTCGCCGCCTTCCTTGCTCAGCCGCTCAAGAGCGGGGATGGCAATGGTCAGCAACTGGATGATAATGGAAGCGTTAATGTAGGGCTGGATGGACAGCGCCAGGATGGTTGCCTGAGAAAAGGCGGAACCGGACATGGCGTTGTACAGACCCAAAATGGTGTCGGACAGCTGATTGTTAAAGTAGGTGCTCAGGGTGTTTACATCGATATACGGCACAGGGATGACATTGCCGATCCGGTACAGCAGCATCATGAGGATCGTGAAGATCAACTTTTTGCGCAGTTCAGGGATCTGCCATGCATTACGCAGTGTAGAAATCACTTAAACCACCTCGGCCTTTCCGCCTGCCTGCTCGATTTTTTCCTTAGCAGACTCAGAGAAAGCCGCAGCCTTAACAGTCACCTTCTTGGTCAGGGTACCGTTTGCCAGGACCTTCAGACCATAGGGGCAGCTGGAGATGACGCCTGCCTCAACGAGAGCAGCAGCATCCACAACAGCGCCGTCTTCAAACTTGTTCAGCACAGCCAGATTGACGGAAGTCAGAGGCTTAGCAAAAACATTGATGAAACCACGCTTGGGAACGCGGCGAACCAGAGGCATCTGACCGCCTTCGAAGCCCACGCGGACCTTGCCGCCGGAGCGTGCCTTCTGACCCTTGTGGCCACGGCCACCGGTCTTGCCGTTGCCACTACCGTGACCGCGGCCCTTGCGCTTGCCCTCAAAAGTGGAGCCAGCGACGGGAGAAAGTTCATGAAGCTTCATTTCTCTTCTCCTCCTTATTCAACTTCGGTAACCTGCAGCAGGTAGCCGATCTTGGCGATCTTGCCGCGGGTCTGGGTGTTGTCCGGCTGGATGGTAGTCTGGCCGATCTTACGAAGGCCAAGGCTCTCGGCAGTAGCAATGTGCTTTTCCAGACGGCCGTTCAGGCTCTTAACAAGCTTAATTTTCAGGTTTGCCATGTTAATTGCCCTCCTTAGATAATTTCTTCAACGGTCTTACCGCGAATAGCAGCAACCTGCTCGGGAGACCGCAGTGCGGTCAAACCGGCCATAGCAGCCTTGACCACGTTCTGGGGGTTGTTGGAGCGCAGGCAGCGAGCAGTGATGTTCTTGATGCCAACAGCTTCCATAACGGCACGGACAGCGCCGCCGGCGATAACGCCGGTACCCTCGGGAGCGGGCTTCATCAGCACCTTGCCGGCGCCGAAGATGCCGATCACATCGTGAGGAATGGTGTTGCCTGCCAGAGAAACCTTAACCATGTTCTTCTTAGCATCCGCGATGCCCTTGATGATGGCCTCGGAAACTTCGGCAGCCTTACCCAGGCCGTAGCCCACGGTGCCCTTGCCGTCGCCAACGACGACCAGAGCGGAGAACTTCATGACGCGGCCGCCCTTAACGGTCTTGCTGACGCGATTCAGGTAAACGACCTTCTCAATGAGCTCGGGAGCTTCATTGTTAGGAGTCTTATTATAAGCCATTTGTCTTTTCCTCCTCTACCTTAGAAATTCAGGCCGCCCTCGCGAGCACCCTCAGCCAGAGCAGCGACGCGACCATGGTAAATATAGCCGCCGCGATCGAAGACGACATCTTCGATACCCTTAGCCTTGGCACGCTCTGCCAGGGTAAGACCGACCTTCTTAGCAGCCTCGGCATTACCGGTAGCGCCTTCGAAAGTCTTTTCCAGCGTATTGGCGGAAACCAGAGTCACGCCATTGACATCATCGATGATCTGAGCGTAGATGTTCGCATTGCTGCGGAACACGTTCAGACGGGGACACTCGGGAGTGCCGGAGATCTTGCCACGAACGCGGACATGCCGCTTCAGGCGCATTGCATTCTTGTTAACCTTGCTAACCATTTCGGCACACCTCCATTACTTCTTGCCACCGGTCTTACCAACCTTACGGCGGATGACCTCAGTGGTGTACTTGATGCCCTTGCCCTTGTAAGGCTCGGGGGGACGCTTGCCACGGACTTCTGCAGCAAACTGGCCAACGACCTGCTTGTCAATGCCGTGGATAATGATCTTGTTGGGAGAAGGAACTTCAATGGTGATACCGGGGATCTCGTCCATGAAAACCTCATGGGAGAAGCCCAGACGCATAACCAGCTGGTTGCCCTTCTTCTCAGCACGGTAGCCAACACCGTTGACTTCCAGCTCCTTGCTGTAGCCCTTCTCAACACCCTCGATCATGTTGTTAATCAGGGTACGGGTCAGGCCGTGCAGGCTCTTGTGCAGGTGCTCCTCATCAGGACGATCGACAGTCAGGACATTGCCCTCGACCTTCAGGATCATGTCGGGGTGGAAACCGTAAGTCAGAGTGCCCTTGGGGCCCTTCACGGTGACAACGTTGCCGTCAGCAACAGTCACGGTGACATTTGCCGGAATAGTAACCGGCTTCTTACCAATTCTAGACATTCCGTTTTCCTCCTTACCACACGAAGGCCAGGACTTCGCCGCCGATGTGCAGCTCGCGAGCCTTCTTGTCGGTCATAACGCCCTTGGAAGTGGAGACGATGGCGGTGCCCAGACCATGCAGGACCTTGGGCAGCTCCTCGGCGCCGGCATAAACGCGCAGGCCGGGCTTGGAGACGCGGCGCAGACCGCTGATAACGGGCTGCTTCTTCGCCAGATACTTCAGGGTGATGTGGATCACGCCCTGGTTGCCGTTGTCCACCAGATTGAAGGACTTAATGTAGCCCTCATCCAGCAGGATCTGGGCAATGGCCTTCTTCAGGTTGGAAGCGGGCACATCCACAGTTTCGTGCTTTGCAGAATTCGCGTTCCGGATACGGGTCAGCATATCTGCTACGGGATCGGTGATTTGCATGTTGATAATCCTCCTTTTAGAAGTTACGGACTTTATCCGTTGAGACCCGAAGGTATCTTGAGAATGCGCTCCGCACGTAGCAGAGCCATCTTCTCAAGACTCTCCGAATCATTTTCACATTAAAAATTCAGCCGAGGTGCAGTTAGTTGCACCAGACCATAATGTTCCATTTGGAACTGGAACGACTCCAATAGGAGCCATTCCGGGCAGCCCGAAGAAGTGGATTGACTGGGGTTCGGCAAGGAATGTTGCCGCGGATGAAGGCTTGCGGTCCGCAGGAATACTTTGTGTATTTCAAGGAACGCAAACGAACAGCTGTGGCAACAGAACTGCCGAAAGCAGGCAATCAGCTTCAAGGGTTGGCCAAAAACTTACCAGCTGGCCTTGCGCACGCCGGGGATCTGGCCCTTGTAGGCCAGCTCACGGAAGCAGATACGGCAAACGCCGTAATCGCGCAGGTAAGCATGGGGTCTGCCGCAGATCTTGCAGCGGTTGTAGCGGCGGCTGGAGAACTTAGAGCCAGCCTGCTGCTTCAGGATCATAGACTTCTTAGCCATTTCCTAAATCCTCCTAAATAAAGCGTAGAAAGGAGCGCCCAGCTGGCTCAGCAGCTCTTTGGCTTCCTCGTCGGTGGTGGCGGTGGTGCAGATGCAGATATCCATACCGCGGATCTTGTCCACCTTGTCGTACTCGATCTCAGGGAAGATCAGCTGCTCCTTCAGACCGAAAGCGTAGTTGCCACGGCCGTCAAAGGAGTTGGGGTTGATGCCGCGGAAGTCGCGGACACGAGGCAGGGCCACGCTGAACAGGCGGTCCAGGAACTCGTACATCTTGTCGCCGCGCAGGGTGACCTTCACGCCGACGGATTCGCCTTCACGGAGCTTGAAGTTAGCGACGGACTTACGGGCCTTGCAGATCACAGCCTTCTGGCCGGTGATGATGCCCAGATCCTTCACGATAGCTTCCAGTTCCTTGGCGTTGTTCTTAGATTCACCACAGCGGACATTGACAATAACCTTGTCCAGCTTGGGGATCTGCATAACGCTCTTGTAGCCGAACTTCTTGTTCAGAGCAGGAGCGATCTCATTTACATACTGTTCTTTCATACGGTTCATAACTCAAGACGCTCCTTTCCTTAGATTTCGGCGCCGCACTTGCGGCAGATGCGCACCTTTTTGCCATCGGTGGTCTTGTGACCGACGCGGACACCCTTACCGCACTTCTCGCAGTAAAGAGCGACCTTGCAGGCACGGATGGGGGTCTCGCGCTTGACGATACCACCGGTCTCGCCCTGCTTACGGGGCTTGGTGTGGCAGGTAGCCACGTTGACCTTCTCGACGATGACCATTTCCTTAGCGGGCATAGCCTCCAGGACCTTGCCCTTTACGCCCTTGTCCTTACCGGACAGGACAATAACAGTATCATTCTTCTTAATGTTCATACCTTGGTTCCCCCTTAGATTACTTCGGGTGCCAGGGAGAGGATCTTCATGAAGTCCTTCTCACGCAGCTCACGAGCCACCGGTCCAAAGATACGGGTACCACGGGGATTACGGTCTTCCTTGATAATGACAGCAGCGTTCTCATCGAAGCGAACGTAGGTGCCATCCTCACGGCGCAGACCCCGCTTGGAACGGACGATAACAGCCTTAACGACGTCGCCCTTCTTAACAGTACCGCCGGGAGCAGCCTTACGGACGGAAGCAACGATGATATCACCGATGTTGCCGTACTTACGCTTGGAGCCGCCCAGGACGCGAATGGTGTGAATTTCCTTAGCGCCGGTGTTGTCGGCAACCTTCAGGTAACTTTCCATCTGAACCATAGTTTACCGACCTCCTTACTTAGCCTTTTCAATAATGCTTAAGAGTCTCCATCTCTTGTCCTTGGACAGGGGACGGGTCTCCATGACCTCAACGGTATCGCCAATGCCGCACTCATTGTTCTCGTCGTGGGCCTTCAGCTTGTAAGTCCGCTTCATGGTCTTCTTGTACAGAGGATGCTGGTAGCTATCCTCAACCGCAACCACAATGGTCTTGTCCATCTTATCGGAGACAACAGTACCAATTCTGGTCTTGCGGAAAGCTCTTGTGTTTTCAGTCATTTTCGCTTACCTCCTCAGACATTGGTCTCTTTCTCACGAATAATGGTCTTGATGCGGGCAATATCCTTCTTGACAGCCGCGATCTGCATGGGGTTATCCAGCTGATTGGTAGCATGCTGCATGCGCAGCATGAACAGATCCTTCTTCAGTTCCTGGAGCTTTTCCTCAAGCTTCTCAACGGACAGGCCGCGGATTTCCTTGATTTCCTTTGCCTTCATCATTATTCACCACCAATCTCAGAGACTTCCTTGGTGATGGTACGGGTCTTGATGGGCAGCTTGTGCTGCGCAAGACGCAGAGCCTCACGGGCGACTTCCTCGGAAACGCCACCGATCTCAAACATCACCTTCTGATTCTTAACGACTGCGACCCAGCCTTCAGGAGCGCCCTTACCGGAACCCATACGGGTGCCCAGGCCCTTCTTGGAGTAAGGCTTGTCGGGGAAGATCTTGATCCAGACCTTACCGCCACGCTTGGTGTA